>JAGRPB010000344.1 GCA_020439945.1 Verrucomicrobiia bacterium
TCCCCTTCTGGCGGGCGTCGCCGACTACTACACGGGCAAGTTCTCGACTCATGGGCGCACGTCGCGGGGAGTGGACTGGAACAGCCCCGAGAGCCAGGAGCTTCGGTTCGAACAATTGGCCAGACTGTTCCCGCCACCGACGGGAGCGGGCGCGAGGCTGAGCGTCAACGAAGTCGGATGCGGGTTCGGATCATTCTGTGGTTGGTTGGAAAAAGAGGGATGGAAACTCGATTATCACGGCTGCGACATCTCGCCGGCGATGGTCGAAGCGGCTCGGGAAAGCCATGGAGACCGGTTTACCGTGGGAACGGCTTGTCCGGAGGAAGCCGATTTCACGGTGGCGAGCGGTATTTTCAACGTGAAACTGGGAGCCACGACGGAGGAATGGGAAGGGCACATATTTCGGACTATTCACCGCATGGAAGAAATGTCCCGGCGCGGTTTCGCGTTTAATTGCCTCACCTCGTATTCGGATGCAGAATACATGCGCGACGATCTCTACTATGCGGATCCGTGTCGTTTTTTCGATTACTGCAAGCGGACCTTTTCCCGAAATGTCGCTCTCCTGCATGACTACGACCTCTACGAATTCACCATGCTGGTAAGAAAAGAATCCTGATATGACCAAGAAACCAGTCGTCATTTTCGGTTGCGGCGAAATCGCCCAGCTCGCGCAATATTATTTCGATACGGACAGCGACTACGAGGTGGCCGGCTTTACCGTGGACGCCGAATATCTCAAGGCGGATTCGTTCCTCGACCTTCCCGCCGTTCCGTTCGAATCGGTCGAGGAACGGTTTCCGCCCGGCGACTTCGAAATGTTCGTGGCGGTGAGCTACGCCAAGATCAACCAGGTTCGCCAAAAGAAGGCGGATGAGGCCGGGGCGAAAGGTTACCGGCTGGCGAGCTACATCAGCTCGCGGGCCAGCGTCCTGACCCGTGAACCAATCGGAGAGAATGCCTTTATCCTCGAGGACAACACCATCCAGCCTTTTGCCCACATCGGCCGCAACGTCACGCTCTGGTCCGGGAATCATATCGGGCACCACTCCCGAATCGGCGACCATTGTTTCATCTCGTCGCATGTGGTGATCTCCGGCGGCGCCATCGTGGAGCCTTATTGCTTTCTCGGAGTCAATTGCACGATTCGCGACCACATTACCATCGGCGCGTCCTCGGTGATCGGGGCCGGCGCCCTCGTCATGGCGGACGCCGAACCGGCGTCGGTTTTCGTCGCGGCCGCCACCGAGAAATCGAAGATTCCCAGCCACCGGTTGCGTGGGATCTGAATCGCCGGCCTCTCCCTGAAAAAATGGAAGCGCCCCTCGCCGAAAGCGAACACGAGCCCTTTAAAAGCACGTCGTTTAACGATCTTCTCGAGATCGAAGACGGCCATTTCTGGTTTGAAGAACGAAACAAGCTGATCGGCTGGGCAATCCGAAAATTCTTCCCCGCGGCGAAGACTTTCCTCGAAATCGGATGCGGCACGGCATTCGTGCTTCGCGATGTCGTTAGGCGTTTTCCCGAAATGCGGTGTTCGGCGATCGAGTATTTCGACGAGGGGGTTGAAGCGGCGCGGCGAAGGCTTCCGGATGTGCCGATCGAGACCGGTGACGCCCGGGCCCTCGATGATAAGTGGGCCGGAACCGATCTGGTTGGCAGCTTCGATGTGCTGGAGCATATTCCGGAGGATGAGGCCGTTCTGCGCGAGATTCATCGCGTCCTCAAACCAGG
>JAGRPB010000345.1 GCA_020439945.1 Verrucomicrobiia bacterium
CCATCTGGATGGCGACGCGACAGGATCAGCCCGATCTCGATCACAACGGCCGGCTCTTTTCCTTCTCGTTGATCGCCTTGGTCAACATGCTCATCATCGTCAGCCTGCTGATCGTCGCCTCACCGGCCGTGGCGTGGAAAACCTTCGCCGTCACCTGGTATGCGAACGCCTCGACCTTCAGCACGCGGCTGGTGGAATCGGTCCGGGAGATCGTTGGGTTTTTCGTCTGAACTGGAAGCGGACTGGTGAAAAGCGGCACAGTGGCACAGGGATAAGCGACACAGGAAAAAGTGGCACCGGATTGAGCGGCGTCGGACAGGATCCCGATGGAAGCGTCGGTGTCATTGCGAAAATCACACGAACCGATTTCCCCGCCCTGGAGTCGGCTGGAAATTGCCGGGAACCGATTGGAATTCACAAATACTTCGTCAGTTGCCTTGAGCTAGGACAAAATGTCCGGATTCGGTGTGCCCACTGGGAGCGCGGGCGTCTCGCCCGCCACTGTCTCGCGGATGGCGGTGTCATCCTCCTCCACGACGCCCACCGGGAGAACTACTGCCGGGTGTTTGAGCTGTTTGGGGGTGGGGAGGTGGTTTTTAAAACGGGGGTGTTTCCCTCTCATTCCTCCCGATGAACTCGAAAGACCGCCGCCACTCCGAAACCCCAGGCGCCACAAAATGATTGCGTGCCCGTTTTGCTGGGATTTTTTCGGAAAATCTGAAATCATGAAATCGATGCCGTACCTCTCCCGTCACTGGAATCGAAACGCTTTTCTGACCGTCATCATCGTCTGCGCCCTGTCGTTGGGTTGGCAGGAGAAGGCGCCGACTCAGGAAGACCGTCAGGGATTGGATGCCATCCCTCTGGATACTCCAGCTATCCCGGAACTCGCCGCCATCGAAGCCCAAATCGATGCCGAGATTCGGGAAAAAGCGGAAATCCCTTACGAGGCCGACATGAAAGCCCTCGGGGAGAGCTATTTGGCGGCACTCGCGCGGGAAATGGAGGTGTTGAAGAATTCGGGAGACGTCGACACGGCCATCACGGTGAAACTGGAGATCCAGGATTTCGCTTCGGGAAAAAAGGTGCCGGCGACCGACGGCGCCGACGTGCCGCCCGAACTCGAGAAGTTGAGAGACACCTATCGCAGAGAACAGGCCCGGCACGAGGAAGTCCGTGACCGGAGGACGGAACCCCTCGTCGAATCCTACGATCGCCTGACCGCCGATCTCGAATTTCAGCTGACCAAGGAAGGTCGTATCGAGGAAGCCAAGGCGCTCAAGAAAGCCACCGCCCTCTACTGGATCAAGCGCTCGGAACTGGCGGCGATCTCCTGCGACGGAGACATCGAGAAGTTCGTCAATGGGACCAAAGCCTTTTCCAACCGGCCCTATGCCTGGGGAAACATTCCTGACTACCTGCCGGAGACGAGCTTTGTTCAAAACGCGGGCGGCGCGCCCGAGGCTCGGGAGATCAAGGTTCTGGATCCCGGGGTGATTTTTGTAGCGGCCGACACCAAGAATGAGAGCGATCTCGATGTTCTGGAAGAGCTCGGTTTTTTGAAACTGCCGGGCGGCTTCCACTACGTCGACGCCGCGAGGAGTCCCATGACCTTGTTCGCCAAGGTCGTGGATCGGCCGCTTAAGCTTCCCAAAGCGAGCGGGTTTGGCGGCTTCGTAATCATCGGCGATTTGAGTCAGTAGCCGAAAACCTCCGCCCACTTCCACCCGA
>JAGRPB010000032.1:0-16896 GCA_020439945.1 Verrucomicrobiia bacterium
GCTTGGCGTGGGCGATGTCGCGCGCGACGATGATGGGTCCGTTGAGCAGGAGGCGCGTGGTGACGGGATACTGGTTGAGCTCGGCGCGGATCTCGTCCATGGGTTTGTTGAGATCGATGCGGACGGCGTCGGTGTCCTTCCGGTGGCGCAGCTCCTCGGGAATGTATTGGAGCGGGTGGGTCTCGAGTTGCTCGAGGAAGACGCCGTCGCGGGTGATCTTCCCTTTCGCCTGGCGATCGGCGGAGCAGGAGACGCCGATGCCGACAGGCAACGAGGCGCCGTGGCGCGGGAGCCGGATGACGCGGACGTCGAGGGCAAAGTATTTGCCACCGAACTGGGCACCGATGCCACAAGTCCGCGCGACTTCGAGCATCTCGGCCTCAAGCTCGACATCGCGGAAGGCGCGGCCGTGTTCGTTGCCGGTGGTGGGCAGGTGATCGTAGTATTTGGTCGAGGCGAGTTTGACGTGTTTCATGGTCGCCTCGGCGGAGGTGCCGCCGATGACGAAGGCGAGGTGATAGGGCGGACAGGCGGCGGTGCCGAGGGAGAGCATTTTCTCGGTGAGGAAGGGCACCAGCGACTTGGGATTCAGAATGGCGCGAGTCTCCTGGTAGAGGTAGGACTTGTTGGCCGAGCCGCCGCCTTTGGCGATGAAGAGGAATCGGTAGGCGTCGCCGTCGGTGGCGTAGAGGTCGAACTGGGCGGGCAGATTGCAGCCGGTGTTCTTCTCGGTGAACATGTCGAGCGGCGCGTTCTGCGAGTAGCGCAGGTTGTTCTCGGTGTAGGCGTGGTAGACGCCGGCCGAGAGCGCGGCCTCATCACCGCCGCCGGTCCAGACCTGTTGACCCTTTTTCCCCATGATGATGGCGGTGCCGGTGTCCTGGCAGAAGGGCAGCAACCCGGCCGAGGCAACGTCGGCATTCTTCAGCATCGTCAGCGCGACCATGTGGTCGTTTTCCAAGGCTTCGGGATCCTCGAGGATGGCGGCGACTTGGCGGAGATGCTTGGGCCGGAGGAAGAAGTTGATGTCGTGGTAGGCCTGGTTGGCGAGCAGGGTCAGGGCCTCGGGCGCGACTTTGAGGATCTCGGTATCGCCGAAGTTCTCGACGGACACGTGTTCGCTGGTGAGAAGGCGGTACTCGGTGTCGTCTTCTCCGAGTTCGAACATTTCCTGGTAGTGAAAAGGCGGCGTGGGCATGGTTTCTGGCGGCATCATTCAACCGCAATGCGCCGGGGGCAAATGGCAATGCGGCGCAAATTTTGTCCGCCGTGAGGGGAAAACGAAAAAACCCGGAGACCGACGAACGGCCTCCGGGTTTTCGAAACGTTTTCGTCGTCGGACTGGATCAGCCCTTCGCGGCGGCGTAGCGCTCGGCGACGGCGTCCCAGTTCACCACGTTCCAGAACGCGGCGATGTAATCGGGGCGACGGTTCTGGTAGTTGAGGTAGTAGGCGTGCTCCCAGACGTCGACGCCGAGGATCGGCGTGCCCGCGCAGCCGGCGATGGCTTCTCCCATGATGGGATTGTCCTGATTTGCGGTGGAGCAGACACCGAGGCTGCCATCGGCCTTGACACACAGCCAAGCCCAGCCGGAACCAAATCGGGTCGCGCCGGCTTTGGCGAAAGCTTCCTTGAAAGCGTCGAAGCTGCCGAAGGCGCTGTCGATGGCGGCACCGAGGTCGCCGCCCGGAGTTCCGCCGCCGTTCGGTCCCATGATGGTCCAGAAAAGCGAGTGATTGACGTGACCGCCGCCATTGTTGCGAACCGCACCGCGAATGTCGTCGGGAACGGAGGCCAGATCGCTGACGAGTTCGTCGACGGATTTTGCCTCGAGATCAGATTTTCCGGCGATGGCGTTGTTGAGATTGGTGACGTAGGCGGCGTGGTGCTTGTCGTGATGGATTTCCATCGTCTTCGCGTCGATGTGAGGCTCGAGCGCGTCGAAGGCGTAGGGGAGATCGGGGACTTCGTGAGCCATGTTATCTTTGGTGTTTTGGTTTGAGATAGAATCTTGTGGGCTTGAGACGAGGAAGCGTTGGCTTCCTTACGTGCGTCCGGAATTCACCATCGACCGCTGCCGAGGGCGATCCCGGTTCCGACCATCCTAGATGGAGGGCTTGCCTTTTGCAAAGGCCGATCCGAGACGATCGCGTGGCATTTTTGTCGACATCGCTGACAGGCGGTTCGGGCCCGGCGCGTCACGATTGTCTTCGGAAAAACAATGACGGGTAGACCGGTCGCGTGGTGCGCCGCGGAACTTTACCCGGAGATCACTCGGCCGGAATACCCCGACGAGGCAACTGGGAAAGGTTGCAACTCCCCGCCGGTTGCCGGTATCGTGAAGCATTCGACAGGCTCCCGCCGGGATCGATCTCTCAAAGCCCCCAAATTCATCGCTCGATATGCCCTCCCCTTTCTGCTTTTCGCTTCAGCGTCTCCTCGTGTCGACGTGGCGGCTCACGGCCACTACTCTGGCGTGCGCCGGGTTTGTCGGTCTTCCGTCGGCGCGAGCGGCTTCCGATGACGAAGTGACGAAATCCGAGCCGCTGGCGACGGCGGATCACGGTCCGATGAAAGCCGGTCCGGAACGCCTGTTCGAAGCGATGCCGCCGGAGAAAACCGGGGTGGCCATCAGTTTTCCCATCGAACCCGATCACGAACTGGCGCAGCTCTATCCCTTCGGTTGGGCGGCGGGCGGCGTGGCGATCGGCGACATCAACGGCGACGGGAAAGCCGACCTCTTTTTCTGCGGCGGTCCCCTGCCAAACCGGCTCTACATCCAGCTCGAGCCGTTTCAGTTCTACGATGTGACGGCGCAGGCGGGTGTGTCGGCCAGTGATCGCTGGTGCAGCGGCGCGGCGATGGCCGACATCGACAACGACGGTGATCTCGACATCTACGTGACCTGCTACACGGAATCGAACCTGATGTTCGTGAACGAATCGAAAGGCAACCAGATCTCTTTCGAGGAAAAAGCCGGCGAACTCCACATCGACACGCGGGACGGCAGTCTGAATGCCTCCTTCGCCGACTTCGATCGCGACGGCGCGCTGGATCTCTACGTGCAGAACTACCAGGTGGAACCCGAGAAGGGCCGACCGGAGGAGAAGATGGAGTTCACGATGCAGAACGACTTCCCCATGCTTCCGGAGCGGTGGATTCCCTACTACGTTTCCTACAAGGGGCCGAAAGGCCAACCCATGTGGACGGAGGCGGGACGTCCCGACTATTTTTTTCGAAACAAGGGCTTTTCCTTCTACGAGGAATTCACCCAGCAGTCGGGCATCGCCCTGGGCCGCGCTTACGGCACCTCCATCACCTGGGCTGACGTGGACCACGACGGGTTCCCGGACCTCTACATCGGCAATGACCTGAACGATCCGGACCTGTTTTATCGCAATTCCGGCCGGCACAATTTCACCCAGGCCTCGCTGGCGGTGTTTTCCCACACGCCCTGGTACACGCGCGGCACGGTGGCCGCCGATTTCAACAACGACCTCCTCATCGACCTGTTGGCTTCGAATGCCGGGGGACGCTCCGCCGCCGAAGATCTCGCCATCGAGTTTCCCCTGGCGATCGATCGGCTCGCCATGCTCAACTCCGGCGGCACGCCCCAGGTTTTCCGGAACAATCTGCTCATCAACACGGGCGCGGCGCGATTCGTCGACACGGCCTGGATGTCCGGCCTGTCCCACGCCGGGGCGGTCTGGAGCGTGAAGGCGGACGATTTCGACAACGACGGCTGGGTGGATGTCTTTTTCGCCAACGGTTCGGTCCGCGACCGCTGGCAGGCGGAACGCGGGGCGCTGGCGGGCGACAACCTGATCGGGAAAACGCGCTGGGACATTCTCAAGGACCTGCCCGAGCGCCGGGAGACGAATCTCGCCTTCCGCAATCTCGGCGACCTGCACTTTGACGATGTCAGCGAAGCCTGGGGATTCTCCGGCGAGGAGACGATGAGCTACGGCTCCGCCACCGGCGACCTGGACGGCGACGGCGACCTCGATCTCGTGGTCTGCAATGCGGGCGGCGAGGTGACGCTCTATCGGAATCGTTCCACCGCGAATCGAGTCCGGCTGCGGCTCCAAGGGAAAAAGAGCAACACCTGGGGCATCGGCGCCGAGATCATCGCCACGATCGGCGGACGGGCTCAGATGCGGCAGCTTTTTCCCCAGAACGGCTTCGTTGGCTCGGACGAACCCGTCGTCACCTTCGGACTCGGTGACGCCCTCGCCATCGACCGGCTCACGATCCGCTGGCCCAGTGGCGCGGTCGAGACCCTGGAAAACCTGGAAGCGAATCGCGAATACACCGTCTCGGAAGCGATCTCGCTGATCCCGCCGCTGATGCGCGCCCGGAGAGGCTCGCCCATGTTCGTGGGCAGCGCGGTTTTCCCCGGCATCGGTTCGCTGGAGGCGAATTCGACGGAATCCCCCCAACCGCTGGCCCCGCCCTCGCTCAGCCGGATGGGCCCGGGCCTGGCGTGGGCCGATATCGATGGCGACGGCAAGGACGAACTCTACTATGGCGGATCACGGGAACGCTCGGGGCGGCTGGTCAGCCAATCGCAGGCCTTCGCCCTGGTGAAACAGGATTTTGGGATCGACCGCAACAGCGAGGATCTCGGCGCGGTGTTTTTCGATGCCGACAATGACAAGGATCTCGACCTCTACGTGGTCAGCGGCGGTCCCGAGGCCAAGGCCGACTCCGAACTGCTCCGCGACCGGCTTTACCTGAACGACAAGCTGCGGTTCCAGAAAGCCCCCGAAGGCAGCCTGCCCGATCTGCGCGACAGCGGAGGTCCGGTGGCGGCGGCGGATTTCGATCGCGACGGAGACGTGGATCTGTTCGTGGGTGGCCGGCTCGTTCCCGGCGCCTATCCGACGGCGCCGAAAAGCCGGTTGCTGGTGAATGACGGGAAAGCCGTTTTCAGCCACACCGACGGCGAAACGGCGGCCCCCGGATTGACGGACAGCGGCATGGTGACCAGTGCGATCTGGACCGATTTCGACGGCGACGGCTGGCTCGATCTCATCCTGACCCGCGACTGGGGCGGCATCGCCGTGTGGAAAAACACCGACGGCAAACTCAGCGACGTAAGCGCGGAGGCCGGGACGTCGGAATTGCTGGGGCGCTGGCATGGCATCGACGGCGGCGATATCGATCAGGACGGCGATATCGACTACGTCGTCACCAATCTCGGACTCAATACCAGCCAGATGGCGAGCGCGGAACAGCCGCTCCCGGTTTTCTACGGCGACCTGATCGAGGACGGCAAATCGCTCATCCTCGAAACGACACGCGACGCCGTCTCCGGCAAGCTGCTTCCCAGGTATGATCGCGAAATCTGGAGCGCCGCCGTGCCCGCTTTCGCCGAGAAATATCCGACCAGCCGCGCCTTTGCCGAAGCCGCCGTGGGATTGGACGGCGCCTTTCCGATCGAGCGGCGCAACGCCGCCCTGAAGCTCGAGGTGAACACCCTGGAAACCGGGCTGCTGATCAACGACGGCGCCGGGCACTTCGCTTTCCGACCGCTGCCGCGTCTCGCCCAGACTTCACCGGGTTATGGCGTGGTTTTGACCGACGTGAACCTCGATGGCCGTCTCGATTGCTACCTGGTGCAGAATCAGGACCGGGCCAATGTTTCCGCCGATCCGGCCGACAACGGCGTCGGCCTGCTGCTCATCGGCACGGGACGTCCCGAGTATCCGCTCCAGCCCGTCTGGCCCGACGAAAGCGGGCTGGTCGTTTTCGGGCCATCCCGTGGACTCGCCATCGTCGATCTCGACGATGATGACCGGGCCGACCTTGTGGTCGGACTCAGCGAAAGCGATCCGGCGGCTTTCCTCAACAAGATCGCGCCGTCGAATCGCCAACCTCTCAAGGTGAACCTCCGCGATTCCGATCACCATGCCGCCGGGGCCCGAGTCACGGTGCAAGTCGACGGCCTGCCCGATCAAGCGGCCGAATACCACGCCGGTGGCGGTTACCTGTCGCAATCTCCCGCCACCCTGTTTTTCGGCGTGCCGAAAAAGGACGGTGGCACCTCGGCGAAAGTGATCATTCGCTGGGCGGACGGCGAAGTGACCGAGCGGACGGTGTATTTCGAATGACCGACCACCCGGCGGTTTGTTGAAACGGTAGCGCGGTCAGCGACCGCGCCTGCAGGCCTCGGCGTCCCTAACCCCTCTTTCGCCGGAAAACCCGTCGCGTTGCCAGCGACCGTGCCGCGAAGAACACTCGCGCGCCGACCGAACGCTGTAGGCGCGATCGCCGATCGGGCTCAACCGCGATCAACCAGCTCAGGAATCGCTCTCCTCGATCTCCACCGAAATCTTCAGCTCATTCTTGATCGCCGCCGCCATCGCCAGGTTGCGAATCGCGCTGATGGTCGCCCCGCTTTTGCCGATAACGCGGCCCACGTCGTCGGGATGCAAACGCAGCCGGTATTCGTGGCGATTTCCCCGCAGATCGTGCAGCACACTGGCGGCTTCCGGGTGATCGATCAGCTGGGCCACCACGTATTCGATGAATTCCTGAATGGCGAGAGGGGCTTCCATGGGCGTCGTCAGCGATTAAAATCCGTCACTCCACCAGAAATCCGGGACCGTGGCAAGATCAACCGGGAATACCCAAACCGAAAACCGCACAACCGTACATGCAGAAGGCCGGGCTGAGATTGCCCGGCCACCTGAATCGTAATCGCTGAAACCGCGCGAGCGGTCAGCTCTTGGCAGCGGTCGCGCGTGCCTTGCGGATGAGGGAATTCACCGTGTCGGAGGGCTTGGCGCCCTTGCCGAGCCACGAGTCGACCTTTTCCAGGTCGACACTGTAATTTCCTTCACCATCCTTCATCGGATCGTAGGATCCCACGACCTCGATGTAGGGGCCTTCCTTGCGCGCGCGGCTGTCGGCCACCACGATTTTATAGTAAGGGCGGTCCTTGGTGCCCTCGCGTCTGAGTCTGATCTTAACCATCGGCTTGTTTTGCAATACCGCCTGTTCGGCGGGGGTGAGATTGATACGATGCTTTTTCGCAAAATCAAGCGGGCAAACGTCCGGCTTTGCTCCAGAAAAAGTGATCGACCGCCGTTTTTTCGACCCATTTCGAGAAAAACCGCTTGCGAGAAGCAGTTTCATGGATTTCTGTCAAAACAGAAATAAAAGAAATGGAAAAGCTGCCGCCAGTCATTCGGAAATTCATTCTCCACTGGGGAGAGATGGGCACGCGCTGGGGCATCAACCGCACCGTGGCTCAGATCCACGCCCTGCTTTTCACCTCGGACCGGCCGCTCAACGCCGAGGAAATCTGCGAAGCCCTCGGGGTGGCGAGATCCAACGTGAGCAACAGCCTCAAGGAATTGCAGAACTGGGGCATCGTCCGCGTGGTGCATCTGTCCGGTGACCGGCGTGATCACTTCGAATCGATGCAGGACGTCTGGGAAATGTTTCGCGTCATCGCTGCCGAGCGAAAGCGTCGCGAGATCGATCCGACCTTGAGTATTCTCCGGGAATGCCTCGACGACCCCGAAGCCGGCGACAGCCAGGGAGAAATCCACGCTCGCGAACGCATGGGCGATCTGCTCGACTTCTTCGAACTTTCGACCCAGTTCTACGAACAGATGAATCGGCTCCCCACCAAATCGGCCGTGAAGGCCTTCCGGATGGGCGACAAATTGATCAAGGCCGTCGGTCTCGTTCCCGCGGGTGACTCGTCCGCGACGGCCAAATCCTGAGATCGTTCGTCCTCAAAATCACTCACCCACCTTCTTGCCGCCTCATAATTTCTCTTTCTACAGAAATGCCTGATATGAATGCTAAAAGAAAAATCCGCGGAGACCTATTCTTCGACGACACCTGCGCCCTCTGCCGCGCCGGCGTGAAACGCCTCCGGCCCCTGCTGGAACCACGGGGAATCGACTTTGTTCCCTTCGCCAACGGAGCCGACGAACCCGAGATGAGGCTGCAATGGCACGACGGACGCGAGTTCGGCGGCGGCGATGTCATCGTCTTTCTCGCCGGCCAGATCTGGTGGGCCAGGCCCTTTCACTGGCTCGCCCGACTTCCGGGAATGACTCTCCTCGTCCGCTGCCTCTATCGCCAGATCGCCAGCCGTCGCCACTGCCTCAGCGGCGCCTGCCGGCTGCGGTGAATGATTCACCCCTACTCTTCGAAATCAATGAAATCACAAAAAATCGTCCTGGCGGGCGGATCCGGGTTTCTCGGTCGCACGCTTGCCGCCTGGTTTGCCGAGAAGGGTTTCGAGTGCGTCGTCCTGAGCCGTTTCAAAAACTCCTGTCCCCATGCCAGGATCATCACCTGGGACGGCAAAACTTGCGCACCTTGGAAACACGAGATTGAAGGAGCCAAAGCCGTCATCAACCTGGCCGGGCGCTCCGTGAATTGCCGCTATCATGCCCGCAATCGCCAGCTCATCATGGATTCAAGAATCGACAGCACCCGCGTCATCGGCGAAGCCATCCGCGCCTGCACCGAGCCTCCGGAAATCTGGCTGAATTCGAGCACCGCCACCATCTACCGCCACACGTTTGGCGCGCCCCACGACGAGAACGGTGAAATCGGCGCCACCCCTGAGGCCAAGGACGCCTTTTCCATTGAGGTCGCCAAAGCCTGGGAAGAAACCTTCCAGAATCAGGATGTTTCCACCAACACCCGCAAAATGTTGCTCCGCACCGCCATGGTCATGGGCAAACAATCAGGTGGTGTCTTTCCCGTCCTGAAACGGCTCACGCGTCTGGGATTGGGAGGCCGAATGAGCCACGGTCGACAATTTGTTTCGTGGATTCATGCCGCCGACTTTTGCTCCGCAATTGCCTGGCTAATCGAAAACCCGGAGCCTGCCGGAATCTTCAACCTCGCGGCTCCCAATCCCCTTCCGAATGCGGAGATGATGCGGATTCTAAGAGAAGAAACCGGCACTTCATTTGGTTTTCCCGCGCCTGCCTGGTTGCTTGAGATCGGCGCCTTCTTTCTTCGAACCGAAACGGAACTCGTCATCAAGAGCCGCCGCGTCATTCCCGCCCGACTCCACGCCAATGGGTTCGATTTTCAATTCCCGGATTTCCGTAGCGCTGTCCGAGATCTCCTGCACCATCAACCCACGGTCGACCTGTGAACTTCGCGAAGATGCATGTGATTCAACAGGGTCAGGTCGCTCATCCAACTCTGTTGAATGAAAGTCCCAGCGAAGCTGGCAGGCGTCGACTTTCCGCGCACCGGTTCGAACCGCTATTCGTCGGTGATTGGGACCGGGCCGTGTTTCTTCATTTCACCGTTCCCGCGGAGCGACTTCAGCCGCACGTTCCCTTTTCGCTCGATCTCTGGAAAGGCCAGGCGTGGCTCAGCCTGGTGGCGTTCACCCTGCAAGACATGCGCCTGAATTTCGGAGGAGAGCTGGGACGCTTGGCGAGTTTGCCGATCGCGACGCATCCCTTTCTCAACGCGAGAACCTATGTATGCGAAAACACGGAGCCCGGGATCCATTTCCTCACTGAATGGCTACCCAATCGCCTCGCCAACCTGCTGGGACCGACGCTCTTTGGCCTGCCTTATCGACACGGACATCTGACCTATCATCACGAACCTGATCGTGGAGAGGCCATTCAAGGCGTGGTCGAGACGAAGGATGGCGCCCTTTTGGCCTATCGCCAGCGAACACCGAATTCGCTGCGATTTGCCACCTGTGAATCCGAATCAATCGACGAATTCCTCCTGGAACGATACACGGCTTATGTCAGTTGGCGCGGCGGTCGACGCGGTCTTTTCCGGGTCTGGCATCGCCCTTGGCAGGTCAGCGGAGTCGACATCGAAATCACCGCCCATCACCTGCTCGAGCAAGTTCCCGGCGCTGCCGACTGGTTGCCCTTCGCGAAATTCGAGTTCGCCCACTTTTCTCCGGGAGCCAGGGACGTCGCCATGGGGCGACCGCATTTCTTGATCGATGAAAATGGAAATGGCTAAAGGGCGGTGAAGACGTGAATCTCTTGGAGATCGAATGCCCACATTCCGCGAAATCTCCCATCAGAGTGCCGACTACGATGCGACCGTGATCCTTCGAGAGCGGATCCTCCGCCAACCGCTCGGCCTGGCTTTCACCGAGGCCGAACTGGCCGCCGAGTCGAACGATCACCACTTGGCGGCATTCGACGACGGAAGTGAAGAATTGATTGGCTGCCTCGTCTTTACCCCGCTTTCCGACGACGAATGGAAAATGCGCCAGGTCGCGGTCGTGGAAAACCGGCGCGGAGAGGGAATCGGTCGCATCCTCGTGTACCTTGCCGAGGGCTTCGCCAGATGCCGCGGCGTTCGCACCATCGTGCTTCACGCGCGGGCGGAAGTGGTGCCGTTCTATCTCGCCCTCGGATACTCGGTGGAAGGCGATCCGTTCGTCGAGGTGACCATTCCGCACCGACGAATGCGGAAGCGACTCGATTCCTGAAAAACAGAAAACCCCCGGCCCATTCGGACCGGGGGCTTCTTGTGGAGAAACCTACGGGGCCTCTCCAGTATCGTCCTCCAAACGAATTCGTTGTGCTCCAGTAAGTGTCGGTGAGAAAACTCTCTCACATGGCGCTGACCAGTCCGTCGAAGCGCTCTGGAATCAAGTAATCGCCGGCCCGTTCGCAGGCAAGCACGGCCTGTTCCTGCCACTCGGAGACCTGAACCTCAAGGAAACGCGGCAAGCTCTCCATGTCGCAGAGAGCTTCCGGCAGCGATTTTTCGCTCGACTCAAGGGCCGTGGCCAGATCGGCGTTGATGGCGGGAACAGAAATCTCGAGAGCACCGAGGTAGTTCATCGCCTTGGCGGCGGCGCCACCCTTCCACTTCTCCTCGCGGGATCCGCGGGCTTCCAAGGGCAGATGGGCGATGACGTAGTCGGCCTGGTCGGAAAAGATCTCGGCGAGATCGATGATTTCCTCGTGGCAACGCTCGCTGAGGTGCTCGGGAATGATCAAGGTCATTTCGACGTCCATCTCGGCGAGCACATTTTCCAGTTCTTCAGATTCACAAAAATCACCCCAATTTCTGGCAGCTCCACTGGCGACATCGACAATCACGACCTCATGCCGATCCAGTACACGGATGAGGTGGCTCATTTCGATTTCGTCCTCGATGTCCCAGAACTCTTCCTTCCGTCCACTTTCGACATCAGACTCGTCGCTGATGATCAGCGTGTTCTGCACGTCGTGCTCTTTGAGGAAATGCGACAAGGTCAGGGCCAATGTGGATTTGCCGGAACCTTCCAGATCGTTGAGGACTACGAGCAGCTTTTTCATTTGGGAGTCAGATTGTGTGGAAATTATAAAAAAGCCATTCTTTTAGGCAAGTAAAATTTTTTGAAAATATGATAATTTGAGATTCAGGGATTTTTTGAGCCAGTTGCGTGCCAGCTGGTGCGAAATGCTGGAGAAAACAAAAAGGGCCGCGACGACTGGTCGCGACCCTTCCGGAAAAAAGTTTTGAACGGTTGCCAACCGAAGGCAAACCGGATGGCGGGATCAATCCAGCGGCTTGATCTTCAGGTTTTTCCACCAGACATCGTAGGGTCCGGGATTCTTGCCGATCCCGTGGACCTGCAGACCGATGAAACCCTTCGGGTGGGTCTTGTAGATTTCTTCGTGGGTGAGGTCGGCAACCGGTTCGCCATTGATCCAGGTCTGAATGTGCGGTCCCTTGGCGACGACCCGGTAGTGATTCCACTCGCCGTTCTTGATATGGTTGTGGGAAAATCCCTTGTCCTGCGGTTCCGGGGACAGCCAACCGAGACCGGTGGCTTCGCCGTAAATGTAACCTGCCTGGCCCGGGCTCGCCTCGATTTCGACCTGGGGACCATTAACCCGGCCGCCGTAGCTGTTTGGCTTGTCGATGTCCTTCAGCGAGGAGCGGATCTGGACTCCGGAGTTGAGGCTGTCATGCACTTTGACGTCGAACTCCAGTTCGAAGTCGCCGTATGTTTCCTTCGAGCAGAGGAAAGAATTCGGGCTGCCTTCGGCGGTGGTTCCATGGATGGCGCCATCTTTGACTTCGTAATTAGCGAAGCCGCTCTTGACCTCCCAACCGTCGAGAGATTTCCCGTCGAAAAGGCTGATCCAGCCATCGCTGTCTTTGGCGGTGACGGTGAGGGCCACGGCTCCGGCCGCGGCGAGGCAAGTGAGAAGTTTGGTAGGATTCATCATTAGGGATTTGTCTTTGGACAAGTGGACCGGGACCATAACCCGAGAATCCCCGCTGTCGATGGCGGGTCCCCGAACGCGATGAAGCCAGCATTGCCAAGCGGAAAGGGACAGGTTACAAAGTCGGCGTTCTGCGCTCCTCTCCTCCATCCCGAAAAGCGAAGTTCTCCGCTCGGCTAACCGAACTCCTCATCGCAGCATCGGTGTCGCTGGCATTTTCCGCCTGCCAACCGAAGCCGTCCATTCAGAACCGGTGGGAGCGTGGGGACAACTTGTTGGAAAACGCTTCCTTCGAAAACGGGCGCGCGCCCTGGGTCAGCCTCACCGATTCGAGCCCCTTCTGGAGGGATTTCGATCTCTCCGACACCGTTGCCCATTCTGGCAGACACAGCGCTCGATTGCCGCTCGACAGTCTCCGGCAAAATCAATCCGGGACCTGGGTCTGGGGGGTGGCACGCGACATCGAGACCGATCACCTGCCCCGCACGGTCTCGGGATTCTTTCACGTTCACGGATGGCAACAGGGCACTCCCAATCAGTATCTCCAGGCCATCGTCCTGCTCATGCCCACGGAGGAAGGTTTCCCCCAGGTTTTTGACGATCCCATCGTGCCCCTTCAACTCTCCTGGGTCCTCGGCGGAATCAATCGCGAGCCTTTCTACATTCAGAACCGCAAGTTCATCTTCGCGGGCGACCTGGAGGTGCCTCAGGATCGCTGGGTAGGATTCGAGTTTGACCTGCATCGCGATTTCAAAGAACAGTGGGGCTTCGTTCCCGAGAAGTTCGCGAAGATTCGCATCATCTTCGAAGCCCGCTACGACGGCTGGCAATTGGGTCAGGGCGAAGTTTCGGGGGACGTGTTCTATGATGATCTCTACCTGGGAGACGCGCCCTTCGGAGACGGCCAGTGAGAGGATTTATCTCAGCTCACTCCTCGCCATCGTAGTAATCCAGCGGTTCCGAGCGTAGAATCGTTCTCTCGGGCGAGCGCACCAGCCACTTGCCACTGTCGGGGTAGTGACAACTCTCTCCGACCGGATTGTCGGCGATGACATAGACGATCAAATCGACCGTGCCATCGTTGCGGAGACCGTGCGGCTCTCCCGGGCGGAACACGAACGCGTCGCCCTCGCGGATGGGCGTTTCCCCACCTTCGTGACGCACGATTCCAGTTCCGGAAATGACGTGGTAAAACTCCCACTGCGCGCTGTGCGAGTGATACGGATACGGCACCTGCCCCGGAGCGAGACGGAGGATTTCGACATCGAAGGGATGACGTTTATCCAGATCCATCGATTCCGGCACCCGGCCCAGGGCAATTGACACGCCTTTCGAAAACCCGCCGAATTGCTTGCCGGGCGATTCCCAGTCGTCTTCTTCGAGTTCGTTGGTGTTGACGATTTTCATGAGATCACACTCCCGGCATCTCTTGCAGACCTGACAGGGTTGAGTCGAGGACGTAACCCTGTTGACTCTTCGACTCAGGCCTCGGCCCAGACTTCCTTCATCCGCTCCAGGCCGATCCTGGCGACTTCGGCGGGATCCTGTTCCCAGAGTTTGGCATTGAAAAGCTCGAGACTGAGCCACTGGTCGTAGCCTTTCTCCTTGAGAACGCCGAGTTCGGCTTTCAGGTCGATGGCGCCTTCGCCGATCATCACGCGATCGGGATCTTTCTGCTGGCCGCTGGGAATGTTGGGAGCGGCGTCGTCAATATGGTAGTGGACGATGCGCTCCAACGGCAGGGCGCGAATGTCGTCGAGAGTGGTCTTGTTGTTCCAGTTGTGAAAGGCGTCCAAAATGGTGCAGCCATCGGGTTCGCCACAGCGATCGAGCACGGTGACCGTGTCGGGCACGTTGTTGAGGCTGGCGAAGAAGCTGATGTATTCGAGCACCGCGCGGACGCCGGTGTCGCGACCGATCTGGAGCAGGTCACGGTAGCCTTCGTGCAGGGTGTCAAAGCCGGGCTGTTCCATCGGCGGGGTGCAAACCATCAGCGGCGCGCCGAGCCGAGCGGCGAGTTCAAAACGGCGGCGGGCTTCGTCGAGGGCGAGGGTGTATTCCCACCCGGATGTCTCGCCCCAATTGCGGACCGCGATGAAACAGGGAACGGACAATCCGTAGTCGGCGAGCGCTTTCTCGACGTCGCTGATCTCGCCGCCGCGACCGACGTGCTGGTAGAGTTCGACGGCCCAGAGTTCGGTGCCGTCGTAGCCGGCTTCACCGGCGACCCGGATTTTTTCGAGGAGCGGAGTGGGCTTGATGGTGGAGGAGTTGAGGGAAAATCGCATGATGATTCCCACGATGTCGGGTGCCCTCCTCGCGGTCCAGTCGCGAATTCGCGAAAATCGCGCCCCTCAGACCAGGATTCCCTGGACCACTTCGCCGGCCACATCGGTCAGCCGGAAATCGCGTCCCTTGAACCGATAGGTGAAGCGCTGGTGATCGATGCCGAGCAGATGCAGGAGAGTGGCGTGGAAGTCGTTGACCGAAACCGGATCGCTGGCGATGTCGAATCCCAGTTCGCAGGTTTCCCCGTAGACGGTGCCGGGACGAATGCCGCCGCCCGCCATCCAGAAGGTAAACGCGTCACGATGGTGTTCCCGCCCGTAGCTGCCGGTCTTGCTGCTGATGGTTCCCTGGGAATAACAGGTGCGCCCGAACTCCGTGCCCCAGACCACCAGCGTTTCATCGAGAAGATCCCGGTTTTTCAAATCCTGGATCAGGGCGGCGCAACCCTGATCAATTTCGCGGGTGGCCGTCTCCATGTTATCCGGCAGCGCTCCGTGGTGATCCCAGCCGGGATGGTAGAGATGAATGTAGCGCACGCCCTGCTCCGCCATCCTCCGGGCCAGGAGGCAGTTCCGGGCAAAACTTCCCGGTTTCTCCAGATCGGTTCCGTAAAGTGTTTTCACGCTCTCCGGTTCTCCCGAGATGTCGGCGATTTCGGGCACGGAACTCTGCATGCGGAAGGCCATTTCATACTGGGCGATCCGGCTTTCCAGTTCGCTCTCGCCGCGGGATTCCAGATCCCGCTGATGCACCGTGCGCAAAAGATCCAAGGTGCGCCGGTCCAGATCCCGGGAGACGCCCGGTGGCCGGCTCAGGTACAGGAGAGGATCGTTGCCCGACCGGAACTGGGTTCCCTGAAATCGCGACGGCAGAAATCCCTGGTGCCAGAGCCGGGAGGACAGTGGCTGATCGACCGGTCGCTTGGAGACGAGGACAACAAAGGCGGGCAGGTTTTCCGATTCGCTGCCGAGCCCGTACGCAAGCCACGAACCCATCGACGGCCGCCCCGGCAACGGTGAACCCGACACCATGTAGATCATGGCCGGGTCGTGATTGACCGCTTCGCTGCGCATGGAGCGAACGATGCAGAGATCATCGACGATCGAGGCGGTGCGTGGCAGCAGATCGCTGACCCAGGCACCGGATTTCCCGTGTTGCTGGAAGTCGAATTTCGATCCCACCAGCTTGAAGGCAGCCTGGTTGTTGGACATGCCGAGAAGCCCGCGTTTTCGGTAGGACTCGGGAAGTTCGGCTCCCTCGTTCTGGAGTTCTCTCAGCTGCGGCTTGTAGTCGAAGGTCTCGAACTGGCTGGCTCCCCCGCTCATGAACAGGTAGATCACCCGCTTGGCCTTGGGGGCGAAATGCGGCAGGTCAGGGAGTCCTCCGAATCGCTTTGGGGCAACCGCTCCGGCGGTTTCCTCGGCCTCGAGCAAATCGGCGAGAGCAAAGGAACCGAGCCCGGCGCCGAAGCGATGAAGACACTCCCGCCGGGACAATCCCGTCAGGTTCCTGGAGAAGTCGGCAAGGTGTTTCATGGCTTTCGGGTCAGCGTTTACTCATCGCGCCATCGTAGGCAAACAGCGCCCGCACCATGGCGGTGGTGGCGGCGACCTCGACAGGATCGAGATCCGCGCGCGTCGGCGCCGAACCTGAGTGAGCGATCAAGTCCTTCGCCCTTTCCGGTTCCCGGGAAAACTCGGCGCGATCGGCTTTGATAAACTCGGCCAATCGATCGGTCATTCCGGCGTCAGGATCGAGTCCCGTCAATCGGCGGAAAGCATCGGCCGCTCGATCCGTGTCGGCATCGGGATGGGCGGCGACCAGATTCTCCGCCAGACAGCGCGATGCCTCGACAAATTGAACGTCGTTGAGAATCGCCAGCAGCTGCTGAGGTGTGGAGGTAACCACCCGTCGCATCTGGCAGTATTCGCGACTCGGTGCGTCGAAAATGGCGAGATTGGCGGGCGGCATGGTGCGGCGCCAGAAGGTGTAGAGGCTGCGGCGGTAGAGGCCCACTCCGGTGTCGGGACGATAGGTGTGCTGGGTGCCGCTTTCCTCCCAGATCCCGTGGGGCTGATATGGTTTAACGCTGGGGCCACCAATTTCACGGCTTAGCAATCCCGCCACCGAGAGCGCCTGGTCGCGAAGCTGCTCGGCGCTGAGACGCTGGCGCGGTCCGCGGCCGAGCCAGCGGTTTTCCGGATCCTCGGCCAATGCCACGGGGTTTTTCGGCAAGGTCGACTGGCGGTAGGTGGAGGAGAGAACGATCTCGCGGCAGAGGGCTCTCCAGTCCCAGCCCGTCTCGCGGAAGTGAATGGCGAGCCAGTCGAGCAGTTCGGGATGTGTCGGCAATTCCCCCTGGGTGCCGAAATCTTCCGGTGTCGCCACGATTCCGCGACCGAAAAAGAGCTG
>JAGRPB010000032.1:16931-38924 GCA_020439945.1 Verrucomicrobiia bacterium
TCAGCGGATTCCGGTCGTCGGTCAACCAATAGGCATAACCAAGCCGATTCTTCGGGTAGTCGTCGCGCATCGGTGGAAGGAACGACGGCACGCCGGGATCGACCGGCTCTCCGTGATGATCGAATTGTCCTCGTTCGAGAATATAGGCCCGACGCGGTGGCGACATTTCGCGCATCGCCATCATTTCGACCGAATCGGTCGAGATCGCGTTTTCCTCTTTCCTGAGCGCCTGAATTTCCTCAGTCGCCTGCCGCCAAGGGGCATCGATTTCCCTCAGATACCAGTCGAACCAGTCAGCCTCGTGAGTCGCGAAAACATTCGCCGGCAGGCTGCCCACCTCGGCGGCGGAAAGCTCGCGATCGTAGATCCGCACCTCGTCCACCGAGCCATTGCGGAACGATTTCGAATTGATGCGGCCCGACATGGTCAACTCGACGGTCGGAACCACGTCGGCATCAGCCACCTGCTCGGAATCGAAGTCGCCCCATTGCTTGAGGTAGAGGATGTCGCGGTAGAGATGATCCCGGAGCAAGTCGATCTCGGCGGGAGCACCATCGAGATAGATCTTCAATCCGCTCGCCTTGCTGGACCCGTCATAAGTTGCCGCGAGATGGGTCCAGACTCCCGGCACCAATGCTTGTCTGGTCCGAATGCCAATGGCGTCGCCGGGCCAGAAATGGGAGAGCTTGAAAACCACGTGATTGTTTTCAATCGCCAGTTCATAGCCCCGATGGGCCGCCTCCAGAGCGGAACGAGTCCGGTGTAGAATCGCGCCCTCATCGAGGTCTCCGTCGAGTTTCACCCAGGCCGACAGGGAAAACGGATCGGTCCGGGAAAACTCGCCGGCGCCGGTGAGTTCGACGGAAGTATCCACGTCGTTTTCGAAATGGATCCCTTTTCCGAGACCATCCGGACCGGGGCATTGATGCAGAATTCGCTGGGACTTCCCGTGGCGCTCACGATCGCGGAGATTGAGGAATTCCCGACGGTCGATCAGCTCTTCGAAGTCGAAAGCGTCCACGGGATCGGGCAGATGATGCGCCTGACGTGGCGGTCCACCCAGCCAACCACCCAGTTTGTCCATCAGGCCCGGCGGGTGATCCGGACCGGGAGGATGATTCGATTTCAGCCATTGGTAGAAACGCGTCTTCGCCTCGTTTCTGAGCGATTCCCGGGCAGCGACCTTGGCATCGATGCGGGCAAGCAGTTCCTCGTGCTCGCGCTCCACCGTCTCGGACTGCACAAAGACCGTCGGCGTCGGCACCGCATTGGTGAAACGACAGTAGAGCCCCAATTCGTCGATGTTTCCGAGCAAGGCACCCATCGAGTAGAAATCACGCATCGTCATGGGATCGTATTTGTGATCGTGACAGCGCGTGCACTCCATGGTCAGTCCGAGAAAGGCATGTCCATTGGTGATCACCCGGTCCGCCACGCTCTCGCAGCGGTATTCCTCGGGATTGCTCCCGGCCTCGTTCATTTCCATGTTCAGCCGATTGAACGTGGTCGGAATGATCTGGGCCTGACGGGCGCCGGGAAGCAGATCTCCGGCAGTCTGGAGGAGAACAAACCGGTCGTAAGGCAGGTTTTCTTCGAACGACTTGATCACCCAATCCCGCCACGGCCAGGTGACACAGTCGAAATCCTCGTGCCGCCCGTAAGTATCGGCATAGCGTGCCACATCGAGCCATTCCGCCGCCATGCGTTCTGCGTAGGCGGAACTGTCCAGCAATCGATCGACCACTGTCTCGAAGGCCTCGTCGGATGAGTCGGCGAGAAACGTGTCGATTTCTTCGAGCGTGGGAGGCAGACCGGTCAGATCAAACGTGACGCGCCTCAACCACTCCTCGCGACTGGCCGGCCCAGCCGGTTCCCACCCCTGGCTCCGGACGCCCTCGAGGACAAAGGCATCCATCGGACTCTGAATGGGAAAATCATCCGGCGCCTCACCCCGGGGAATCTCCGGAAGTTCCGGCGCCACCCAGGCCCAATGGGGTTCATAGACCGCCCCCGTGGAAACCCATTTTTTCAGGATCGCACGCTCGCTGTCGGACATCGGTTCCCCCGGCACATCGGGCGGCGGCANGAGGTCGTCCTCGTCATCCGTGGTCAGCCGATACCAGAACTCGCTCTTGGCGGGATCGGCCGGGTCAAAAACCTTCGCCTCGAGGGCGGCCTCCCGACTATCCAGTCTCAGGTCGCCTTTCCGTTTCTTTGCGTCCGGACCGTGGCAGGCGAAACAGTGGCGGGAGAGAATGGGACGCACGTCCCGATTGAATTGAATCTCTTCCGCCCCGACACTGGCGCAAAACGCCACCGTCAGAACGCCTAGCGTGGCGATCCGGACACACGGCCGACCCAGGGGCCAACATCGGAAGTTCATACTCACAAACCAACGATCGGCCGCCGAAAATCGCGCCGTGATGGGAATTATATCCGGAGCTATCAGGTCGGCAACTGGCAGATTTACTCCCCCCCTCTCGACCTCGTACCGATAGACAATCTCACCTTCGCGTCGTCGTCCCGCTTGCACGATGAACGGTTCCCGCCAAAAGTGAGCATTCGGACTTTACCCGTGGGCTTCTCCATCCAGCAAAAAATCCCGCCACCCGTGTCTCGGGCGTTCGCCACCGCGAGACGGGCGGGAATTTGGATTCTGAAGAGACTGGATGCGCTGGCTCACCGCATCCTGCCCGGCGCGGTCAGCGGTGACCGGCTGGTGTTTGTCGTCACCCTCGCGGGAGTCGTCTTCTGTGCCTGGTGGCTTCTTTCGCGATCCATGCCGGCCACTCTCGACGAGGTGAAGGAACTCATGGACGGCACCCGCCGGAAATACAGCGAATTCCTGGCGCCGGGACTGTGGTTCGGCGCGTTGCTACACCTGGTCATCTGGGTGCCATTGCTCCTGATGATCCGATTCTGGCCGAAAGGCAGCGCGGCGCGATTCCTGGGCGGCTCCGGGGAAGCCCGGCTCACGCGCGGTCCCTCCAACGACCGCTATTTCCTGGTGGTCCTGGCGATCATCGTCGTCGTCGCGGCCGTGCTGCGCTGGCAGCGGATGGATCTCAGCTACTGGGGTGACGAAGGCTGGGCGGTGACGCGCTATTCGCACGGCAACTGGCGACCATCCGACCGCTCCTTTCCCCAGGGACCGATGCGATTCTTTCCCGCGTTGTGGGACCAGGCCTTTTTCGACGACACCACCGGAGGGAATCACTACCTCTTCACGGTCGTGCAACGCCTCACCCTCGATTCGTGGCGGGCGCTGACCGGTCTCCCCCGGGAATCCTTCAACGAAACCATTTCGCGCCTGCCGTCGTTCTTCGCCGGCCTGGCCTGCATTCCCCTGCTGGCCGGCATGCTGCGATGGTGGGGACGTCCCGGAGTCGGGCTCTGGGCGGCTTTCCTGCTGGCGGCGCATCCCATGCACCTCCGCTACTCCAGCGAGGCGAGAGGTTATGCCCTGATGCTCTGTTATCTGCTCGCCACCATCTGGTTCGCCGCGCTGGCTCTGCAATCGGGGCAGTGGCGATGGTGGCTTTTCTTCGCGCTGGCGGAATTCCTGACCGTCTTTTCGTGGAAGGGCGTCTACTACGGCCTGGCCGTGACCAATGTCGCGGTTTTCGCCACCATCCTGTTTGGAAAAGTGGATCCCCAAACGGCCGGCGATTCACCGAAAAAGGCGCGCTGGATCGCGGCGGGTCGATGGATGATGGCCAACGCGCTCGCGGCGGGGATTTTCGTGCACCTGGCGATGCCGTGCGTCATGCAGACCCCGGAGGCGATCAAATCCGTCGGCGGCCGACCCATGGATGGACTGTGGATGCGCCAGGAACTCTCCCAGGTTTTTCTCGGCACCCCGTGGATGATCGATCCAGCCAATCCGTCGATCGTGGCGGTGGCGAAACTGTGGCGAAACTTTCCCGTCATGGTCTGGGCTCTGTTCGTGGGTTACGGATTCGTCCTCGCGGTCGGGATCTACGCGATCCTACGCCAGACTCCGCGTCTCGGCGTGCTTTGCGGAGGCCTGATCTTTTCCTGCCTCCTTGGCGCGCTTCATTTCAAATACCGCGTCCACGCCGAGTGGCAGACCTGGTATTCGTTCTACATCCTCCCGGCGATCTGCGTGGTGGCGGCCTTCGGCGTGGCCGAACTGATTCGTCAGGCCGGCCGCTGGCTGCATGGCGGAGGCGCCTGGGTGACGGGAACGATTGTCGCCGTGGCGGTCGTTCTGATCACCACGCCCCAGACGACCGTTCTCCTGACCGCACCGATCGAGGCGAACCGCGAGGCGTTCCTCGCCACACGGGGCAAACACGAACCCTGGGGTTTTCACGACGCCTCGAATGTTTTCACCGTCTACCTCTGGCGGCACATCGGCCTCTACGATCCACGGGCCGACACCAAGGTGCGCGACGGCGCCTCGCTGAAGGCCCGCATCGAGGAAGTCCGCAAGGCGAAGGGAGAACTCTACGTCGTCATGGGCGAACGAGAACTATCCAGGGTGCTGAGCGGCGACATGGTGGAAATGCTCGAGGACCCCTCGCTTTTCACTCCCATCCAGACCTTCTACAGCCAGGATCCCGCGTTGACGCTCATCGCCTTTCACTATACCGGCCCGCGCTGAGCGGTTCGGTCCGCCGGTCGGAAAAAACGGCCCAATTCCCCGGATTCGCCCGTGGCATCCCGGAGAGATTTCGGCTAAGATCTGCCCATCGCTCAATCCCCGGACATTCCCGACATCCCGGAATTCGAGATCTTCAGCCGGATTGGCGGTGGATCTTACGGCGAGGTATTTCTCGCCCGCAGCGTGACCGGTTCCTTCCGGGCGGTGAAAGTGGTTCGGCGGGAGGACTTCGAGCGCGAGCGAACCTTCGAGCGGGAATTCGAAGGCATTCAACGCTACGAAAAGGTGTCCCAGGATCATCCGGGACTCGTGGACGTGCTGCACGTCGGCCGCAATGACGAAGCCGGCTACTATTACTACGTCATGGAACTGGCCGACGATGTCGTCTCCGGCGCGGACATCGAGGTGGAGAGTTATGAGCCTCGCACGCTCGCGAGCGACCTGAAAACGCACCGCTTGCGCTCGGTCGGCGAATGTGTCGAAGTCGGCGCTCCCCTCGCCGAGGCGCTGGGTCACCTGCACGCGGCAAAGCTCACCCACCGCGACGTCAAACCGTCGAACATCATTTTCGTCAAAGGCGTCGCCAAACTGGCCGACGTCGGCCTAGTGGCGAGCAGCGGTCAGCGCACTTACGTCGGCACGGAGGGCTACGTCCCCCCGGAGGGACCGGGCACGGCCTCGGCCGATCTCTACAGCCTGGCGATGGTGCTCTACGAGATGGGAACGGGGAAAGACCGGTTGGAGTTTCCCGAACTCCCCACCAACATGGAGTTGCCGCCAACCGTGAATCGGGACGAATGGCGGGCGCTGAATGCCGTGGTCTGCCGCGCCGGGGCGCCGGACCCGCGCCGCCGATTCGAGAGCGCGGAGGCTTTCGCGCAGGCGCTCAGGCGCATCACCCAGCCGGTTTCGGGTCGCCAGAATTCCTGGGGAAAACTGCTGAGAGCGGCCGCCATGCTCATGGCCGCGGCGGTGCTGGGCGCGGCCGGCTATTCGGCCTACCGTCAATACGGAGAAATTCCCAAACCGGCGCCGCCCGTGGATCTTTCCGGAAACCAGGATTCCGGAAACCCGGGCAGCGGCGAAAACGGAAACAGCCAAACGACCAACGCCTCCGGCGATTCTCCGGACACGAACCCCTCTACCGAACCGGTTCCGCTGGCCGGAGTCGACATCGCGAAATTGCCCGACGCGTTCGGGCCGGAATTTGCGCCCATCAAGCCGCGCATCGTCGGCAACCCTTCCAACTCCGGCGGTTCGGTTTCTCTCGACAACCTCGACAACGGAAACCGCGGTGGCGTGGTCTTCACCGACATGCCGGGACCTCCCCTGCCTCCCGAAAAAACGGACGAACCTCCGCCGCCCCCCCCGAAGGCCCGGCTCAAGATCACTCAACCCACCGGCGCCGCCGTCTGGTTCCAGGGACAGCAGATCGGCGTCGTGCCCACCGATGCCATGGAGTTCGATCCCGGCCTCGTCCGGGTCGTGTTGAAGGCACCCGGGCACCACGACTACACGCTCGAACGCGATCTCCCCGCCAACAAGACGCAATACGAGACCGATATACAGATGCTTGAGGACCTCAGTCCGGTCCCGGGCGAGCCGTGGACCAACAGCGTGGGAATGGAATTCGAAGCGGTCGGCCGCACCCACATTTCCGTCGTCCCGATCAGCCAGGACCTGTTCGATCGTTTTGCCGAAGAGGCGCGCTATCCCGTCAGCATCGCGGTGCCGGCCGCCGAAGTCCCGGGCCAATTTCCCGCCAGCCCGATCGCCGCTCAAATCGACGAGAAATCAGCCTGGGCTTTCTGCGACTGGATGACGAAACTCGATCGCAATCTCGGCTACCTTGATGACGGACATTTTCACCATCCCCAGCCGGCGGAGGTGGGTTCCCCCACGTTCTACTGCCGAATCGAAAACCAATTCGGAAACTTCCTCATCAACAGCGAGCCGTCCCAGGCCCGCGTCTACCGGGACGACGGCACCTTCCTCGGCAAGACGCCCCTGCAGATGGAACATCAGCGCGTCGGCCTCACCCAGCTGAAACTCAAGCTCTCCGGCTACCACGACGAGCCCCTCGAGTTCACCGTTCGACCGTCCGACCTGCTTCCGCAATCCGCCACCCTCAAGCGTGACGACACCCCCATTTTCACGGAGTCCTACACCAACAGCCTCGGCATGTCCTTCATGCCGGTGAAAGGATTCCTCGCCTCCGCTTTCGAAACCCGTGTCAGAGACTACCAGGCATTTCTCGACAGTCATCCCGAGGGAATCGAGCCTCCCAACGTCGACTTCCAACAGGGACCCGATCATCCCGTGGCCGGTCTGAATCTCCCCGAGGCTCGGGCATTCTGCGACTGGCTGACCGAGAAGGAACGCAAGTTGGGCCGGATCGAGGAATACCAGGCCTACCGGCTGCCGCACGATCTCGAGTGGAGCGCCATGGCCGGATTGGAACAGGAAGAGGGCGCTACCCCTGAAATTCGCGACGTCCGCAAAGTGCCCAATCACTTCCCCTGGGGAAACGATTGGCCTCCCCCGCCCCTCTCCGGCAACTTCGCCGACATTGCCGCCAAAGGCACGGTACCCGCGATCATCGAGGGCTACGACGATACCTACGAAAAAACCGCCCCGGTGGGTAGTTTCGATCCCAATCCCTACGGTCTTCACGATCTCGCCGGCAACGTCTGGGAGTGGATCGACGAACCCTTCAGCGGAGAAGGCAGCGAAAACGGTCTCTACTTCGTCCGCGGCGGCGGCTGGTCCAGTGCGCAGAAAAACGAGCTGCTGACTTCCTACCGCAAGGCATTGCGTCCCCAGTACAAGCGCGGCGGCGGAGAGCACGGTTTCCGCTGCGTGCTGGTCGACACGCGGACCAATCCCTGAACCCGTCAGGGGACGGGGAAAGTCGTCTGGAAATTCTGAGCATCCTGACCGGGCTCGGTCCGGAAATGATAGAAGCGCTCCGCCTTGTCCTGCACCGATTTGGCACCGTAAATCCCGATCTCCAGGTGCCGCGGCGTGCTGGAATCGACCGGAATCGGCTTCACTTCGACGCTGATGCGGTTCGCGCCTTTCCGGAGCCCCCCGTTGATCAACTCCCGACCACTGTCGTTGGCGATCGCGGAGTGATGCTGCGCGTTGATGGTGACGATGGTTTCGAATCCCACCGACGTGACCCACAACTCCGCGATGTAGTCGGGCACCGTCACCGGGCCCGGAATCGGCGCGGGCGACGGCGCGGGTTGGAACTCCGGCGTTTCCAGGAAGCTGTGATCACCGTTTCTCAGCTTCAGGAGCACGCCAGGATCGTCGCCGAATTTCACCACCCGCAGGTTGTCGTATTTCCAGACCCCGAACTCCTTCACGTAGCGGAGCACGATGAAATTTTCCCGCACCTCCGCGGCCTCGGTGATTCCGAAATCGGCGCGACCGAAATAGATGGAAGCCGCCGTGTCGCCACGCAACAGGGTATCGATGTGGATCAAACCCTCCAGCTTCGGAGCCCGGAGCGGCGTCGCAAACATCGCCTCCGGATAGTTGAGACGCTGGGACACGATCTGGTTGCGGATCTCGCCCTGGCGCGCCTGGGAAGTCACCTGCTTCCAGGCGTCGAAATCCTGCTTTTCCATCGCCTCGCGCCACGACTGGTAGAGCCCCTCCAACTGTCGCTGCATCGACGGGGTCGAGACTCCGAGCGGTGGTTCCTCCGCTGTTTCCTGGGCTCCGGCGAAAAACCCACCCGACACCCACACCGACAGAAGGGCGATCCAGCATTTCGAAACGGCAGGCAACTGGATTCGTGGGAAAGAAATGGCATTCATGAAACTATCGGGGGGGCGGATTCGCGGGGCGACATCGGGAAACAGGAGGGAGGCATTCACCGAAAACCGATCTCGCATGACAGGGATCGCCGAAGGTCGCCGAGAACATTCATCGGCCAATAGGAGGGGAACGGTCAATCTCTTGTTTGTTGATTCCGCACTCCAATCCGCCCGCCGAGAGAGCTTGTCATCCCGAAAACCGCCGACTATCCTCCCCGGTTTCCCCCTTTTTCCTGACTTTCACCCAGTAACCGGATGAATGCCGAACCGAGGAATGTGATCGATCGCGACGCCGAACTGCTGGCCTCCGCGGAATCCGTCGTCTTCAAACAACTCGAGCAGGAAGTTGGGCTGAAAGCTCACGTGTTTTTTCCTGACGGTGAACGTCGTGGCGCCAAACGTCCCGCCCTGCTGTTCTTTTTCGGAAGCGGATTCGACGCCGGTCGCGTCACCCAGTTCGCGCCCCAGGCCATGTATTTCGCGAGTCGGGGCGCCGTGTCGATCCTGATCGAATATCGCACCAGCCAACAACACGGAGCCTCGCCAATCGCCGCCATGCAGGACGCTCGCTCCGCGATTCGCTGGGTGCGTTTCTACGCGGAACCGCTCGGGGTCGATCCCTCCCGCGTCATCGCCGCCGGCGCCCTGGCCGGGGGAACCTTGGCCGCCGCCGCCGCCATGAAATCCGACCTGCCGGACGATGAAACCGACCCGACCGACATCGATGGCCGCCCGGACGCGACCGTCCTTTTCAGTCCCCTGCTGTCCATCGGCAAGAAAGGGTTCGCCAGCGAGGCCTTCGAGCGCGGCGGCGTCGCCTTGAAAGAGGGCGCCATCATCGACCTGGTCGCGAAAGGCCTGCCCCCAATGCTCATCCTTCACGGCACCGGCGACCGCATCACGCCGATCGATACGGTGGAAAAATTCGCCCACCGGATGCGGAAAAAGAAAAACAACTGCCTGCTGATCCCCTTCGAAGGACGCCAGCACAGTTTCTACAATCTGAACGTCGACCCGATCACCTACGACGCCTGCAATGCCGAGATCGACGAGTTCCTCGTCGGCACCGGCTTCCTGGATCCGGCTCCCGAAGATTCCGCCGGCGACGTCGGCGAAGTGCACGAGATGTGATCGCCGGACGCCCTCCGTCTAGACCCCCCGCCGCGATCCGAACAATCGAACGTGGAGGCGATCGGAATAACGGAACCCGTATGCCTGGCATTGGGAAACCAGCCAGGCGCCACGCTCGTCCAATTGCCGGATCGATGTGCCCTGCGGCATCAGGAACACCCGCTCGGGGGCCGATCCACTCAGCTCCACGATCTCGACGGCTTCCTCCAGATCGGACGGCTCGGAAATCACGAACTTGAAATCGGCTTTCCCCGATGCCGCCAGCTCGCGCAGCGTCTCCTCGTGGATCCGGAGGCTTCGCGGCATGCCCGCATTGCTGAGCTTTGGAGAGACGTTCATCTGATCGATCGCCTCCAGGAATTTCGCTCCCGGCATCCGCGTTCCGTTCGTCTCGATTTCAAAATGGGCGGCGGACTCGCCCGTTTCTTCTCGCAGCCTTTCCATCAGCGCCATCCAATCCGCCTCGTGCAGCAATGGTTCGCCACCCGTGAAGACGAAATTGCCGCAATCAAATTGACGCGCCCGCTCCGCCACCGATTCCACCGGCAGATCGATGATCTGTTCGTCGCGCCGATATTTTCGATAGCCCGGCTCCTCATCCCGAACGTGGACAAACGGCGTGCCCTCCCAGTTCCAGGTGTAGTCCGTGTCGCACCAGCGACAGTGAAGATTGCACAGGGAACTGCGGACGAACACGCTCGGTAGCCCGACATTGCGGCCCTCGCCCTGGACGGTGAAAAAAATCTCCGGCTCGCCGTCCGGCATCCGTGCCAGCTTCATCGCAATGCCGCGATTTCTTTTTCGACGTCCCCGATCATTCCGGGCAAGCGATCCAGTTCCTCCACGAACCAGCGCCGGTCCGTGTCGCGATAGTCGCGGCTGCTCGGGACGTGTTGGCGATCGCCGTAGAGAAAGGCCCAGTTCGTCGGCCGGTAATACTGGTGCCAGAGCAGATTCTTTTTCAGAACGCGTTCCCGGATCGCCTCATCCAACGCGGTGTCGGTTTCCGGCGCCGGATCCAGGTTCAACTCGTCGGCCAGGGCCATGGCGACCCGTTGCTGTCCCTCATTCGTCAGGTCCACCCCCGTCACCGACATCAACTCGGCCGGTTCCGCTTGCAGCCGATGGAAAAGATCGGCGAAAAGGTAGCCGCGCTCGCTGGCCAGGTCGCGGATGCCGGTGACATAGGTTTCCAGAACCGCGTTGCGATCCCCCGCCAGATCGGCCGCGGGACCCACGGCAAAAAACGGCTCCGGAGCGACCAGAACGATGCGTTTGGAATACTGGCTCAACGCGTCCAGCAAACGTCCGTAGGCGGCCAGGAATTCGGCGCGGCCCGCCTCGCCATCCAGCGACTCCATCTTGCCGAATCGCGGCATCAGAATTCCCGGCTCGAGCCGCTCACGGCCGTCCGGCACACTACCCTCGCGGGTGTCGCCCTGCTCGGTAAAGAAAAACATGGGACGCTGCTGCCGGAACACCGTGTCCGATTGCCAGGCGATGTCCCGCACCTTCAGACCCAACTCGGGAAATTGGCGATGCAGGCGCGTTTCGAAATAGCCCTCGTATTGCATCTCGAAAACGGTCGATCCCCCCATCAGCGTGATCGTCTCTCCCTTCCTCGGTGCAAAGGTCGCCGGGTCGCCCCACATCGGTGGCTCCCCCGATTCCGGTTTTTGAAAATGCCGGGCCAAAGCCTGCGAATCATCCTGGGCCGACGGATCCGCCGCCCGGGAAGCCTGCCAGGACAGAGTCGCCAAACAGAGGACGACGAAGACCCATCGACCTGTGAATCGGTTTTTCATCTCGGACATTCCTTTCTGAAAACAAAAAAGCACGTCTCACGCTATCGCCCAAATCCGCCGTCTGTCGAGCGGATCGAACGGCGCAATCACCGCCGGAATCGCCCGAGACGCAGTCGCGCTGTTACCAAAACGACGCGTTTTTGAGGTGGAAATCCGTCTCCCATCCCGCACATTGCCGGCGATGAAACCGATCCAAACCCTCCTCGCGGTCGCCGTCGTCACGGCGTTCACCCTCTCCTGCAGCCACGCCGATCCCCTCGATGTCGGTGCCGACGCGCCCAAGCTCAAAGCCACCGACCAGAACGGCAAGCAAGTCGATCTCGGCAAGGAACTCTCCGAGGGCACCAGCCTCGTCTACTTCTATCCCAAAGCCGACACTCCCGGCTGCACCAAGCAGGCCTGCAACCTGCGCGACGAATTCGAAGCCGTGAAAGACGCCGGCATCAAGGTTTTCGGTGTCAGCGCCGACACGGTCGAGGATCAGAAGAAATTCGAAGAGAAATATACCCTTCCCTTCACCCTGCTCGCCGACAAGAAAGGCGAAATCATCAAGGCCTTCGGCGTTCCCACGCTCGGACCCACCGGCCTGGCTTCCCGCCAGAGCTTTCTCATCCGCGATGGCAAAGTCATCTGGCGTGATCTGAAGGCCAAGCCCACCACGCAGGCCCAGGACGCCATCGCCGCCGCCAAGGCGGGCTGATCGGCGCGATCGTTTTCAAACAAAACTCCAGCCCTGAACCCAACTTTCACCGCGAACTTCGGCACTGCCGGAGTTCGCGGTTTTCTTTTACGGTCGATTCAACAGGGTCTGGTCGGCGATTCAACAGGGTTGAACGCGTCGCCCAATACCAAATCCAAATCAGATCTGGATGATTTGCGAAGGCCGCGGGCTTCGAAGCGAGGCGCATCGAGGGAAGGTAGCCAGCTACCTGATCGAGATGGAACGAAGCCTCCGAAGTTCGCGGACTCGCATCGATGAAGATTCCCGAAGGCAAATTTCCCTCCGAAAAAACCTTCAATCATCCAGAGGTTATTTGGATTTGGTATTAAAATGCCTCCGGCACCTGGCGGAACTTTGAGCGCGGAGGGCGTTCGTAGTCCTCGTGCGGCGGACGCGGCGGGAGTTCCAGCGGATCGTTGTTGAGGGCGTGCTGGTGGGGAATCTGCTCCAGCAGGTGACGAACGCAGTTCAGCCTGGCGCGCCGCTTGTCGTCGGCCTCGATCACATACCAGGGTGACTCGTCGGTGTCGGTGTGTTCCATCATCCGGTCCTTGGCCCTGGAATAGTCCGTCCAGAGACCGCGGGATTCGACATCGACCGGGCTGAGCTTCCACCGTTTCATCGGATCGTTGACCCGCTTCTGGAAACGGCGCTCCTGTTCCTCCTCGCTGACGGAGAACCAGTATTTCACCAGGATGATGCCCGAACGAATCAGGAGGCGCTCGAACTCGGGACAGGATTGGAGGAATTCCTCATAAGCCTGGTCGGAGCAGAATCCCATCACCCGTTCCACTCCGGCCCGATTGTACCAACTGCGATCGAACAGCACCATCTCGCCCGCCGAAGGCAGGTGCTCCACATAGCGCTGGAAATACCACTGTGTTTTCTCCCGCTCCGTCGGTTTGCCCAGGGCCACGATGCGACAGTGACGGGGATTCAGATGTTCGGTGATCCGCTTGATCACACCGCCTTTCCCGGCGGCGTCGCGCCCCTCGAACAGCACCACCACCCGAAGACCGTGCTCGATGACCCAGCCCTGCATCTCCACCAGTTCCTCCTGGAGGGAGGCGAGAGTTCTCTCGTAGACCGATCGTTTCAGTCGTTTTTCCGAGTTGGTCTTCCGGGAAGTTTTCTCCGCTTTTCTGGTCATGATTCAAGTGTCACTAGCTCGCCCTCCGGGTCCGCGTTCGCGTTCGCCGTTGTTGCTGTGGTTGTCATCGTCGCGGGCTCGGTGGTGACGACACGGGCGATGCGCTTCGCGAAATAATAGATCCGCTTGAGGTTCTCGATCAAGTCCGACTCGATCCGGAAGATCTTCATGCGATCGGGCTCGCTGGCCCCGAGGCGCCGGACCAGGTGGTCGTTGGCCGCGTCCGCCAAGCGATTGATCTCGATCTTCGCTTCCACGACCTCACGAGCGGCGGCGGGATCCCGATCGACCAGCGCCCGGACCACGGAATCGACCGCCCAGCATACCTTGCGATGGAGTTCGGTGAGTTGGGCGGCGGTTCCTTCGCTGACCGTCACGCCGAGGCGAAGCCGTTGCTCGCCGGCCTCGCAGAAGTCCGTCTCCACCATGTCACCAATGCTCTCGAAATGGTTCGCCGCCGCCAGGTATTCCCGCAGACGCCAGGCATCCTCGGTGGCGAGATCTCCCTGGGAGAGTCGCCCGAGATAGCTCACGATCGCCCCGTGCAGGGCATCGATCTCGTCGTCCTCGCGCCGCAGCTCCTCGAGGTCCTCCCTCGATCCGTAGAGCACCTTGGACAGGGAGCCATGGAGAAAGCGCAAGGTTCCGGCCCCGAGGCGGGAGAGTTCCAGCCGGGTGAGGTCGAGGGCGGTGGGCGCCGATTCGAGATAGAGGTCATCAAGGTATTTCACCTCGCCCTGCAACTGTTCGTCCCCTACCTGTTCCGGAACCAGTTTCCGGATCAGCCAAGCCAGCGGTCCGGTGAAGCCGATCAGGACGAAGGCATTGGTGAGATTGAAAACCGTGTGGGCATTGGCGATCTGGCGGGGCGATTCCGCGGCCAGTCTCGCCGCTCCCTCCAGTTCCGGGTGAACGGGCGAGAGCCAACGGACCAGTTCTCCCAATTGCGGAACGAACGCATACCACAGCGCGACCCCGACCACATTGAAAGTCACGTGGGCCATCGCCGCCTGCAGGGCGACGCGCGGCTTTCCGATGGAACCCAGCAAGGCCGTCACGCAGGTGCCCAAGTTGGACCCGAACACCAGGTAGATACCGGCTTCCAGGGTGACGTATCCCTGTCCCGCCAACACGATCACCATCACCGTGGTGGCGGAGGAACTCTGGATCGCGGCCGTCACCGCCGTTCCCGCCAGAATCCCCAGGAGGGGCTGGTCCATCCGCCTCATGAACTCGATGAAGGGCGCGTAGTCGCGGAGGGGCCGCGTCGCTTCGCTCATCAGTTCCATCCCGTAGAACAGGAGTCCCAACCCCATGACCATGAGCCCGTAGAAGGCACTCCGCCTCTCCCCGCGGATCAACTGCCAGGCGAATCCGCCGGCCACCAGGAACAGGGCGTAGTGGGTCACCTTGAAGGCCACGATCTGGGCGGTGATGGTGGTGCCGATGTTGGCGCCCATGACGACGCCGATGGCTTGGGAGAGTGTCATCAATCCCGCGGAGACGAACCCGATCACCAGGACCGTCGTCACCGAGGAAGACTGGATCACCGCGGTCGTGACGGCTCCGGCGAATGCGCCCTTCAGCGGATTGGTCGTGAGGCGGGAGAGGAATTTCCGCATCCGCGCTCCGGCGACGAGGCGCAACCCGCGCGTCATCTGGTCCATCCCGAAGAGGAAAAGAGCCAGTCCACCCAGCAAGCCCATCACCAGGGGACCGATTTCGAAGGTGTCCGTTACCGCGAGAAGAGGAATCATGAACGCTCACGAGCGCCGATCCGAAAAAAAACCTCGCCCGAAGCGTCAATGTTACGAAATCGTCACATTGGAACGCAAGGGCGATTTCCGGCTTCCATCGTCCCTCAAGCGAAATTCCCGGGAACCCTTCACGCAATTCCCCCCGCCCACCAACGCATCAACCCGGCGAGGCATCCCGCCGCGACCAGCCAGAGAACCTCGATCTTCCATCGCAGAGCCACGAACAGGGCGAGGGCGCAGAGGAGAATCCCGAACCAGTCGGGCTGGGACGCCGGGAACAAGACATGGAAGCCAAACCAGATTGCCAGGTTGAGGATCACGCCGACCACGGCTGCCGTGATCGCCGACAGGGCTCCGGTGAGGCCGGCATGACCGTGGAGTCGCTCGATGAACGGGGCTCCCAGAAATATCCACAGGAAACAGGGAACGAAGGTCACCCATGTCGTCATCAGGGCGCCGAGCGTTCCCGCGACGAGGGAATCGAGGCCGCCCGGATGCTGCCACGCTCCGACGAAACCGACGAACTGAACCACCATGATGAGCGGCCCCGGGGTCGTCTCCGCTAGGCCGAGGCCGTCGAGCATCTGCTCGGCCGCGAGCCATTGATGTTCCTCGACCGCTTTCTGCGCGACGTAGGGCAGCACCGCATAGGCGCCGCCAAACGTCACCATGGCGGCTTTGCTGAAAAACACGCCCTCGCGCGTCACCGTGTGATCGGGACCCAGCACCCGTGAGGCGACACCGACCGGCGCCCACCAGAGCAACAGCCCGGCCAGCAACACGATCGCGATTCGTTTTCCGTCGGAGCGTCGTGTCCGGCCGGGATCTTCGGAAGCATCGGATCGTGTTTTCGGGATCGCGAATCCACGCCATTCTCGCCTTGCCCCGAACCAACCCAGCAAACCCGCCGAGATGATGATGAGCGGGAACGGCAATTTGAGGAAAAAAATCGCCACGAAAGCCAGCGCCGCGAGCCCCCATTTCGCCATCCCGTGAAGCGCTTTCTTACCGATGCGAACCACCGCCCCGATCACGATGGCGAGCACCACCGGTTTCAGACCGACAAAGGCCGCCTCCACCGGACCGAGATTTCCGAAAGCGAGGTAGATGTAGCTCAGGGCCCAGAGCACGAAGACGCTCGGCAGGACGAAAAGGACACCGGCCACGATTCCTCCCCGGGTTCGATGCAGGAGCCAACCGCAGTAGGTCGCCAGTTGCTGCGCCTCGGGTCCCGGGAGCAGCATGCAGAAATTCAGCGCATGGAGAAATCGATCGTTCGAGATCCAGCGTTTCCGATCGACCAACTCGGTGTGCATGATGGCGATCTGTCCCGCCGGCCCACCAAAGCTGATCCAGCCGAGCTTCAGCCAAAACCGGAGTGCTTCGCGGAAAGTCGGCCGTGAAGCGGTGGCTGAAAGCTCGGACATTTCGCTCATGATCAACCCGACGAGGGGCGGGCTTTCCCTATCAAGTCCGAGCGACCCGGTCAGGTGTCAATTTCGACACATGCCGGAATTTCTTTGCGGACCATACGGGTGAAAGATTTCCTCTTTATCGCCGTGTCTCGGAGGTTCAGAGTCGGCAAGAGTGAAAGTCCGCCCTTTTGTAGAAACCATCTGGTTGATTCTGACAATTCCGCTAATCGGTCTGTCCGTTCTGCTTCTCGTTTCTTCGGCAACACTCGAAGGTCGGACCGTAGCCTTGGGCATTCTATTTGCCTGGCCAGCACTTCCGTTCCTTCTGGCCGCCAAATCCAAGAGATCACCCCAGTTCCTCACGAGTTTGGTAGTAATTCTTGCGGGAATTTTATCGTTTTGTTGGGTGTGGATAGGAGCCCCAAAAGCGCCTCGCGGAAAAGAAACCGAACTTGGCCTTTCAGCCGTCTATTCCGGCAAGGTCCGATTTCATTCACTTTCGCCCTCCAATGTTGTTCCCGAAGTCGATCAACTTTTGATGGGCAGTCGCCTGTACACTTTGCTGGACCCCTACCTGGACGCTGAACAAGCGGGTCGAGTTCGCAGATCAATTCGCAAGATTTATCTCGAACTGCGACAAGATTCGGAGTTCCGAGAGACTCCCGGCGTTCTCGGAGAGGCTTACCGGGAAATGCTTTGGGGCAACGCTCGCCGGGGACATCAATTCGTTTACGTCCCGCCGCCAGATGACAGGAAAAAACGGTATCCCGTCTTGCTGTTTCTCCACGGAAGTCTTGGCAACTTCAAAGGTTACCTTTGGGTTTGGAAATCGTTGGCCCAAGATCTGGGAATGGCTGTCGTGGCCCCCACCTTTGGAGCCGGAGAATGGCGAAACGACGGAGGATTGGCCGCCATTCAGGAGGCCCTCGCTTACTGCAAAAGCCGACCGGACTTCGACGCCTCCAGAATCTACCTGGCCGGCATTTCAAACGGCGGAGCAGGAGTCACCCATGTCCTACCCTCGTTGAACGCCGGAGAAATCGCTGGATTGATTTATTTGTCGCCGGTGATTGATCCCGAAAAGATCGAAATTGACCGGTTGAAGTTGCTGAACGGAACTTCCACTTTGGTCATTTCGGGAGAGAAGGATCGTCGGGTTTCGCGAGATTACGTCGCCCAAGGTTGCACCGCGTTGCGAGAAAGCGGGCTTTCCGTCGACTGCCACTTCGTCAACGGAGAAGACCACTTTCTCTTTTTCTCACAGCCCGAGAGCGTCCTTCAGTTGGTCTCGGATTGGCTGGAAAAACTTCCGGAGCGTCGCTCAACTGAAGAACTGCAGGATCGGCTTGCCTTCGGGCTTGATCACTTTGGTGGCGAGATCTTCTTTGTGGCCGGCGACCATGAAAGGACGGCCGGAGGGCGAGTAGATGATCTGGTCCAGCGGCATGCCGCAGGCAGTGGCGATGGTCGCGTTGAAGTCTTTCTGCTCGACCATGTCTTCGGCGGGAGCGTGGCCCTTTTCGTCGGATTTTCCCCAGACCTGACCACCCTGAATGCCGCCGCCGGCGAGCATGCCGGAGAAGCACAAGGAATGGTGGTCGCGGCCGGCGTTGGCGTTGACCCGCGGGGAACGCCCGAACTCGGTGGTCAGGACGAGCAGGGTTTCCTCGAATTTTCCTTCCGCCTTCAGATCATCGATCAACGCCGCGATGGCCTTGTCGAGTTCACCGGCGTTGGTCTCGATGTTGCCCCAGAGGTCGTTGTGCATGTCCCAGCCGCCCTTGACGACCTCAACATAACGGATGCCCTGGGTCACCAGGCGCTTGGCCAGGAGCAGGCCCTGGCCGAACTGGTTCATGCCGTAGGCATCGCGTTTTTCCTGCGATTCCTTCGTCAGGTCGAACACCTCGAGATCGTCGCTCTTCATCAGTTCGAGTGCATTGTCGTAGAACTGATTGTAGGCCGCCACTTCTTCGGTCTTGAACTTGTGATCGAATCGGCTGTTGAAGGTCTCCATCATGGAAAGCCGTTTGCCGAAAATGCTGTCGTCGATCGACTGGCTGATCGCCGAATTCGGCAACCCGCCTTCGGCGTTGCCGAGGGGAAGCGGCTCGAAGGTCGGCCCGAGGAAACCGGCCCCGGGATGCTGGCCACCCCCACCGATGACAACGGAATCCGGCAGCGTCTCGTGCATCTTTCCGAGAAGCCGCTGCGCCCACGGACCCATGCAGGGGTGCTTGATGGTGGCCCGCGCCTGGTAGCTGGTGTGCATCCAGTAGGAGGCCCCACGGTGATCGGCGGTGCGTTGTTGCAGGGTTCGCACGACGGCGATGTCATTCATTCGCTCGGCCAGTTGAGGCAGATACTGGCTCAGGACGATGCCCGGTACCGGTGTTTTCGACACTCCGGTCTTGCCTCCTTCGTCGGTTCCCGGCTTCGGGTCGAAGGTATCGAGGTGGGTCATCCCGCCCGACATGTACATGTAGATGATATGCTTGGCCTTGCCGGCGGAGGACTGGGCCATCACCTGGTCGGCGAACGGCAGCAGACTGACGCCCATGGCGGCTTTCGCGCAGCGCTCGACAAAACCGCGGCGCGAGAGTGGATCGAGAGAATTGAAGACGCGTTTCATGATGATACGATCGGTTCGGGGATTTTTTCGATGAGTAGGATAGCGAGCGTGTCACGGACGGACTCCCGGTAGACACGCATTCATCATCGCCGAGAACCGCCCGATCGGGCTTCGCGTTTCTTGCCGCGCTATGCGCACGCCTTGATGGCGCGATCGCCTGACTCAGGATCGGGAAAAATCCTCCGAGATCCCGAAAGACGCGGGAATGAGCAGAAGGATGACCACCGTCGAAACGAGCGTGCCGATCCCGAGGGAAATCGCCATCGGCACGAGAAACAACGCCTGGGTGGAAGTCTCGAAAATCATTGGCCCGAGGCCGAGAAACGTGGTGATCGCCGTCAGCAGGATCGGGCGAAAGCGTCGCAACGCGGACATCCGCGTCACGGTGGCGGGATCATCGCCGCGCTCGAGATAGCGGTTCCGCGTCACTGCCAGGACGAAGGCGCCATTCACCACCATGCCGCAGAGCGCGATCATGCCGAAAACACTGAAAATGCTGAGATCGAACCCGAGCAATTCGTGCCCGACCACCGCACCGGAAAGGCTCCAGGGAATCGTCAGCAGCACGATGAAAGCCTGCGAGTAACTGCGCAGCAACGCCGCCATGATGATGTAGATCGCGGCGATCGAGCCCACCAGGCCCCAGAGCAGTTCGCGCATCGCGTCGCGTTGCTCGCGCTGTTCGCCCTCGAAGGAATAGCGGAGACCGGGATAGTGACGGAGGATGTCCGGCAATTCCTTTTTCGAAAACGCTTTCAACACCCGGTTTCCGGTCGTCACTCCGGCGATCACGTTCGCGGTGACGTTGACGACACGGCCGCCGTCGACCCGCTCGATCCGCACCGGCGCGCTGGCTTCCTTGATTTCGGCAGCCTGGGAGATCGGGATCTCTCCTCCATCGGGTCCCCGAATGAGCAACTGCTCCAGGCCGCTCATGGAACGTCGATCCGATTCGGGCAACCGCACCATCACCCGAAGTTCCTGCCGATCGCGCGGCTGCCGCAGGGCCTCGGCGCCGTAAAACGCATGCCGAATCTGCTCGCCAAGATCGCGCGCGGTGATGCCGAGACTTCGTCCCTCGGGTTTGATCTCGAAACTGAGCTGCGGCATTTGACGACCGAAACTCTTGCGAACGTCTTCGACACCGGAGTAGCGAGCGATCGCCGCCGCCACATCGTCGGCAGCATGGCGCAGCGTCGCGATCTCCGGGTGAGCGAGTTGAATATCGACTTCGGCTTCGCCGCCGGGTCCATAAAGCCAGTCGAAGAAGAGTGATTCAATATCGGGAATCACGCCGATTTCATCCCGCCAGATCTGCACGAACTGGGAGCCGGTAATCTTCCGCTGACTCTGGGGAACCAGCACCACGTTCACCTCACCGGTGTTGCTGCCACTCTCCGCGACTTCCGCGTTGAAACCGATGAGGATGTCCTTCTCTCCCGTTTTCTCGAGCGCCCGCTTCGCCGCCGCCTCCACCTGGAAAACGACTTCACGAGTCCGGTCGACCGGCGTGCCGGAGGGAAGTTCTATCTCCGCCTGCACGAAATCCGTCTCGATCGCGGGACGAAAGATGTAGTCGATGCGTCCACTCGCGATCCACGCACCGACGAGCAGCAGGAGCGCGACGAAAACCGTTACCGTGAGGTAGCGGAACCGGATCGAGAGGTCCAGGAGCGGTTGGTAGAGCCGCTCCATCGCCGCGTCGAGGCGCTCGCGAAACCTGGTCTGGTAGCGGTCGAATCGCGCAAACCAGCTCCGGCTTCCCTCCTTCGCGCGACTGAAGGCCAGGTGCGAGGGTAGGATAAAGAGACACTCCACCAGCGACACGGTGAAGACGGCGATCACCACCGACGGCAGAATCTCGAAAAACTGCCCGATTTCACCGGGCACGAAAAGCAACGGCAGGAAGGCAATGATGTTGGTCGACACCGCGAAGAGAACCGGCACCATCATCTGCTTCGCCCCGGCCACGGCCGCATCTCGGCGCGACATGCCCTCCGAGATCTTGTGAAAAATGTCTTCGCCCACCACCACGGCGTCGTCGACCACGATCCCGAGCGTGATGATGAAACCAAACAGCGAAATCATGTTCACGGTCGCGTCCATGATCGGCATGAGGACCAGTGATCCGAGAATTGAGACGGGAATCCCGATCGCCGTCCAGAAAGCGACCCGCAGTTCGAGAAAGAGACCGAGGGCGATCAGCACAAGAATCAGGCCGGCTGCCCCATTCTGGAGGAGCAGGGTGACGCGCTCCTGGTAATCGATCGATCGGTCTCGCGAGATGCGCAGATTGACCGAGGGCGGCAGGTTTGGTCGCTGCTTTTCGATGAATCGGCGCACCGCCTTTGCCACCTCCAACGGCGCCTGCGTTTCGGAACTGTAGACGGCGACGGAAACGGAACGCTGCCCGTTGAAATAGTTTTCCCGTTCCGCTTCCTCGAACCCATCGATGACTTTCGCGATGTCGCCCAGCCGCACCCGCGAACCTTCGGTCGTGCTCAAGATCAGCACCTCGGCGAATTCGCTGGCGAAGTCCCGGCGTTCGGTCGTTTTCAGCAGAATGTCGCCGCCGGGCGTGCGGAGGGTTCCCGCCGGCACATCGAGCGCCGCCCGGTCGATGGCATCCGCGATATCGCCCAGAGTGAGATTGAGCGCGCGCAGTCGCTCCTGCGGCACTTCCACGAGAATCTCGGGTCGCCGAACGCCCCGCAGGTCGACAATCGCGATGCCCGGTTCGGCGAGCAGCCCGTCCTCCAGTTGCCGCGCGTAGTCGACCAGGGTCTGTTCATCGAGATCGCCGAACACCGAGATGCGCATGACCTCGCGCCGTCGTCCCGCTCCCAGCGTGATCACCGGCGGCTCGACCTCGTCGGGAAAGAGACTCACCCGCTGCACGGCGGCGGTGACTTCCTGGAGGGCCCGGTT
>JAGRPB010000346.1 GCA_020439945.1 Verrucomicrobiia bacterium
GCGACCTGACCATCAAGCGAACCGAACTGCGGACCGAGCTGGAGGAACTTCGCAACCAGATGGCGCTGAACCAGGAATCGAACCGCGCCGACATGAAATACGATCTCACCACTCCCATCGCCGGTCCCGTCTGGCACCGGCACGTGGTGAACGGGGAAGCCGTGGTCGAGGATCAACTGGTGGCCGAAGTCGTCGATCCGGACTCGCTCTTCGTCGAAGCCTATTTCCGGCGCGACTTTCTCAGCCGAATCGCCATCGGCGACCACGCCAGCGTCTTCGTCGTCGGCGAACCGCGGTTCATCGAGGGAAAAGTCGCCGACATTCGCGTTCAGGAAAGCGGCGCCCGGCAGAATCGCGCGGTCAACGTGACGGAGCCGGACCAGTACATGATCACCGCCACCATCGAGATTGACCGCCGCGAGGCGGATCTCGAGGACATCGGCCGCTTCGTGAAGGTCCTGGTTTCCTCCCACGGAAAGACGAGCTGGATCGAGCGCGGCCAGATCTGGCTGAGCCTCGTGCTGCGAAGCCATCGGGATTCATGATATCGGCGCAATATCCCGAGGTCCTGGCGACTCTTTTGCTTTTCGCGGGCCTTTGGCTGATCTCGCCCCTTCTCTCGTGGAAAAGCGTCCCGGTCCGTCTCGTCATCGTCGGGTTGTTCGTCGTCCTCAACGGCCGCTACCTCTGGTGGCGCCTGACCGACACCCTGATTCCCTTTTCCTCCATCACGCCGGAGGCCGTCTGGACCTGGGTCTTCATGGTCTTCGAGATTCTCTCGACCCTGGTCCTGACCTGGCATTTCTTCATCCTCATCAAGCCCTCCGATCGCGGTCCCCAGGCCGACGCCGCCGAGGCGACCCTGAGAGGGCGAGACACCGTCCCGGGAGTCGATATCCTGATTCCCACCTATGACGAGCCGGAGGAGATTCTTCATCGGACCATTCTCGCGGCCCGGGATGTCGATTATCCGGACTTCGAGGTTCACGTGCTGGACGACGGGCACCGCGATTGGCTTCGCCGCCTGTGCGAAACCCTGTCCGTCTCCTATGTCGTGCGCGCCGACCGCAAAGGCTACAAGGGGGGAAATCTCAACCATGCCATCGACCGGACCCGGCGCCCTCTGATCTGTGTCGTCGACGCCGATTTCGCCCTCGCGCCGAACTTTCTCTGGCGCACCGTCGGGCTGCTCGACGACCCGAAGATCGGAATCGTCCAGACACCCCAGGTGTTCATCAATCCCGACGCCATCCAGTACAATCTCTTTGGCGAAAAGGCCTGGCCCGAGGCCCAGTGCATGTTCACCGACGTCATGCAGGCCAGCCGCGACAGTTGGGACAACGCCTTTTGCTACGGCACCGGCTTCGTCATCAAGCGCGAGTGCGTCGAGAAAATGGGCGGCATCCCCGAGTCCACCGTGGCCGAGGATCTCCACACCACCTATGTGCTGCTGTCCCGCGGATACCGGACCCGTTTCCTGAACGAACCGCTGAGCTTCGGCCTCGCCACGCAGGAAATCGGCGCCTTCGTCCGCCAGCGAACCCGATGGCTCATCGGCAGCCTCCAATGCCTCGTCGTCGAGGGCGGGGTGCTGCGCGCCCGCCACCTCTCGCTGCTCGACCGGCTGTTTTTTCTCGACCCGGTGGTTTACCACCTCGGCACCTTTTCGAAATTTTTCCTCCTCATCGCCCCCGCCCTTTACTTGTGGTTCGGC
>JAGRPB010000347.1 GCA_020439945.1 Verrucomicrobiia bacterium
GTCGCTGGTGGGAGCAGCTGAATCCGGAGCCGGGGGTGCTGGCGAAAAACAAGACGCCTTTCGCGATCCTCTGGCTGGATCGCTACGCGGACATTCAGGCCGACGGACGATGAATTCGACGCGGGATTCGCATCAAAAAGATTGAAATTCCCGCCGACGAGGCTTTAGGAAGGGCTTCGGTCCGCAAACGAACCGATTTTTCCATGGCTGACGATCGCATCATCTGCATGAATCTGGGTTCCCAGCACGTGGCTGGGGCGGTCTTTACGAAAACGCCGGACGGCGGATTGGCGCTGCGCCAGTTTCAACGGGCGGATCTGGTGGGCGATCCTTCCGTGGAGGAGAGGGGGCTCGGCCAGACGAAGATGGCGCTGACCGAGGTGGCCGGTGGCCTGAAGGCGAAGGGCGTGCACAGCGAGGTGGTGATCTCGGGACAGCCCGTTTTCATCCGCTTCGTCAAGCTGCCGCCGCTGGATGTCGATCAGGTGGATCAGATTGTCGAGTTCGAGGCCCAGCAGCAGGTGCCTTTCCCGATCAACGAGGTGGTCTGGAACTACCAGTTGATGGGCGATCCGGAGGAGCTGGAGGTCGAGGTCATGCTGGCGGCCATCAAATCCGACGAATTGGAGGAGATCGATCAGGCGGTTCGGGGCGCCGGCGTGAAGAATCAGGGAGTCGGGGTGGCGCCCATCGCTCTCTATAATGCGTTTCGTTTCAATTACGCGGATCTCGAGGGCACGACGGTGATCATCGACATCGGGGCGCGGACGACCAATCTCATCTACGTCGAGGGCAACAAGGTCTTTATCCGTACGATCAAGATCGGCGGGGCGGACATCACCAAGGCGATCGCCAAGGAGTTCGACGTCAGTTTTCCCGACGCCGAGCAGCGGAAGATCGCGGATGGCTTCGTCGCATTGGGTGGGCCCTACGCCGATCATGACGACCCGGTGATCGCCGGCATTTCCAAGGTGATCCGCAATTCCCTGACCCGCCTGCATTCCGAGGTGATGCGGACGACAAACTTTTTCCGCAGCCAGCAGGGGGGCAGCGCGCCCGAATTGGCTCTGGTCTGCGGTGCGACGGCGGCGCTGCCGTTCATCCGCGAGTTCTTCGCGGAGAAGCTGAACATCCCGATCGACTATTTCAACGCCCTGCGAAACGTGACGGTTGCCGGAACGGTGGACCGGGAGGCGATCTCCGCCCAGGCCCACACGCTCGGGGAACTGGTGGGCGCGGCCCTGGGGGCCTCGGGCAAGGCGCCCGCGCAAATGGAACTGGCGCCGGCCTCGGTTCGGGCGGCGAAGGAATTCGCGAAACGCAAGCCGGCTCTGATCCTTTCGACACTGGCTCTCGCGGCGATGCTGGCGGCGCTCGGGTTCTGGCATCAAAAAGCGGCGGCCATTGCCGTCGAAAAAAGCGCGAGTCTGGAAAGCACCGAGAAGGAGCTGTCCGATCACTCCGTGGCCATCGGCGAGCTGAAGGCGCAGCTCGAAAAGATGGAGACGGAAAAGCAGCCTTATATCCAGGCGGTGACCGATCGAGCCTATTGGACGGGGCTCTACAACGACCTGAGCCAGCGGATGTAAAGTGACATGATGTGGATCACACGACTGGAACAGTTGGAGGAGGGATTGCAGGTGATGGAAGAGGGGGCGGTGAAGGATGAGCAAGGAATCATTGAGACG
>JAGRPB010000348.1 GCA_020439945.1 Verrucomicrobiia bacterium
CCTTCTCTCCGCGGATGGCTCGCCTCGCCATCTCTCCACCACCGGATCGCCGGCGACCGCCTTACGGTCCCGTGGTTCCGCCCCCGGATCCGTTTCCGGGCGCGTTCGACCCGGCGGGGCTGGGACGATCGTGAATCTCCTCGATGGTCACCAGCTAGTTCATGAGGAAAATCGGGGGCAACTCCGCCGGGCTGCGCATATGTCGCAGGTCGGCATGGATCAGATCCGGATCGACCAAGCCGTTGTCGGCGCCCTGAAGGTCGAGCGGGCGGAAGGCGTCGGTCTCGTCGGTCTTCAGACTGTTGAGCTGGCCGGAGAATTCCACCGGACTGTTCTGATCGAGGCTGATTCCGAATCGTTTTTCAGGGGCGAACAGCGAGACGGGGGGAAAGAACTCCTGCCCCGCCGGGTAGCCGGAGTTGGACGGCGTGGGAATGGGCACCGTGTTGAGGGATTCAGCGATGTAGGTGCGAAGATTGGTGACGAACGAGAATCCGTTGGTGTATTCGCTCATGTCGTTGCCGCCCCGGAGAACGACCACCGGGTCGACGCCGGCGCTGGGAAAGCTCGGCGCGATGACCGTCGAGCGATTGGAGTCCGGGTAAATTACCAATGAATTGTTGACGGTGACGTCGTCGGCGTCGCCCAGACTGTCCAGAAAAGCGGGCAGCCGGTCCAGTCGCAGCACCAAGGCTCGTTTTCCGAGGTCAAGATTGTCGGTCTGAAAGGGATACTCCGGTCCTCCGCTTTCCGATTCGGTGGGCCAGTTCGCACCCCGGGTGTAGGTGCGATAGACGAGCTGACCGCTTCGATTTCGATAGTAGAAGCGGATCTGAATCGGCATCTGATACCCCGCCGACGCCATCCGCGTGATCCGAATGCGCATCTGCGCCTGGCGTGCCCCGGTCGAGTAGGCATTCCATCCCGTTGGCGAGAGGCGCTCGGAGTCGGGCCCGTCCGATTGCCCCATGAACTCGAAGAATTCCGCCCCCCGGTTCAGCGGAACGAAGACCACGCGGCCAACATCCCCTCCCACCGAGGCGTCGAACACGTCGCCCAGCCGGGCCTCGCGCGCCTCCCGAACGCCGAGCGCGTCGAAATCGTTGCCTACCGCGCGCCCCTCGACCGTGGTGCTGTTCGAAAAGGTCGCCGAGTTGCGCGCGGCGAACACGCCGCCGGTCAGCGCGACGTCGCCCCGGGTCTCCAGGCGACCGGCAAAAACCCCGCCGAGAAAACTCGTGTCCCGCCACGCCGTCCCGTCTTCGTGCTGCCCCATGCTCAGAAAGCCGGCCGAGGACATCGGCAGCTGGGAAGGCACCTCGTAGATCGACAGCAGGTAGTTTTTTCGCCGCGCCGGGATGCCCGTTTCCTCGGTGTTGTGAGCTCCAAACGTGATGGAAAATGCCCACCAGTTTCGCTTGCCTACAAACCAATCGCCCGGTTTGGCGTAGCCGAACCGAATGTTGGGATAGCGCAGAAGATTGAACCGCGAATGGGTCGAGGCGGGAACTCCGAGGCCTTTCGACCAGGCCGGAATGTAGTATTTCTCGTTCGACACGATTGGATATTCGCGATCCAAAAGGAAAGTTCCCCCGGTGGAATGAAGGGGCGCCGGCAGTTTGTCTCCCACCTTTGGGTCGAAAAGCAGGCCGTGCTCGGCGTCGTTG
>JAGRPB010000349.1 GCA_020439945.1 Verrucomicrobiia bacterium
GACACCGTTTTTGTAAATGCTCTCGAGCGAACGTTTTTCCTGTCCTTGAACCGGGCCGAGGAATCCCGCGCCCGTCATCGCGAGCAGCAGCCCCGCGACCGCCGCCATCGTCGTCTTTCGATTTGCCATGCCTGTCATTTCTTTCGCCTCCATTTCCGTGTCGATTGTTGATTCAGGGTTTTCTTATCGGCCACGCACCCGAGCGAGTGCCGACCCACTTCGGAAGAATATCAAAACGACCCACGGGTGGCAATACCCTTGTCACGCAATCGCGCCAAGAAGAGGCGCCGGAAAAACTCCCCGCCGTTGGGAAGCCTGACGCGACTCAGGAATATTTGATCTTCTTGCCCGGCTCCGTCTCGTACAGCAACTCCATGGGCATCAAAGTGTTCGGTAGAATCTGATCGTGCTCGAACTTCACCCAGATCGGGTCTTCGCGGAAGATCCGGTATTTCTCCAGACTCTCGAAATCGATCGCCAGAAAAAAGGGATAACTCATCGATTCGTCGATGCGCCGGCCGGATCGGACGTTGTGGACCTCCTGAATTCGCAGGAGTTGGCTGCGGCTCGCGCGCGTCATTTCGTCGATGATCGCGTCATCGACGTGTTTCTGCAGTTTGTAGAGCGCGATGAAGTGGACCATGGGAGACGGGGGCGAAGGTCGGCGGGCCAGATCCGGCGAGATCCTGTCCTGTCAGCTCTTCCATTCGAGAGCGCCTTTCTTCAGGGCGTAGAAATACGCCACCGCGAGAATGGCCACGAAACCCGCCGCACCCCAGAAGACCGACCCGAGTCCATCGGCGATCTTTTCGCGGAACACGACCGCCCACGGGTAGAGGAAAACGACCTCGATGTCGAAGAGCACAAAGAGCATCGCCACGAGGTAAAACTTCACGCTGAACCGCGCCTGGCCCTCGCCGACCGGATTCATCCCGCACTCGTAGGGGGAATCCTTCGTTCGGTTCCTCGGCGCCCGTTTGCCGAGCAGGACGCTGGCGACCAGCGTGGCGGCGGCGAATCCCGAGGCGATGAGAACCTGGATGAGGACGGGAAGGTAATCCTGTGTCATGGCTCAAAAAGAAAAGGTGTGCCGTCCCCCGGGTTTCGGGGGGCGACACACCGGAATTTAGATGCGATCGCCGACTCGTCTAGACGATTCTGGCGAACCCATTGCGGACGGTTAACCTGCCTCCGGGGCCGTGCGCCAGTCAGGCTTTCGCCGGGTTGGGGCTGACCGCGTCCTGAATGTTTTCGAGGCCGCGATATTCTTTCCCGTTCTTCTCCACCAATCCGCGCGTGACGAGGTTTTGGAGTTTCTCGTAAGCCCGGAGACGGAGCATTTCTTCTCCGCCGCTCACCGCGTTCCGGGCCTTGAGGTTCTCGTAAACAACCTCGAAAAGCTCGTTGAATCCGAAGGTTTGTTTGTTTGACAGAACAGTAACCAGTTCGTCGGTCACATGATCGGGCACCCGTCTTGAGAATCGTGTTCTTCGTGTGGTGGACATAGATCGCGGACTCTAGCATACGCCCGGCGGGTTGACCATCTTTTTCGTATTTGAGGCGCAAAAATGGACCCCTCTCATTTCCGATAATCGTGGCGATTCCAGATTTGGCGCGCTTCACCGCTCCAATTCGCCGATCACCCTGACCCCCGTTTCGTCC
>JAGRPB010000350.1 GCA_020439945.1 Verrucomicrobiia bacterium
GTGCTCCAAGCTCCATTGAATAGCCGCTTCCGGTTCGGTCTCAGCCCATTTTCCCACGGCCCGAGAGACGGTTTGATCGGATCGGGATCCCAAGGGGAGGGAGTCAATCGCGAAGTCGAGAACAAGCTTGGGCTGGTACTCGGAGATTTTTCCCAGGAAATCCTGGGTGAAGGCGGCTAGGGAATCGTCCTGGGGCAGCGTTTTCAGGGCGGCAAGGACGCGGCTGGTCCGTTCGGGACTCCAATTGCTGGAATCCGAGAGACGATAAATGGCCCTCCGCTCTCCGAATTCCGGGGCCAAGGCGCTGTTTTCGCGGAGCCAGGCGATCGCGCTCGTTTCCTCGCCGTCGGTGGCGATCCACCCCCACCAAGCTTCACTGGCGGCCTTTCGCAACGCGGGCTGAACTCCAAGGCGAGGCGAAATCTCCTCGATCAACGCCTTCGGATCGTCGATAGAGAGTGACGCAAGGGATTGCTGCACCACGTCGGGGCCGATCGCGTCGAGATCCTGGGAGAAAAGCCACTCCTTCATCGCATCGGGATCCCGCTTACCCCAAGAGTCGAGGAATGGCGCAATCATTCCCGGAGAGGACGAACCCTCCGATCGTTTTTGCAGCAATTGCTCAGCCATTTCGGGACACCTCGCCAAATCGATGCTTTCGCCGAGAACGGAGGCGAAGGAATACCCGGCATTGGGATCGATCTCGCCCAGCCTGGTGGCGGCCCGCTCGGGATCGGTCAGCGCCTTCACGGTGAGAAAGATTTGTTTTGCGCTGGTTTTCAACTTCCCTTCATTCAGGCTCTCGATCCAGCGTTCCGCACCCGGGGAATCGCGCTTTTCCCATTCCCGGATCATCCCGTTGAGGCCCGGAAAAGACGTGGCCTCTTCATCATTCCAGAATTCGCGACCGATTTGCGCCGCCACCGAGGGCGAACGATTCGCCAAAGCGGCAAAGGCGATATCGAAAAGAGGATCGTCTGCGCTCGATGGCTCGATCCCCTGAATCCACTCGGCCAATTGCGTTTGGTTGGCCAGGGCGAGGATTCCCTCGATCTCCTGGAGGACCCGCTCGCTTTCGACCGGGCTCAGGATGCGGCGCATGGGGCCGAAGTCCCGATATTTCTCGATCAATTGGTTCAGGCGGGGCCGGGCTTCCTCAAAGGCCGTGTAGGAAAAGGTACCGGTGGCCGGATGGATGGTTTGATTTCCCTTCGACGACGACGATTCATCGCCGAGAAAGGTCACCGCACCGGGGGACGCGGCGGCGGATGATTCTTCCTCGCCGGGGTGAATGGCGTGCCAATTCCCGGCTCCGAAGCCGGCTCCCAGCGCGGCAAGGCCTGTGACGAAACTCCAGCCTGGTTTCATGGCCACGATCATGGGAATTTCCAAAGGAGGAATCAACTCAAATCTGAGCATTTAAAGAACCGGGGCAGACGCCGCCTTTCTGCGTCCAATCCCGATGGAACAGGGTCGTCTCTCCGACCTAACCCTGTCAGGTCACGGCGTGGTTGCGGATGATTTGCCGCAAAAAGGCACAAGATTGGATAATTGCGGCTTTTTTGCGGCCATCCGGTGTCGGATCGAGCCGCCGTCTCACCGCGCTTTCGCCCGCCAGGCGGCGAAATCGTCGAGATAGCGCCAGCGAAAGTCC
>JAGRPB010000351.1 GCA_020439945.1 Verrucomicrobiia bacterium
TTTTTTTATTCCTACGCCGGCCACCCCGACCTAGCCGCTTTCCCTATACGGCGCGCTGTCCATCTCGTCAGCTCGGCGTTCGAGGCCCAAAAACGCGCGGGCGGCGTCGTGCATCATGATGGGATAGGGCCCCACGTCGGAGAGGCGATAGTTCATCGAGGCGTAGGCGATGCCGGCTTCGTGAAAAGTTTTTACCGTGTTGGAATTCACGGCGTCCTTGTCACCACCGCGGAAGCCGCCGCCGTGGATGAAAACAACGAGCGGGGTGGGCTCGGTGGCACCGGGCACGGGCCAGAGATCGAAGCGCTGCTTTTCGTGATCGCCATAGGCCACGTCGGCGACGGGGGGCGGATTGCGCGGGCCTTCTTTCTCGCGTTGCTCGGCGGCCTCGCGTCGCTTGGCTTGAAAGGCGCGGGCTTCATCGAGGCTGAGGGTGCCGTCCTTGTCGGTGTCGGCCTGGGGGAATCGCTTGAGGGTCTCGGCGAGCCGTTCCTGCATTTCGGGGCTGTTGAACTGGGCCTGCTGATGGGCTTTGAACTCGTCCATGGTCAGCGTGCCATCCTGATTGGCGTCCGCGGCGGGAAAGCGCTTGAGGAATTCGGCGAGCCGGGCGTCGCGATCGGCGCGTTCCTGGGAATGAGCGGGCGGGACGGCGAGGAAAAGAATCAGGAAAGCAGGAAGGCAGGAGAAGACTTTGGCGATCATGAATCGATCTAACTCAATCCCACGCGAAATGTCTCACCCAAAGGTCCCGCTGACTGATCGGAACGCAGCTCCGCACTTCACGCCCGCGTCGCCTTCAGCGAGAGGATATCGAGGATCTCGGGCTCACCAGCGGCGTCGGCGAGCTGGGTGCGGACGCCGGCGCTATTGAGGATCTTGGCGATGGCGGCGAGGGTCTTGAGGTGGAGCGTGTATTGCTCGCGGGGGACGAGGAAGAGGACGACGTAGTGAACGGGCGCATTGTCGAGGGCGCCGAAGTCGATGCCGGCGGCGGAGCGGCCGAAGATGGCGGTGACTTCCTCGATATCGTCGGAAAAAGCGTGGGGAATGGCGATGCCGCCACCGATGCCGGTGCTGCGCTGCTCTTCGCGATCATGCAGGGACGCGAGAATGGCTTCGCGCCCGGAATCCGGATAGGCGCCGACCGTGATGAGTCGATCGACAAGTTCGACGATGGCCGGCCAGTGCTCTGTGGCGTCCATCGAGGGGATCACCCGTTCGGGTGAAAGTATGCTGGCCAATGTCATGAGCGCGAGAAATACCTTCGGGCAACAGGACGGGGGTCGCGGACGATAGGCGGTCCGATTCACCATGCAAGGCGGTTTTTGGCCCTCAGTCTAGCGCGAATTCGTCGGTTCGGGGAATTGATCGGGCACGGGGAGATTCCGGTCCAGTTTCAGGGAACGGCCCTCGGGATACACGATCCAGTGGAAGTCGCCACGATCGATGATGGTCGGCACTTCAGCCCGGGTGGCCCAGCGCAGCGGCCAGACGAGGTGCCGCGGACCGCCCGCGAAAAAGAGGAAAATGGCGAACCCGGCCGCGAGAACGGTCCAGGTGGCGCGCCAACGAGCGCTGTTCCCGATCGCAGGCGATGAGCTGCCCGATCCATAGG
>JAGRPB010000352.1 GCA_020439945.1 Verrucomicrobiia bacterium
TGGTGGGTGTCTTCCCAGTCTTCCCAGTTGCGAATCATCTTCGCGTGCTCTTTCGAGAGTTCGAGCAACCCGGCGGGACCGCCCTTCACCTCGACCGGCGAATGGAACGAGCAGAACTGTTCCGGTTCCGCCATGAGATTGACGTAGCTTTCGCAGGCGTCATCGACTCCGGTTTGCAGTCCGCCCCAGTTGACGTTGGAGAAGCCGTTCAGCCCGTCAAATTCGAGATCGGCTTCCGAGTCCGGCGGTATCCGGTCGTAGGCATCTTGAACGGCACGGTACTGTTGCAACCGGCGCTGATGTTCTTTGCCGTCGAAAACCTTTTTGATGAGTGCGCGTCCGGCATCGCCGTTCACCAACCGTTCTTTCGGTTGGGCCTTCGGTCCATCGGCCTCCGGAGCTTTCAGGGCTCCAAAGGCAGACAGGGATTGGTCGATGTCGGTTGCGCTGGCCATTACTCTGTGTCGCTCTGCTTGGAGGTTTCGGCCGCGCTGGCGTAGTAGTCAGGGTTGAGCGGCCCTTCGATCTTTGCCCACTTCTCAAACTGGTTGAGGATTTTATCGAGGTTCACGGAACCGCCCGTGATCCCGTCGAGAATCTTGGTCTGGAAAGCGGCATGAACCATTGCCGACTGGACCTTGGGCGCTTTGATGAAGCCTTCGGCCATCTGCTTCATGAATTCAGGGTCCACCGGGGGACCGTCACCCTCCGTTGGCTGTCCGGGAAACTGTTCGACGTTCGGGGCGGACTCGGCGGCGTTGGTCACGTCGCTGGGATCGAGATTGACGGGGTCGCCAGCGGTAGTTGGGGCGGTAGTAGTGGGGCTCATGAGGGATTCAGGATGATTTGCTTTTTCCAGCAATGGTTCGGGTATTTGGCAGCGTCCATTTCCGGAGTCACTTTCCGGAGAATGTCAGCAGGCCAGTGAACGGCGGCGCGAAGCTCGCACCCGCCGCAAATTTTGCAGACGCCGAGGCGGTCGTGATGTTCGGTCTTCCGGTCCATCACGGACTCAAGCATTTTGTTGTCGGTCCAGTTTTGGAACCAACCCTTGCCGGTCGGAACGCGATTCCCTTCCTCGCAGTCAGCACAGATCGCGGCGCGTCGATTCGCTTCCTCCATCGGAACGAAAACATCTTCCCCGCGATTAAACTTCCCGCGAAGCAATCCGTGAATCGGTGACTCCGCCCACCACAGGAGCATCTTCGCCCTCGCGCCGGCGGCGTACTGAGAAGGCGTCCTCTCCACCTTTTCAAGCTGGGCCACAAGATCCTTGTGTCCGGAGGAAACCAGAACTTTTGCCGTCGTCTGGTGAATGCGGGGACCAGCCTCGGCGGGGTCCATGCCGCACTCGGAAAGGTATGTGGCCACGATGGTCGCCAACTGACTGAACGCCGGGTTTGAAAACGAGGCTCCGGTTTCGTCGATGCGACAGCGCCAGCCTCCAGGCGGGGCCTGTTGGGGATTTCTGACCTGCAAAGTCTGCCGGAAAGATTCGGCGGTGTCGGCGGAACTCACGGCTGAAAAGATGGCCTCAAAAATCAGATATGGTCAAGCTGAATCCGAACCGGTCGATTCACAAGACCTCGCGGGCTCGGCTTCGTGATCTTGGGT
>JAGRPB010000353.1 GCA_020439945.1 Verrucomicrobiia bacterium
CCCTAAGGCAGTCATCAGAAGCATGCCAGTAGATCGCCGGAAAGGCTTTCGCCAGTTTGGTGAGGTCTTCGGGCAGCGTGGCGGGATCGATGGCGATCGCTGGGCTGGCAACGAAGCCAAGAAAGAGAATCGTCAGAAATCGAGGCGAGGTCATCATTTCGAGATGAGGTAAAAGAGATAGATGAGACCCACGTCGCTGCTAGGAATTCGCTTTTTCATCCACGCCGCTCCATCACCGCGCATCGCCCCGGGTTGGAAGGGGGTGCAGGGGGAGGAAGGGGTGAAGAATCCTCATTTCGCAAAATCTGACCGCAAATCCCTCGTGCCGTCAAGCTATTGCCGGGTTGCCGAACGGATCGGCGGTTCTGCCGAAACGGGTCAGGCAAGAATGGCACGTGGTTAAGCACAGAAATATTGAAAATCAGGGAGTTGAAGCGCCGCAGCCCCTGGATGGCCGAGGGTTTCGGGATTTTGCATCGGCTTAGTTTTCATCAAAAGTGTCGTTAACTACGTGCCATTCGGGTCAGGCAACGAAAGGTGATGCGGGGATTAGGCACCATGGTGATTGGGGTATCGCCGAAGGATAACGACTCCCATGTTCCGGGCGCAAGGCAATTTCAGGTCACTGCGTTTGATGCTTCAACGCATCGAGAGATCCAACGCGATCTGCTCCGGGGCTTCCCGGCAATCGAATACGCCGTAGATCACCAGCTCTTCGTCTGAGATTTCATAAAAGATCTGGGCGGAGAAGCGGTCGGTGAGAAAGCGACGGAAATCGGAATACGACACGAAATGTTCGCCCGCTGCCACCAGTTCGAGGAGGCGGTTCAACTCACGCCGCAGGTGAACCAGGTAGTCGGTTCCGAGCCCCGGCTGGCGGCGTTCCCAGAAGGCCGCACGCAGGTCCAGGTCCCGCTCCGCCGCCTCAAGGATCGTGAGTCTCTCCGGAGGAAACTTTCTTCAACAACCGCCCAAACACGGTGTTGGCGTCGGAAGCACCGATCTCTCCGACCCGGTAGGCGCGGCGGCGATCTTCGAGCACTTCCAGAAGCGAGGCGGCAATCGGTTCGTTCTGCATTGTCGACTGGAGCGCCTGATAGATCTCGCGCTTTTCCGCTTCGGGCAAGGCGAGCACCTGTTCCTTGAGATCGGCCATGACGAGAGGATAGCACGGTTTACGTCCTGCCGCGACGGGAGTCGCTGGCCTACGATTTCTCCTCACCCAAACAAACTCAACTGCGGCTCTTCGTCCTTTTCCCCGGTGGTTTCCTCCTTCACGGACGGTTCCTTGCGGGGACTCGGTTTCCGTTTCGGCTCGGGTTTTTTCGTTCCGGTGGCCGTCGCGGTTCCCGCTCCCCCCTTCTCCACCCCCAGGCCGGCGGTGACCTCGCCGGTCCGGGATAAGGAATCGGAACTCGTTTATAATCAATTCGTCACCATCTGACTTCTATCAGCATAGCCCTTCTCACTTCCGTCAAACTTTGTCGCCTGACCCCTTTCGGCAGAACCTGACCCCTTTCGGCAGAACCCCACGGCGGTTGGGAAGCTTTCGAGTCCTGTCAGCAGAACGATCACGACGCCAAGGTCGCGCCGCGCTTGCTCGGTC
>JAGRPB010000354.1 GCA_020439945.1 Verrucomicrobiia bacterium
CCAGGCGAGGGCGGTCTTCTTGGCCTTGCCGGAGACGTCCTGATGGATGGCGATGAGGCCGGGAACTCCCTTGCCGGCGACAAACTGCGAGCGCACGGTGTGGCCCGGGCCCTTCGGCGCGACCATGATCACGTTCACGTCCTTCGGAGGTTCGATGGTTTTGAAGTGAATGGCAAAGCCGTGGCTGAAGAGGAGAGTCTTACCCTTTTCGAGATTCGGGGCGATGTCCGCTTCGTAAATGCCGGCGATCTTGGTGTCGGGGCAGGCGACGAAAATCACGTCCGCTGCTTTGACCGCATCGGCGGTGTCCATGACTTTGAAGCCGTATTCTTCGGCCACCTTGCGGGACTTGCTCTTCGCATAGAGGCCGATGATGACCTTCATGCCGCTGTCCTTGAGGTTGAGGGCGTGGGCGTGTCCCTGCGAGCCGAATCCGATCACGGCGAGGGTTTTCTTTTTGAGAACGCCGAGGTCGGCGTCTTTGTCGGTGTAGATTTTCGCTGGCATAGCTGTCTCCAAAAATGAGCGCTAAGGGTGCGTGCAAACCCCGGAGGGGTCAACCGGTATTACCGGGCGGTTTCGAGGGGCTCTCAACGACGCGAAATCACGCGTCCGCTCCCGCGTGGCATGATGACGCGCAGCTTTCCAACTGCCTTGGCGACAATGGTTACCGCCTCGTCGATTTCGGTTTCGGTGGTGTCGCGAGAGAGAGAAAACCGGACACTGCTGCGGGCGCGTTCGGACGAATGGCCCATCGCCTTGATGACTCGGGATGGCTTGACCGCACCGGTGCTGCAGGCCGAACCGGGCGAGCAGCAGACACCGGCTTCATCGAGCAGAATGAGCAATCCTTCCCCATCGACTCCCGGGAAATGGAGGTTCGATGTGTTGGTCAGACGCGACTCGGAATCGTTGGAGTCGCCGTTTACTTCAACGCCTTCGATCGATTCGAGAATGCCTTTTTCAAATCGGTCGCGGAGATGGCGCAAGCGGTTCGGCAATCCCTCTGCCAAAGCCTGACGTGCCAGCTCAGCTGCCTTGCCGAGCCCGACGATGCCGGCGACGTTTTCGGTTCCGGATCGCCGATCATCTTCCTGGCCGCCTCCGAAAAGGAGTGGAGTGAAACGGATGTTTCGATTCACGTAGAGCGCGCCCACACCCTTCGGCGCGTGCAATTTGTGGCCGGATAGGGAGAGCAACGAGATGCCGGAGTCGCGCACATTGATAGGGTGCTTGCCAACGGTCTGGACGGCGTCGGTGTGGAAGAGTGTTCCAGCTTCGGCGGCCATCGTCGCGGCTTCGTGGATGGGGGAAAGCATTCCCGTTTCGTTGTTGGCCCAGATCAGGCTGGAGATGGCGGTTTCGCCGGGGACGAGGGATTCGCGGAAGGCGTCGAGATCGAATCGGCCTGCTAAGTCAACAGGGTTACGTCTGACATCATACCCTGTTGACTCGAAAAACTGGCAGGGGTTTTCGATGGCGCTGTGTTCGGCGGTGCTGGTGACGATGATCCTGCGTTCCGGGTAGCAGCGGAGCGCGGAAATCAGGGCGGTGTTGTTCGATTCG
>JAGRPB010000355.1 GCA_020439945.1 Verrucomicrobiia bacterium
TGGGCATGACGCTGAAGTCACCGAAGGAGGCGAACAAGTTCGAGGAGAGCAAGTTCGACCCTTCGCTGACGATGCGGGAAAAGGTCACCGAGATGACGCGATCGAAGGCCTGCATGGCCTGCCACACGACGATCAATCCCCTCGGTTTCAGCCTGGAAAACTATGACGGCATCGGCCGCTGGCGGACGAAGGATCGAGACAAACCGGTCGACACCGAGAGCAAATTCCGCACCGACACCGGCGACACCATTCAGCTCAGCGGCGCCCGTGACGTAGCCGAGTTCGCCGCCAATCACCCCTCCGCCCACCGAGCTTTCATCCAGCAATTGTTCCACCACGAGGTGAAACAGCCCGTCATCGCCTACGGGGCCGGGACCATGGAAACGCTGGAGAAGGATTTCGAGAAATCCCAGTTCAACATCCGGAAACTGCTCGAGGAAATCGCGATCACCGCCGCGACCGAGGGCATGCCCGGCAACGACACCAAGGTCGCCGCCGCCAAGTAACCATTCCTCACCGGCCTTTTCACCCGCTCTCCTCTCACTGCCATGAACCTTCAGAACCGTCTTCCCCGTCGCCAGTTTCTTCGCGATCTCGGCGTTTCAGCCGCCGCCCTGCCCTTTCTCAGCGGGCTTCCCGGGCTACAGGCCGCAGCCGGAGCTCCCAAGCAGCGGCTCATCATCATGTTCTCGCCCAACGGGACGATCCCGACCGAGTTCTGGCCGGAACAGATCGGCGAGAAGTTTGAACTCAAAGGCATTCTCGAACCTCTGAAACCGTTCCAGGATCGAATGCTCACCCTCAAGGGCGTGTGCAACGAGATCGGCGGCGACGGAGACCGGCACATGCGCGGCATGAGCTGCCTGCTCACCGGCACGGAGCTGTTTCCCGGCAATATCCAGGGGGGATCCGATTCCCCCGCCGGGTGGGCCAGCGGCATTTCCATCGATCAGGAGCTGAAGAATTTTCTCCAGAGCCGCGAGGAGACGAAGACCCGCTTCGGATCCCTCGAGTTCGGCGTCGCCGTGCCCAATCGCGCCGATCCCTGGACGCGGATGAGCTACGCCGGTCCCAACAATCCCGTCGCGCCGATCGACGATCCCTACCAGATGCTCGGCAAGCTTTACGGACAGACGAAGGATAAGGAAAGCCTGACCAGTATCCTGGATGATGTCGGCGAGGATCTGAAGCGAATTTCCACTCATCTAGGGGCCGAAGACCGCGCCCGGCTCCAGGAGCACATGACGCTGGTTCGCGAGTTGGAGAACGAATTGCAGAACGACAAGGGCAACGAAACGCTCAACCATCCGGTGCCGGAACTCGATCCGGACATTGAACTGGTCAACGACAACACGCCGCGCATCAGCCGCATGCAGATCGACCTGCTGGTCAATGCCATGGCCAACGACATGAACCGCGTTGCCACCCTGCAATTCATGCGCTCAGTCGGCCAGGCCCGGATGAACTGGCTCGGCATCGAGGACGGCCACCACAGCCTCTCTCATGAGCCCGACAACAACCAGCAGGCGG
>JAGRPB010000033.1 GCA_020439945.1 Verrucomicrobiia bacterium
CAGAACTCGAGCCGCTGGAAGGCGACCGCCTCCGTCTCCGGATCGACGCCGCCGAAGCCGTACTGCCAGTCGGTCAGGGTCTGGCGGGTGCCGAAGGAAGCGAGTGACTGGTCGATCTCCTGCACGAAATTGCGGCCCATCACCCGGTCCCTCTCGCTGGGGGCGCGGGAGAGCACCGCCCGGTAGAGGGCGTCGATCTTCGCGTCGGGATCGGCGGCGTTCCTGATCTCTGGGCGGGTCATGACCAGCTTCGCCTGCTGCTGGATGAACTCGCTGTTCAACATGAAGAGCGCCTGCATGGGGATGGAGGTCCGGGGACGCTTGCCGGTGTGTTCCTGCGGATTGGAGAAGTCGAAGTTGCGGAAGGTTGGATCGACATTCTGCCGGTCGATGAAGGCATAGACGGCGCGGCGATTGGAGAACGGCGGTTCCAGCAAGGGCACCGAGCGACCGAACACCTTGTCATCCAGGTTGGCGGCCACATCGAGGAGCGAATCGTGCATCTGCTCGAAATCGAGCCGCTGGCGATTCTGCCGCCAGAGCAGCCGGTTCTCGGGATCGACGGTGGCGAAATTCGCGCCCGGTTTCCCGTAGTCCGGGTGAGCCGAGGCCCGCTGCCAGGCCTGCGAGGTCAGGATGAGCTGGTGGAGCTTCTTGATCGACCAGCCGTTTTCCACGAACCAGGCGGCCAGGAAATCCAGCAATTCGGGATGGGTCGGTTTCTCGCCCTGGATGCCGAAATCGCTCACGGTGCGCACCAGGCCCTCGCCGAAGTGCTGCATCCAGATGCGGTTCACGATGACGCGGGCGGTCAGCTGGTTGTCGGGGCTGGCGATGGCCTGGGCCATCTCGAGTCGGCCGCTGCCTGTCTGGAACTCGGACGCGTCCTTGCCCGCGACCACGGAGAGGAACTTGCGCGGCGCGACCTCGCCCCGGCGGCTGGCGCTGCCCCGGATGAAAACGCGCTGCTCGATCGGCTTGTCGCGATCCTCGAGGATGAGCGCCTTGTCCGGCTCCATCTTGGAATCGGCGATGAACTTGTCGACCGCCTTCTGGAGCTTCTCCAGTTCCTTGCGATCCGGGCGCTCGAGCTTGCGCATGAGCTGCTCGGGCCGGTTGGCGATCTCGGGGTTCTGCTTGCCGATCTCGGCCAGTTTCGGCTGGAGGAAATCATCCACGACCTTCTGTTTTTCCCCGAGTTTCTTCTGGTACTCGTCGTATTCCGGCCCGGATTTCGGCATCCCGATGGTGGGCGGCGACTCCGGCTCGACCGAGTTGAGGAACACGCCGTAGAAGCCGTAGTATTCCGAGGTCGGGACGGGATCGAACTTGTGATCGTGACAGCGGGCGCACCCGACCGTCAGGGCCTGCAGCCCGCGGAAGGTGGTGTCGATGCGATCGGCGAAGACTTCCTCCTGGTTCCCGTTCTTGCTGAGGGTGAGAAATCCGAGCGCGGCGAGGTTTTGACGGGCCTCCGGATCTTCGCGATCGACCAGCTGCTCCGCGGCGAGTTGGTAGAGTACGAACTTGTCGTAGGGCAGGTCGGCGTTGAAGGAGCGAATCAACCAGTCGCGATAGGTGTAGCTGTAGATGAAACGGCGCTCGCGACCGCCGGCCTCGTAACCCCTGGTGTCGGAGTAGCGGGCGATGTCCATCCACAGGCGCGCCTGGCGCTCCCCGTAGTGGGGGGAATCCATGAGGTGCTCGACCAGCGCCGGCCACGCCTCCGCGTCCGGTTTCGGATCGGCGACAAATTTCTGGACGTCGGCGAACTCGGGCGGCAAGCCGACGAGGTCGAAGTTCGCCCGGCGATAAAGCGTGGCCCGGTCGGCCCTGGGCGCGGGCTTCAGTCCGGCCTCGGCGAGCTTGCGGTCGATGAAAAAATCGATGGGGTTGCCGGAAAAATCCGCCGGGATCTCCGGTTTGACCACCGGTTGGAAGGCCCAGTGATTTCCGCCCTTGGTGCGCTCGCGAACCAGGTTCTCCGGTTCGTCGGGCCACGGCAGCCCCATGGCGATCCATTTCTCCACGTCGGCGACCACCGAATCGGAGAGCTTGTCGCCGTCCTTCGGCATGTTCTCGACATTGATCTTGCCGCCCTGGTGACGGAGCGCCAGCAGGACCGCGCTTTCGGCCGGTTTTTCCAGGTTCACCACCTTGCGGTAGTCGCTGCCTTTCAACCACCCGTCACGGGCGTCGAGCTGGAGACCGTTCTTGGAATGCTTCGCGTCGTGGCACTGGTAGCAGTGGTCGGCCAGGACCGGGCGGATCTTGGTCTCGAAGAACTCGATCTGCTCGGGCGCAAACGAAGGCGCCGCCGCCGGTTCGTCAGCCGCGGACAGAAAAGTGGCGCTGATTGCCGGCAATCCGGCAACCATCAGGGAAAGGGAGAGGGGCGTGAGGCCGCGTTTCATCAGGAATAATAACGAGCGTGAACCATACCGCGGAAAGCGGCGTCATCACGCAAAGGGGTTGCTTTCCGCCCATTTTTTTTCACAATCGGCGCTTTGCGAATCCAACCCCCGCCACCCCAAGATCCCCATGAGCCAGACTGACGCCGACAAAAAGAAACTCTTCTGGGCCTGTTTCATCGCCCTGGTTGCCACTTCCTTCGTCTTTGGCCTGCGAGCCAACATCATCGGCGACTGGCAGCGGGACTTCGGGCTTTCCGAGGCCGACAAGGGCCGCATCCTCGGAGTCGGTCTCTGGCCGTTTGCGATCAGCATCATCATTTTCAGCCTCATCATCGACTACATCGGCTACAAGACGGCCGCCTATTTCGCGATGGCCTGCCACGTGGCTTCGCTGTTGTTCACCCTCTTCGCCAAGGGACAGACCGGGCTCTACTGGAGCGTCTTCCTCATCGCCATCGCCAACGGCACGGTCGAGGCCTTCATCAACCCGGTCGTCGCCACCATCTTCAACAGGGACAAGGCGAAGTGGCTCAACATTCTCCACGCCGGCTGGCCCGCCGGCATGGTGCTGGGGGCGCTGACCTCCATCCTGCTCGGGGAGGCCAACTGGCACGTCAAGTACGCCATGTGCTTCATTCCCGTCGTGGTCTACGCGGCCCTGATTCTTCCGCGGAAGTTTCCGGTCAACGAGCGGGTCGAGGCGAACGTCTCCTACCGGGAAATGCTGGGCCAGGTCGGCGCGGTCGGTTTCTTCATTCTCACCTGGCTGCTGGTGCTCGGCGTCTCGCAGATTCTCTCCGCCCTCGATCCCACCTACGCGGTTTCGGGAACGACGGCCGCCATCATCGCGGCGGTCGCGGCCGTCGGTGCCGGGATCTACACCCGCAGCCTCGGCCACTGGATGTTCCTCATCGTGCTGCTGACCATGGGTCCGCTGGCGACCACGGAACTCGGCACCGACAGCTGGATGCCGGATTTGCTCGGCGCCGACTTCACTCCCGCCCAGGCCGGCTGGATCTTCATCTACGTGTCGACCATCATGACCATCCTGCGCTTCTCCGCCGGGCCGATCATCCACAAGTTTTCCCCCATTGGCCTGCTCGTCATCAGCGCCATCATCGCCATCTGCGGTCTGCTCTTCCTCTCCAAGGCGGCCGGCTTCGTGATCATCGTGGCCGCCACCGTCTACGCCTTCGGCAAGACCTTCCTCTGGTCGACGACGCTCGGTTTCGTGTCGGAACAGTTTCCCAAGGGCGGCGCCCTGACCCTGAACGGCGTCTCCGCCGTCGGCGTGCTCGGCATGGGCATTCTCGGCACCCCGATCCTGGGTGGCCTGCAGGACAAGGGCATCGACGCCGACCTTGCCGCGAAGCATCCCGAAATTCACCAGGTCATCGCCACCGAACCGAGCGAGACGCCCTTCCTCGGCGCGATTCGCGGCATCAACCAGGACAAGGTGAATGAACTCACCGAGGAACAGCAACAGATCGTCACCGAAATCCGTTACCCGCACAAGAAGGCCGCCTTCCGCGAGGTGGCCGTGCTGCCGACCTTCATGCTGCTCTGCTACCTCGGCCTCTTCTTCTACTTCAAGGCGAAAGGCGGCTACAAGCCGGTGGATCTCGCCGAGGAACACGGGGCGGAAAAGGCCGAACCGGGATTCTGACCGCCGAAAACCGGGAACCGGAAAACCGGAAACCAGTACAGCATGCAGCCCGGCCGGCAAAGCGCAGGAAAAACCCCCATAAAACCTGCAAAACTTAAAGCCAACCGGGCTGCACTGGTGTTGTTTCAACCCTCTGGTCGTCTGAGAGACTGAGCTTTCAGACAAATCCCTTAAGAGCATCCGGCGTGCCAGTTCTCGAGAAATTCAGGGCGATTTTTCGCAATTTTTCTTAATTCAACAGGGTCAACCAGTTGACTCAACCCTGTTGAATCGACGTTTCCCTTCCCGATTGCGTTCTCGACGCCCCGGAACCAAAAACCGGGAACGAATCGCCAAAAGCTCCCATCACCATTGCGGAAACGACGGTAACGTGGTAGGCCCATCGACAGGACAGATGCGGAACGCTTTCTATCACGACTTCGACTTCGCCACGCGCTCGCCGGACCGGGCGCGGACGGATGCGGGCGACTATCGCTCACCTTTCCAGATCGATCGCGACCGCATCATTCACACCTCGGCCTTTCGCCGCCTCCAGAGCAAGACGCAGGTATTCCTGTCGGGCGAATACGATTTCTACCGAACGCGACTCACCCACTCGATCGAGGTCGCGCAGATCGGTCGCAGCCTGTGCGCGCGCCTGAAAGCGACCAGCGCCGAACTCGACGACGACCGTTACATCGATCCCGACCTCGTCGAGGCCGCCTGCCTGGCTCATGACATTGGTCACCCTCCCTTCGGTCACACCGGCGAAAGAACCCTGCACCGACTGATGAAACCGTGGGGCGGCTTCGAGGGGAACGCGCAGACGCTCCGCCTGCTGACTGAAACGATTTTCAACGAGCGCGCCGGGATGAACCCGACCCGGGCGATGATGGACGCGGTGCTGAAGTACAAGTCGCTCTATCCCGAGCTCGATGATCCTCCGAACCATTTCCTCTACCAGAACCAGGCCGTCGAACTCGACTTCGTGCTCGATGGCCGCGAATTTCCCGAGAGCCTGCCGCCGGGCGACATTCGCGACGACTGCAAGTCCATCGAGTGCCAGTTGATGGATTGGGCCGACGATACCGCCTACTCGATCAACGACCTCGCCGACGGCATCAGCGCGGGCTTCATCACCCTCGAGAAGATCGAGCGCTGGGCCTCGGCGAGCTCGCTCGACGAGGTCGAGGTCGAACACGTGAAATACCTGCTCAAGGCGATTCGCGACGCCAAGGTCGAGGCGCGGATGAACCGAAAGATCGGCGATTTCATCGCCGCGGCGACACTCGAACCGGTAACGGAGCACTTTCTCTCCGACGCCACCGCCCGTTATCGCTACCGGCTGGTCATCGATGCCGCCATTCGCGCCGAGTGCCGACTCTACAAGAAGCTCGCCTTTGACCTCGTGTTCCGCTCCCACCAACTGCAGCAGCTCGATCGCAAGGCGGACTACATCGTGACCCGGCTTTTCGGCGTGCTCGCCGAGTTGTACATCGAACGCGATTCGCCGGGCCGGAACCATTTCCGCGTCCTCCCGGAGGACACGGAGGACGTGATTTTTGCCAAAACCAACTCGGAAGCGGATCGCGCCCGTCTCATCTGCGATGCCATCGCCCGCATGACCGACAGCGTGGCCGCCCACATGTATCGACGTCTTTTTGACGCGGATTTCGGGTCGATTGTCGACCTGGTTTGATGCTATGCTGGAGCCATGAAAGCGGCTCTCTTCGGCATTGCCTTTTTGATCGCCCTCGGCGTGATCGGCGCGGCGGGATTCCTCGTCGGCTATCAGCAGTACGAGAAGTCGTTGATGGGATCGAATCGCAGTCCCGTGAAACTCGAGATGCAGGTCGCGACCCTGGAAAAGGAAAACGAAACGCTCCGCGACCAGATCGCCAACCTGCAGAAACAGGTGGAAGCCGGACTCAAATCCCAGGCCGAGGCGTCGAAATCGGTGGCCGACCTGCAACGGGAACTGTTCGAGCAGAAACAGGAACTTGATCAGGCCCGAGAAAAACTCCTTCCCGCTCCAACCCAATGAATCCCCTCCCCATTGGCGACGCGACCCTTGAGATTTTCACCGGTGACCTCACTTCGCTGGAGGTCGATGCCATCGTCAACGCGGCCAACACTTCGCTGCTCGGCGGCGGTGGCGTGGACGGAGCGATTCATCGTGCCGCCGGCCCGGGATTGCTGGAGGAATGCCGCGGCCTGAACGGCTGCGAGACCGGCGACGCCAAGATTACCGGCGGCTACGATCTGCCGGCGAAACATGTGATCCACGCCGTCGGTCCGGTGTGGTATGGCGGTCAGAAAGGCGAAGCCGAGAAGCTCGCGTCCTGCTACCGGCGCGCCCTGGAACTCGCCGGCGAGCATCGGTTGAAATCGATCGCCTTTCCCGCCATCAGCTGCGGCGTCTACGCCTTTCCCCTCGACCAGGCGGCGCGCATTGCCACCCGCACCGTCGCCGAACTCTGCCGCGAGCGAGTCGCCTCGGTAACGCGGGTCATTTTCTGCTGCTTCGGTGGAGACGTCACGAAAGCCTATGAAGAGGCTCTCGACGAACTGGCGCCGCGGATGTGAATATCTTTGGATCCAGCGCGACTTCGTAGAACGGGTCTCCAGGCCCGTTCCTTCCACCGCATTTTCCGTTCGATCAAAAGTGGCCAACCTCACTCCAAGCGAAATCAACGATCTCGAAATCGCTATCCCGGATTCCTTCATCGGGTTCAATCCCTACGAACAAGTCAGCATCTACGAGCGGAATCTTCCCCACTGGCGTCAGCGAGGAGCCACCTACTTCGCCACATTTCGAACTGCCGATTCCATTCCCCACGAAGTCCATCAAGATCTCAAGTCAGCCGCCGACGATTGGAGAGACATCATCGCCAAAGCCAGAAATCAAAACAGCGGCATCCTCCCCGAAAACTTGAAACGCGAGTTCGATCACTTCCAGCGGCGAAATCGAGCAAAGATCGAATCACTCCTCGATGGATGTGCCGGAGATTGCCTGCTTCGCGGCAAAGAAAACCTCCACTTGTTGGCTGAAGCGTTTCACCACTTCAATGGGGAGCGTTATCATCTCCATGCGGCGGTCATCATGCCAAACCATTGCCATGTGGTCATCCAACCTTTGTCCGGTCATGAACTATCGAACATTCTGGGTTCGTGGAAATCGTTCTCGGCCAGAAACATTCGAGGTAGACGCCATCCAACCGCACCTTTCTGGCAGGCGGAGAACTTTGATCGAATCATCCGGGATGAATGCCACTACCGGAATGCGGTTCGCTGCCTGCTGAAGAACCCGGCCAAGGCGAGGCTTGCCGCTGAACAATGCTGGCTGTTTGCCTGTGGGGTAAATCATCCGATGATTCACAATTAACAGGCTGGAGGTTGACGTTTACCCGGAGGAACGGGCCTGGAGACCCGTTCTACATTGGTAAGCGGCGGCTTTTCGTTGAAAATCCCGAAAAACTGTTCAAAAATTCATCACCATGTCCGCCACCGAAACCGCTCCCGCCACCACCCGCGATCCGCGGGCGGCGCTCGAGAAGCACTTCGGCTTCGCGGAGTTCAAGGACGGACAATCGGGCGTGGTCTCGGCCCTGCTGTCGGGACGCGATGCCCTCGTCGTGATGCCCACCGGCGGCGGAAAGTCGCTCTGCTACCAGCTCCCGGCGCTCGTCATGGATGGGGTAACGCTGGTCGTCAGCCCGCTCATCGCCCTGATGAAAGACCAGGTCGATGGTCTTGCCCGCAAGGGAATCGCGGCGACGATGATCAACAGCACGCTCTCGCCAAGCGAACAGCAGGACCGCATTCGCCAGCTCCGCGAGGGCGCCTACAAGCTGGTCTATGTGGCACCGGAGCGATTCCGCCATCGAGGTTTTACCGATGCCCTGAAGGCGGTGGAAATCGCGCTTTTCGCGGTCGATGAAGCCCACTGTCTGTCGCAATGGGGCCACGATTTCCGGCCCGACTACCTGCGATTGAAGGACGCCGTGGCCGCGCTCGGCCAGCCCCAGACCGCCGCCTTCACCGCCACCGCCACCCCGGAGGTCCGGGCGGACATTCTCGAACACCTCTCGCTGCGCGATCCCTTCGTGTCGGTGAGCGGGTTCGAGCGCCCCAACCTCGCGCTCAACATTTCCCAGGTCGCCGGGAATCGGGAGAAATACGAACGGCTCGAGGCCGTGGTCCGCGAGCACCAGACCGGCATCGTCTACTGCGCCACGCGGAAAAAGGTCGAGGAAGTTGCCGATTCCCTCGCCACCAGCGGCATCCGCGTCATCGCCTATCATGGCGGCATGGACGACCGCGACCGGGAGTGGGCGCAGAACGCCTTTCTCGACCGGTCGAAGGATGTCGTCGTCGCCACCAACGCCTTCGGCATGGGGATCGATCGGTCCGATGTCCGCTTCGTGATTCATTTTGAAACGCCCGGGAGCATCGAGGCCTATTACCAGGAAGCCGGCCGCGCCGGTCGCGATGGCGAGCCGTCGGTCTGTGAGCTGCTCTTTAACTACGCCGACACGCGGACCCAGGAATTTTTCATCGAAGGCAACAACCCCGGTTTCGAGACGATCTGCGACGTCTATCGGACCCTGCGGATGCTCGCGGACGACAAGCACGAGGTGATGATGCCGATCCGCGAGCTCACCGACACCGTCGGCGCCAAGAACCAGATGGCCGTGGGATCGGCGCTGTCGCACCTCGGTCGAGCCGGTTACCTCGAACGCTTCGACATTCCCGGAGAACGCATCCGGGGCACCCGGTTGCTGCGGCCCGAGATTCCCCCCGAGCAACTGGAACTGGATCGCGCCGCGCTGGAGGAAAAGGAACGTCGTGACCACCAGAAACTGGAGTCGATGATCCGCTTTGCCTACGCGGACGAATGCCGCCAGCAATGGATCCTCGATTACTTCGGCGAAAAAGGCGCCGCCGAATGCGGCAGCTGTGACGTCTGCAACCGCGAGACCGACAAGAGCGATCGCCGCCCGCCGAAGGACGACGCCGAATTCGTCATCGTGCAGAAGGCGCTCAGCGGCGTGGCCCGCGCCTCGCGCAAGCGGGAAGACGGTCCATGGGAAGGCCGTTACGGCAAAGGCAAGATCGTCGGCATGCTCGCCGGCAGCCGCGCCCAGGATATTCTCTCGGCCGGTCTCGACCGACTCAGCACTCACGGGCTCCTGAAATCCGAGGGCACCGCCTACGTCCACGCCCTGCTGAAGGCGCTGGAATCAGCCGGTCTCGTGGCGACGCAACGCCGCGACAACTACGCCTTGCTGACCCTGACCGATCATGGCGCCGAGATCATGCGGGGCGATCGCAAATTTCGCCTGCGCTGGCCGGACGCCTCGCGCATGAAGGCGCTCACCGGGGGCGGGAGCGGCGGTTCGGCGAAAAACAACGGCGGCATTCCCGATCTCGCGCTGGAGGAACTGGCTTTCGACGATTCACTATACGAAAAACTGCGCCAGACCCGCAATCGGCTTGCCGAGGAAGCCGGCGGCGTTCCGGCTTACGTTATCTTTGGCAACCAGACGCTGGAGTTTCTCACCCGTCTTCGCCCCACCACCATGGAGGCGGGTCTCCGCATCCGCGGCATCGGCGAAGTGAAAGCCGAGCGCTATCTGGAGCCGTTTCTTGAGGTGATCCGGGAGCATCAATAACTTGAGAAGCCCATGCCCACCGTTTTCAAAAAGGATGGATTCCGTTTTTTCTTCTTTTGCAACGACCACACTCCAATCCACGTTCACGTGCGCAAGGGCGATGGCGAAGCCGTGTTTGAAGTAGAGAGCTTAGTTTGCCTTAGGGAGTCGGCTGGCATGGGAGTGAAAGATCTGTCCCGCGCGGAAAAGCTGGCAATCGAGCAACAAGATCTTATTGTCAAAAAGTGGCATGAGCATTTTGGTCGATAAGCCCAAGTCTGCGTCCTACAGCGACGGGAACATCGTGATCTTAATGGAAAGCGGTGAGCGAATCTCTTTCCCAGTGGCTGCCTGTCCACAGCTATGGGGGCAACCCGAATCGGTGCTCAATGACATCGAACTGTCGCCGTTTGGTCTCCACTGGCCGCAGGCTGATGAAGATTTGTCGATCCGAGGAATCCTGGCAGGCAGATACGGAGCCAAATCATAACCTCGCTCGGTGTTTCCCTAAACGGCTCCACGCGATCAACGATCGCGCCTACAGATTGACGCCACCAGCACGGCCAACCTGTAGGCGCGGTCGCTGACCGCGCTGCCCCTCCATCCGTGAGCAACCGCCGCCAATTCCCGCGGTTTACTCGGGGAATCGCTTCTGCTTCACTTCCCTCGCTCCCATGGGGTTCACGATTCACCACCATTCCTCTCGCCGTTCCGCCTACGCGCTGCTGGACGTCATCCTCGCGGTGACGGTCTTCGCGTTCTGGGGCGTGGGACTGATCACGCTGCTGCAGAAAATCAGCGATACCTCCAACAGCTATTCTCGCGACCGGCTCATCCAGTATCAGCTCGAATCGCTCCTCACCGAGATGAAGCATCGCCCCGTCGAGGAGATGAACACGGAGCGGCTCGACGAGGATCTCAACGTCACCTTCCGGACCACGGTCGAACCGCTGAATCTCGCCAACATCGACGGCGATGCCCTGGAGGATCTCTACGAACTGACCGCCACCGCCACGTTCACCGACAGCGGCGGCGAGCAGGTGGAAACCGCCCGACTCACCATCTACAAACCGGAGGACGATCAGCGCCGATGAAACCGATCGCGTCCCAGCATCGAAGCCAGGCCGGCGCGCGGGCTTTTTCCCTGTTCGAAATCGTCATCGCCATGTCGATCCTGGCCATGCTGGCGGGAACGATCTTCGGCATCGTCTGGAAGGCGGGCGACGCCGCCGCCGAGATTCGCGACTATGACACCCGCGACGAGCAGGTGGCCCGTTTTCTCAGCCTGATGCGGCAGACCATCGAGTCGCTCCCCGACGGCGCGAAAATGACGATGTCGCCGCCCGAGGAAACCTCGACCGGTTTCTATGAAATGACCATTTCCGGCGCGCCGACGTCGTTTGCTTTTGGAGAGCGAAATCTCGGCAACGGCGACACCATCGTCGCGTTGCGACCGCAGTCGGAACCCTCCCGAGATCCCACTCTCGCCGAGGCAGCCGACGTGCCGCCGCTCTTCGAAATTGCGATCAGCCGGGAAGATTTCGCGCCCAGCGATTCCGACGGCGACGGCATGGTGTTCGGCGCCGGTGGAGACGACGCCTTTCTCCAGGCGGACGAAGATGGTCGCTACTGGCTGCCGGTGCTCAATGATGTGACCTCGATGGGCTGGCGATTCTGGGATTCGGATCAGCGTGACTGGCTCGACCAATGGGACGACGATTCCCGCATGCCCGAGTTGCTGGAACTGTCGCTCGACGATCGCTACCGACCCGCTGCAATGCGCATCGTTTTCGAGGTGCCCTCTCACCTCGCCAATCCTCCCGACACGACAAGCCAGAGCGACACCTCTTCGAGCGGCAGTTCCGGTAGCACGTCAACCGGAGGCGGAGGCGGTGGCGGTGGCGGCGCCCCTCCCCAACGGGGTGGTGGTCCCGGAGGCGGTCGCGGCGACGGCCAGGGCCCTGGCGGCGGCGACGGTCGCGGCTTTGGCAGGCGTCCGGGTGGCGGTCCCCCGGGAGGACCGGGTGGACCCGGCGGCCCAGGAGACGGAGCCGGTCCGCGCCCCGGATTCGGGCCCGGACGCGGAGGAGATGGCGGCGGCGGTGGTGGTCCTCGCGGTGGCGGTGGCGGTGGCGCCCCAAGCGGTGGTGGCGGAAACGGTGCCAGCGGCGGAGCCGGAGGAGGTGGCAGGAGCGGCCAATGAAATTTCCCCGCCTCAGATCGCGCTTCACGGGACGATTTCCGGGAAACAGCACTCGCCGCGGCATCGCCCTGATGCTCGTGATCTTCGCGGTCACCTTTCTCGGCCTCATCGTCGTCTCACTGCTCCAGATTTCGCAATTCAGTTGGGAGGAAAGCTCTCTGGAGCGGGGCCGCTTTCAGGCGAAGCTGTTGGCGGAATCCGGTGTCGCCCTGGCCATGCATCCGGACGTGGAACCGGGCGATCCGGTCCTGCATCAGACATTTCCGGACGGGCGGAAAGTCGATGTCGACATCGGCAGCGAAGGCGGTCGCATTCTCGTGACCACGCTCGGGGAAGATCTTTTTTTGGATACCACCCGCGAGCTGTTCATCCTCTGGGGACTCGACGCCACCGAGGCCGCCACGGCGGCGGAATCGCTGGCAGACTGGATCGACAGCGATACCGAAGCCCGCACCAATGGCGCCGAAACCGAATACTACTCCGCCCTCGAGTATCCGGACTTTCCGCCCAACGAAACCTTCACCTCCATCGACCAGATGCTGCTGGTGCGTGGCATGGATCGCGTGGCGAAACTGCAGCCGCGCTGGCGCGACTATTTCACGCTTTACGGCGACGGGTCCATAGACGTGAACGAAGCGCCGCCGGATCTGATGGAAGCTTTTTCCGGATGCACTCCCGATGCCGCGCAGAGCCTCGCCGCGACGCGGACCGGGAATGACCTCACCGACGGAACGGAGGACGACTACCGCTTCGAAAGTCTCGATGAAGTGAAGGTATTGCTCGGCATGGGAGACGATCAGTGGGACCGCATCTCGGCGTCGATCACCTTGGAAAACGCCACCAAGCGCATCGAAAGCACTGGCTCCATCGGCGACACCTATCTCTACCGACTCATCGTCCTGACCGAGGGCGACGACTCGCCCGTGGCGCGGATTTCCGAGTGATCGACCGGCGCGCATTCGGAGTCGCTTTTTTCCGTCGCCTGCGGAATACTGCGGCGCAACGAACCTGACTCGACAGGGTTAGATCGTGGAATGTACCCTGTTGAGTCGCCGCACGGCGATTTCCCCAAAAACTCACCATGAGCCGTCCTCGCATCGCGCTTCCCGATGAGAAACGTGGCTGGACCCTGCGGTCCGGACGCGGTGTCGTGTCCGAAGGTCGCGAACTCGAGGAAATCGCCGCTTCGGGATCGGAGGTGATTGTCGGCGTACCGGCCACTCTCTGCACCACCTTCGCGGTGAAGTTGCCGACGGCGGACGCCTCCCTTTTCCCGGCAATGGTGGCTTCGCAGATCGAGAAGCGTGGACTGGCCCATCACGGCGACGCGTCGGCCACACCGCACAGTTTTTTCCTGATCGAGGACAGCGATCACGAAGCGCTGCTGAGTGTCGATGTGCTCTCGGAAGACTTTCCCGAAGCGCTCTGCCTGCCGCGAGCGGCGGGATACGCGCCCTCGGCCCGCCTGCTGAAACTGCCCGAAGACCGGTTGGTGCTCTGGCGTGAACACAAGCGACTGGTGCTGGCGGTGAATCGACACGGCCAACTGAGTCACGTGCAGGTGCTGAGCGCGGAACCGACGCTGAATTCGTCCGCCGCCCAGGAGATCAACCTGACCACGCTATCCCTGCAGGCCGAGGGATTGCTGACGGATTCGCCGGAATTGCTCGTCACCGGCAAGCTGGCCGACACGGCAAAGGGCGAGCGGTCCGAATTTGAAACCAAGCTGCTGATGCCGGCCGAGTTCAGCGGTGAAATGCCGGCGGCCAACGCCTTCGCCACCGACGATGGCTTCCTCCCTGCCGCCGTCCGGGCCGCCCGGCAGCGCCGCAGCCTGGGGCGTCGTCGCAGTCTCTTCGCCATGGTCGCGCTCGCGGTCTACCTGGTGGCGGGCACGTTTATCTGGCGCCACGCCCAGGCGACCGAGGCGGAGATTTCCCAACTCGAATCCGAGGTGGAGTCCACCCGACCCGAGGTCGCGGCGATCCAGGAATCCGAGGCCCGCTGGCGGGAATTGGAACCGGCCTTCGACCTGCACTACTACCCGGTCGTCCAATTGAACGAGATCACGCGAGCCATGCCGGGAAGCGGCGTGGTGATCCGCGAATACGAGACGCGGGGTCGGCAGATCACGGTTCGCGGCCGGGCTCGTGACGTACAGATGGCTTTCCGGCTGAAGGAGGACCTGGAGGGGAACGACTTTTTCCGCGCCTACAGCTGGAACATGCCGCAACCGAAAGTGGAGCGCGACAACACGGTGACTTTCCAAATTCAAGGCCAACCGAAGCATGAGGGGACTGACAACTAGAGAGAAGCGCCTGCTGGGATTCTGCGTGCTTTCCATCTTCCTGGTGGCGAACCTCTTCGCCGCCCGGGCCGTGATGCGTTCGCTGGGCGGCAGCAAGAAAAAGATCACCGAACTGAAGAGCGAACTTGCCGAAAACCGGATGTGGCTGGAGGAGAAAGACCTCTGGGAACGCCGCCGCGCGTGGCTGGATGAAAACCTGCCGGCGTCGCTGGTGCGGCAACGCATCTCCGTGGGCAACGCCCAGGGCGACCTGATGCAGACGCTCCAGAACGACGTGCTGGGACGACGCCTGCGGATCGAGCGGCAGACGCTGGTGGAGCCACAGGCGAACGCGTTCTACGACGAGGTGGCGGTGAGTTTTCGCGTGGAAGGCGACGCCGCCGAAGTCAATCGCTGGCTGGCGACCCTGCAATCACCGGAGTTGTTCCAGGTGGTCAAGACCTTCAAACTGGAACTGGACGGCCGCTCACGTGAGGTCGAGCCCCAAGCGGAATGCGACATCACGGTCGCTCGCTGGTTCGCTCCCTCGGCCGGTGACTCCCCCGCCCCGATCGAGGATGCGGCGCCGCCGAGCGCGCCGGCGGACGATTCGTCCCCGAATCCCGAGAATTCTCCCGATGAAAAAGCGCCCGAGGACGACTCGGGAAAGCTGGAATTGACCGAACGTTCCTGACCTCGTGATCCCCATGAAAACGGCTCCTGGTTTGCTCTTGTCGCTGGCATTGCCAATCTCCGCCACGCTGTTGTCTGCCCAGGAAACTGAACCGATTCCGGATCCGGATCTTCCACAGTCGGTGGCCCCCGGTCATTTTGAGGCGCTGCTGGGAAATTCCCCGTTCTTGCGGGTGCTCAGCCTCTCGGAAACCTACGCGCTCCGCGGCATCGCCGAGATCGACGGAGAAAAGGTGGCGACGCTTTTCAATCGGCAGACCGAGAAATCGGTACTCGTTTCGGCCTCGAAACCGAACGCGGAACAAATGCAACTGGTCGGCGTGAACGAGCTGAACGAGTTCCTCACCGGAATCAGTGCCACCATTGCGGTCGGAGGAGAAGAGGTGGAACTGAAATTCGAACCCGAGCGCGTGTCTCCCCAGCCAAAGAAAGGCCATGGATCGCACTCGAGCAGCAGCAGCGGCGGCGGAGACCGGAGCGACGGCGACAAACACCGTGGACCGTCGAAGGAAGACATCGAACGCTACAAGGCGCTGCCGGAAGACAAGCGGCAGAAACTGCACGAGTACATCCGCCAGTCGATGCAGAAATACCCGAACATGAGCCGCGAGGAACGCGGAAATCTGATTCGCGGAGCCGTGGTTCGACTGTCTGACGGCCGCGATATTGAGGTCGACAGCAGCAGCAGCAGCAGCAGCAGTTCGAGTTCGAGCAGCAACGGAAGCGGCGGCGGCGGAGACAATCGCTCCTCCTCGTCGTCGTCGTCCTCGTCCTCCTCAGACCGGGATCGAAGCCGGAGCGATCGTCGCTGACGAACGGACGGCGCGACCTTGAACCGGGAATCCGGGCGCGGGATCCGTCAATCCGATTACCGCATTCAGAACGGGGAATCGTTCTTCTCCCCTTTTCATGACCGCACGAATCGCGGGCGGGAGCGGGTTCGAATTCGGCTTGTCGGGAAGCAAATTTCTCCCAAAAAGGCAGAATTCTGATCAAATCTGAGAATTTCTTGCCTTTTGTGCCGCAAAATTTCAAAAAGAATTGCGACATGGTGTAAAAATTGTCATAATTTTCAGGCGCATTCCGTGTCAATGGAGTCGCGAGCCGTGAAGCTTCCAATGGAGGCGGATCATCGGTCAGAAATTTTCGTTTTTCGTTCGAATGTCGCTTCCAAACACTTCTCAGATCGCGGAATTCCATCGATACCGATTTGCCCGTCAAGGCGGTGGAAGCCTGGCGGAACTGGCCAGTGCCCGGAGGGATGAGCGCTCGTTTCTGGTGCTCGATTGCCTGCGCTACCGATTTGCCCGCCTCCATATATTTGAGGGCTTGGCCAACGATTTTGAAACGGCAAATCGGTTCACCCGGCAGTTGAACACCTTGGCCGGTCTCAAGCATCCGTTACTCAATCCGATCCTGAATCACGGCCGGGACGATTCGGAATTGTACTACGTTGAGCGATTCATCGACGGCGAAATGCTCAACGATTACCTGCGCCGAATCGGGGGGCTGCCGGAATCGGCCGCCATCCAGGTCACGCTGGACCTGATCGAAATGCTGCTCGTCGTGGCGCCCCGGCCGAACGCCTTGGAGAATTTCGACCTCGGTCATCTCACCGTGTCCGCCGACGATGAGAGCCCGACCGGATTCCGCCTTCATTTCTCCGACTACTCCGGCTGGAACGAACCGGCCATCGAAAACCCCGTCGACCTCGTCCGGCGGCTCGGATTGCAACTCTACAATCTGTTGGGCGGATTTGTCTTTCGCAGTGCGCCGGGACGCCCGTTCTTCCATGAGGCGCAACACACCTCCGAAGCGTTGCGCAACCTCATCGGCAAAGTTCTCGCCGACGATCCGGAAAGCTGTCCCCATCGCACCCTCGCAAGTCTGGCCTCCGCGCTGCGTCCCCTGATGGCCCAGGCGATCGAACGCGAGGGCGAACACGCGAAACCGCCGGCGCCACGCCGGTTTCTCTCCGAGTGGCTCACCGAAGGCCGGGGACTCGATGCGATCAACCTCGGCGGAGACTATCACTATCTGCCCGAGAGCGGGGATGCCCGGGCGCTCGCCTTCGAAGCGACCGTCGACCGCGCTTCCCTCCACGGAAAAGTCCGTTTCCAGTTGTTCCCCAATTGGGATTCGATCCCGCGGGAAGGCTGGCTGGAACAGCATCACTCCTCCCTGCGCCGTGGCGGGCGTGGCCTGCCCAATCAGCTCGGCATCGTCGACCTCGAGCCCAGCGGTCGCTGTCTCCTCATCGGCGAGGAATCCGTGCCCGGTTTTTCGGTGGAGGCCTTGGTGGAGGAACGCGGCCCTCTCGAATTCGGCAGCGCGCTGGCGCTCGCCCGCAAGATCGGCTCGGCCATCGACGTGATGGAAAAAACGGCCGGCGCGGCTCCCGTGTGGTGGTTGCCCGCCCGCAACGCCTACCTCGTCACCGGCGATCCGAATCCCGCCAGTCTCGACGCCGCGATGCGCGCCCACGGTGACGGCATCTGGCAGCGCCTGCCCGTCCGCCTGCGACTGCACCAGACCGCCAACGATCTGGTCGAAGGTCTCACCTTTCCGGAATCCATCATGGAAAGGATCAACCGCAGCGGCAAACAGGGCGAACCCGGCCGGCGCACCGCGGTGTTGTTGCCCTTGATCTGGCACCTGCTAACCGGCAAACCGATGAACTGGGACAACCCGTTGGAAGGTCCCGCCGGGATCCGCCTTCCCGAGAAAGCGATCGGCGTTCTCGAGGCTGCCCGACTGAAACTAACCGACGATCCGAAAACCATTCATACCTCGCTGATCAATCAGCTGGAGCCCTTCGTAGAAGGCGAACCTTCGCGAAGCGACACGGCCACCTTCGGCGAAAATGACTTCATCGACGGCATGGTGTCCGAACCGGTGACCCTTTTCGAACTCCCGAAGCCGTCCGAAAAAGACCATTCCGAGCCCGATCCGGTCACCGCGACATTTTCAAACATCGGCAACCAAAAACCCGGCGGCACCTTCCTCTCCAACCGGCCCCGACGCCGCTCGGAGATCCAACGCCCCACGGTACCGGCCGAGGAGATCGAAAAACTGGGCACGATCGAAGACCCCCTCTACGCGCAAGCCGCCCAGCGTCAGCGGGAAGTGGTCGAACCACCCGCGATCAAATCGGAAGGCGGCGCCCTGTCGCTGGCGCCGTTTTCACTCGGGAATCGTCCCGAAAAACCCGCGCCGATCTCCGCGACCGGGTCCGGGGAGACTGACGAAAACAACGAAGCTCCCTCCGATCCGGTCGAGGAAACCGCCCCGGCAAAATCAATTCGACGTCGCCTGTTTTTCCGTCGCCCGATTGAAACGGAGCCCATCCCGGAATCCTCCGGCACCGAAGAAGACAAGACCATTCCCTTCGAAATTCCTCCCGCGACCGAACCGGAAGCGACCGAACCGGAAGCGACCGAACCGGAGGCGACCGAACCGGAGGCGACCGAGAGCGCACCTGCTTCCGTCGAAAAAACGGAACCCACCCGCGATGACGACTGGCTGAGTAGTTTCCGCCAATCAGAGGAACAGGGATCCGGGAATGACGAACCGGAAACGACGACGACGGAAGATGACGACGGGCCGATGTCGTTTTTCTCGTTTCTCGCCACCCAATCCATCGCCGCTGAGGACTCCGAAGCGTGCCAACTGGAACGCCGGACCAAGGATAAGAAGCCAGTTGAAGCAACAGAATCGAATCCCGAGAACAGATCGACCGCTTCCGAAGCCACCTCCGAAGACCTCTCTCCGGCTGTCTCTGCCGGCGAACCCCAGGACCGCCCCGAGCGATTCGGTGTGACCTATTTCCGCTGGTTCAAAGGGGACAAGGAGAACAACCCTCCGTCGGAAACGATCGATACGGACGAATCGGAATCTCCCGCGGGAAAAGAATCGACGTCGGCGATCGAAGCGGACTCACCAACAGAGTCAGCCACGACGCAACCGGACGCCGGGGAACCCCGTCTCCCGGCGAAACCCACAGCGAAACTTCTCACGAGTGCCGGGCAGATCATCGGCGCAGCGGCCCTCATCTGGGGCATCACCTATCTCCTCGTCGCCTTCGCGGGCGATGTCGAACGCCAGATGTTGGCCGAGAATTTCTCCCCCATCGTCCGCACCGACTACCTGAAGAACGCCGACCCCATTTCCGAAGTGTCCGGTCAGCCCGAATCGGAGGCAATCGCTCCCGCCGAAATCGACGAGGAAACGGCCGCCTCGGATCCGCGGGCCGCCGCGCGTTTGGCCGATCACTATCTGCCCATCGATCGGCCGCTGGCTCTGAAATGGCTGCGCCGATCGGCCGAATTCGGTCATTCCCGGCATCGCCGTCAATTGGGGCTCATTCTCGCGGAGGTGCCCGAGCAACTTCCCGAGGCCGTTTCCTGGCTCCAGAAAGCGGCCCTCCAAGGTGACATTGAGGCCTGTTTCTACTACGGAGCCGCCCTGCTTCGCGGCTTGGGCGTCTCACCCGATCCGGAGACGGCGCTCACCTTTCTCGAAAAAGCCGCCGAAGCCCGCGACGGACGCGCGCTGGATCTGCTCGGCATCTGCCTCGCCGAAGGCAACGGTTGCCGGGCCGATCCGGTGGCCGCCTTCCATCGCTTCGAAAAGGCCGTTGAAGCCGGCAACGCCCACGCCTGTTACAACCTCGCCGTTCGCTATGCCAAGGGACTCGGCACCCGGGGCGACGAACCCCTCGCGGCCAGGTATTTCCGTCTCGGCGCCGAAAAGGGCGACGCGGAATGCATGCACGCCTACGGCCGCTGTCTCGAGAGCGGTTTCGGGGTGGAGGCGAACTTCGAAGACGCCGTGGCCTGGATGAAAAAAGCCGCCGCCCTCGGCCAACCCGACGCCCTCGCCTGGTGCCTCCGCCAAGGTCTCCCCATGGGCGTGGCGAGCGTCGAGTGAGAAGCGAACTTTCAATAGCCCCTGAGACCATTCCCGAACTCATCGCAAGGTGATCGATCACCTTTTTGAGCGAGGCATGTAGATTGGCAAAGTCTGTCTTCTTGAGTTGAGGGCTCCCGAAAACTTCGTGGTAGCACAGGCATTACGCTGTCTATCGGTTCTCTTCAGACATCCTTTCATGCGCCAAAAGGCTCGATAACCATTTGCTTCACCTCCAGCGGAACCTCTGCGTCACGACTGTAGGCAATCACGAGCCAGTCCTTGTTGCGGGACGTCTCCAATCGACACAGGGCCTCGCCCCAATCGAACTCTTTCTGGCCCATCAGATCCTTGGCGATCACTCCCTCGTGAAAGGCTTTCCTCTCCGCGTCTTCAGGAGTGTCCGGCTGGTAAAACGAATGATGATGTGAGAGCAGAACCATCAGGACTCGCCCATCCTCTTCGGAAAGCGCCTCGACCTCGAAGACGCCATGCTCGGAGGAATGATGACGACCAAGGAGGTGCTGCCTCCACGCCTGCAGGCTCATGACCCGGGTTTGGTGCGAAGGCTCTATCGGTCGATGCGGGGCGATATGCAGACCGCTCTGAAAGGATATTTCGCCTGTGGACCGATTGATCAATGGCGTTATCCAACGTCAGTCTTCGAGGACTTGGCAAAACATTTCTTGCTGACGGAGTTTGAGAAAGTTTGGCAGCGAATCGCGGTTGAGACGGCAGATTTCAAATCTGCCCCACATTTCCAGTTCGGCGGCGTCAGGCCACTGAAGGCGGCGAAACCGTATCCAGACGGCCCTTGCTAGTCGCCCTTGTCGTCAGTGGTTTTGGAATACTCTCTGATCTTGTCGGAATCCAGAAATTCCAAGGCGAGTTTTCGCAGTTCGCTGGCCTTGGCATTCTCGTCGGTGGCCCAGAACGCGTCCATCGAGTCTGAGATCGTCGATTCAAAGTCCTTTCTCGCCGAGGCCTCCAAGTCAGGTCTTGCCTGAGTTGAAATCGTGTAAGTACTCGATGCCAGCCGGACGATCAGTCTGGGATCGGGTTCTCGTGCAGCGACTTGTTCGATCCGGTCGGCGTGCCTGCCAGATTTTGGGATCGCGCTTCGCATGAAACACGGCGATCACTGAAATGCCCTCATCTGTGATTCGGTAGAGGATCAAGTATGGAAAGCGTCGGACGAGCGCCATCCGGGTCTCGCGATGGACGACTGGGTAGGACTCTGGCTGGCGGATGATTCGCTCAAGGCAGGCGTCGACGCACCGAAGTAATTCCGCCCCCAATTCTCGGCTTCGCACTTCTTACCAATCGATGGCGTCGATCAGTTCGACTTCTGCCTCCGGGCGAAACAGTAACCTCATCAGAATGAATTGAGGATCCGAGCTTTCAGATCACTCCACTCGACTCCGTCCGAGGGAGCCTCTTCGAATCGATCAAGCCTCCGATCCAGCTCTATGATTTGCGCCTCGCTGAGGCGAACAGACTTGGAGCCCTCAGCGATAGTATCCCAGAGATCCTCAACGAGTTGGATCCTTTCCGAGACTGGAAGCCCGCGAAGCTGATCAAGTCCAGTCATGGATTCAAGATACTATTCCGGGCTCGATGATCCAGATCCATTTTCTCAACGTCAAGGGTGACCCGCCGCCTACAGGCGGCGCCACTCCGCAACAGGGTTAAGGGTTCGAATAAACCGGGTCATGTCGACTCCGGGCGTGTAGGCGGTTGGTGTCCACCCGCTTGTTCTCCTTGTAGGTGTTAGAGGCAGGTGAATTTGGCGTTGTTCGTATGCGTGATCTTAACTTCTGTTCCAATCATTTCTTCTGATGGCCATCCAACCTCGATGATTCCGGATGAAGGCTCCTTACATTCGTGGGTGTAGAGAATCAGAACGTGCTGCCAATCATGCGTGATAATCTGATCCTCCAAAGAGAACAATCGTTGCCAGAAGGGTAACAGTATCTCTGCGAATCGTGTCGGTTCACCGTGGTTCACAACCATTCCCCATAAAGCAATATCGCCTTCGTTTCCCCACTTGAAGTATGCTCTCCCTTCCCGGAGATCGTTAAGGAATTCGTAACTCTCCGTTGCTCCGGGCACGAATTCGTGGGCGTTGCGATCATCGATCAACCTACCGCCCCATTCCTCGCCAAAGGCATCCGAGGCAATCGACTTGAGCCGGTCCGGTTCCGACGTGGGAATCGTCACTTGTATGTGCACGCCGTGGCTCATTTTATTGAGGAGAACAGTATTAATTTACCCATCCGCATACCGATAAATTTCTGCCTAAATCAGATGAGCTTCTTCAAGCAGATTGATCAGTTTTCCTTTTCGTGTCAAGGGTTTCGAACGATTTTCGGACTCCAGAGGCGGCAGGTTTTCTTTGTTTTGATGGGTTGATCATTCGGAATTCCACAACTTCCGATATACGACTCCAGGGAGGTCCGGTTTTCGCTCGTTTCGGGCGAAAACTCCACGCCCAAGCTTTCTGCCAAGTCGAGGGACAGCGCCGGATTCACGGACGCGTCGACAATTCGACGCCGTGATTTCCCCATCGCTTGAAAAGCTTCCGCGACGGGGCGAAGTAGGGGGCCGATTTCTTTCTCTTCCCTGCCCTCTCCACCCATCATGATCCCGAACGTCCTCGCCGAACGCTACGCTTCCTCCGCCATCCGCGACATCTGGTCGCCGGAAGGAAAGGTGAAACTGGAACGCGAACTCTGGATCGCGGTGATGAAGGCCCAGCGCGACCTCGGGCTCGACATTCCCGAGGAAGCGATCGCCGCCTACGAGAGCGTGGTCGATCAGGTCGATCTCGCCGCCATCGACGCCCGGGAGCGGATCACCCGCCACGATGTGAAGGCGCGCATCGAGGCCTTCTGCGAACTGGCCGGTCACGAGCACGTCCACAAGGGCATGACCAGCCGCGACCTGACGGAAAACGTCGAGCAACTCCAGGTCTATCGTTCGCTCGGCGTCATTCGCCTGAAAACGGCGGCGGCGCTGCATCAATTGGCCGGTCTCGCGAAAGCCAACGCGGAGCTGGTTATCACCGCCCGCACCCACAATGTCGCCGCGCAGATCACGACGCTCGGGAAACGGCTGGCGATGTTCGGCGAGGAAATGGCGGGCGCTTTCGAGCAACTGACCCAGGTCGTGACCAGCTACCCGGTCCGCGGACTCAAGGGCGCGGTCGGCACGCAGCTCGATCAGCTCAGTCTCTTCAGCGGCGACGCCGGCAAGGTCGCAGAACTGGAACAGCGGGTCGTCGCTCACCTCGGCATGCCGCACATTTTCACCAACGTCGGCCAGGTCTATCCCCGCAGCCTCGACCTGCGCGTCGTCGGCGTGCTCAACGAGATCGCCTCGGCGCCGTCGAGCTTCGCGAAAACGCTCCGCATCATGGCCGGTCACGAAACCGCCAGCGAGGGCTTCGCCAAGGGCCAGGTCGGTTCGTCGGCCATGCCGCACAAGATGAACAGCCGTTCCTGCGAACGGATCAACGGATTCAAAGCCATCCTCGGCGGTCACCTCGCCATGGCCTCGCAGTTGGCGGGCGATCAGTGGAACGAGGGCGACGTTTCCTGTTCGGTGGTTCGCCGGGTGATGCTGCCGGACGCGTTCTTCGCCATCGACGGCCTGCTGGAAACGTTTCTCACCATCCTCGGCCAGATGGAGGCCTACCCCGCCGTGATCGAACGCGAAAACGCGCACTACCTCCCCTACCTGCTCTCGACCACCTTCCTCATGGCGGCGGTCGGCAAGGGCGTCGGTCGTGAAACTGCGCACGAAGTGATCAAGGAACACGCCGTCGCCTCGGTGAAAGCCTGGCGGAACGGCGAATCGGACGGCAACGACCTCATCGATCGTCTCGCCGAAGACGGCCGCCTCGGCCTGACTCGCGACGAACTCGCCGCCGCTCTCGAAGCCGGGAAAACGAACGCCGGCGCCGCCGCTTCTCAGATTGCCGCCTTTGTCGAAGCCGCTGAAGCGATTGCCGAGTCCGTTCCCGGCGCAGCGGAGTACCGGCCGGGGGCGATTCTCTGACGACCGATCAGTGGTGCGACTTTCGCACCAGGCGGATCATCTTCAGGTTGATGATCGCGAAGCGAATCAGCTGCCAGATGAGATTATTTCTCATGAACCTGGTAAACCGGGTCGGCACCGGCGGATAGTAATCCTGCCGATAGCCGCGCTCGTTGATCACCCGGTCGTGATGGTTTTCTTCGGGAGTTGGGTTCATGGTTCGGGTCACTCGGGGATGAAACGCCAGCCCGGTTTCAGCTTGGCTTTGTAGAGAAACAGATGGTGCAGGATCCGCTTGATCCAGTGCCCCGCCAGCCCGACCTCGCCGAAGGTCAGCTTGATGTCGCGGCCGTATTGCGGGTATTTCTCGAAATCGGGAACGACCGGATAGACGGTCATCGCGGCGGCGCTGCCCTTGAGGAAACCCGTTCCCACGGAGGCGACGCAGGCCGCGCCCATTTCCGCCATCGACGCGGTGTGGGTCGGCGAGTCAGCGCCGTGAATCATGTCCCGGATACTCTGCGCCACCGCCTTGCCCATCATCGCTGCCGGCATCCCGGTGCGTGGCGCGGTGGGATTGATCGGCGTGCCATTCACACTTTTCATCGGCTTGGAAATCAGGTGCGGTGGCGCGAAGGCGATGCCGACGGCGAACAGATTCGGGTAGAGCGGTGACTGGTAGGTTCGCGGCCAATCGGCGGCCCGCCACTGCTCGTAGGGTCGCTCGGTGTAATCGGCGTCCACTTTCATGAAACCGTTCGGCGCGAAAATCTCGGCGGTGATGTCCGTCTCGTCGCGATCGTAAGCTTTCAGTCCCACGCCGCCGAAGGGCGGAATCAGCATGGAGAAGTCGAAATCGACCGCGCCCACGGTGCCGTCGAGTTGCTCGTAGTGAATGCGCCCCGGCTCGATCCGTGTCACGTGCGCCCGGGTGATCCACTCGATCCCCCGCTCGGCCATGATCGATTCGGTGAACACCTTGCCGTTGGTGATATAGCCGCCGCGCTTGATGTGCATGCCGCCCATGCCGAAGTCGCCCAACTCGAACTCGTTGGACAGCCAGACAAAGCGCGCCATGTCACGCACGCCGGCCTCGCGAACCGCCTGCTCGACATTGAAAATGTATTCAAACGCCGCGCCCTGGCAGGTGCACATGCCGTGTCCCGTGCCGATGACGAAGGTCTGCTTTTCGCCAGCTTTCATCCGGGCGATGGACTCGTCCAGTTTCTCCGCCGCGTGCTGGGCATGAAGGTGCGTGCAGATAGAAACCGTGTTTCCGTCCTTTTCCGGATCGAGCCCTTCGGTGGCGCCGAAATTGAGCTTCGGCCCCGTGGCGTTGATCAGGTAATCGTAGGCGATCTCCTCCGAGCTTCCGTCTTTTCCCTGACCGGTGTATTCGATCGTCACGAACGGACGGTCGTTTTCCCCGGCTCCTTCCGGGTGAATGGCGACGCCTTTGGCCTGGCGAAAATCCACGCCGATTCTCCGGTAAACCGGTTCCAGCTCAAAGATCACGTCTTTCATCGGCATCGAACCGGCTCCGACCCAGACGTTCGAGGGAATCCAGTTCCAGACCTGATTGGGCGACACGACGACGACCTCGTGAGAATCGTCGAGCCAATCGCGGAGAAAAGAGGCGGCGGTGTGTCCTGAGACGCCCGCTCCGAGAATAACGACGCGTGACATGATGGGGGCCTTTCGGTTGAGGTTTCCTAAATCTTCTCTCTACCTCCACAATATAACCAGACAGCGATAAGGATATAAAGGAAAAACGCAAACTTTCTCTCTCAGGCACTCCCCGTTTTCCCTGGCACCCGTCGGCATCGTTTTCTTCCAACCCTGTTGAGTCGCGGACCTGACAGGGTTGAGTCCACCCGCGCGACTCCACTTGCTCAGCGCGGCGGATGACGCATCTTAACGGCCCATTTTCTATCGTTTTACCCCAGTCTCTCTCCCGCCATGCCTGTTGACGGAAAAACCACGGTCGGCCTGATTTCACTCGGCTGCGCCAAGAACCTGATCGATTCCGAGATCATGATCGGCCACCTCCAGCAGGCGGGCATGATGATGACGCCGGAACCGGAGTTGGCCGACGTGCTCATCATCAATACCTGCTCGTTCATCGATCAGGCGAAGCAGGAAAGCGTGAACACGATTCTCGGCGCGGTGGACGATCGCGAAACGGCTCGTCCCAGGCAGAAGATCATCGTGGCGGGCTGTCTCTCGCAGCGTTTTTCCAAGGAACTGCCCGACCTGATGCCGGAAGTCGACGCCTTCATCGGACTCGACCAGATCACCTCGGTGGCGCCGGTCATCCAGGGATTGGTGCAGCAGGACACCGATCCTCACGCGGAGAATTTCGTCACCAAGGGGCCGCAATACATTCCCGACTACGACACGCCGCGTTTCCGCCTGACGCCACAGCACAGCGCCTACATCAAGATCGCGGAAGGCTGCAATCACCCGTGCTCGTTCTGCATCATCCCGAAAATCCGCGGCCGCCATCGTTCGCGGACGCTGGAATCGGTGGTGAAAGAAGCCGAGCAGCTCGTGAAATCGGGCGTGAAGGAGCTGAACCTGATCTCGCAGGACACGACCTACTTCGGCATGGACAAGTGGGAGGAATCGCGGCCGAATCCCACCAGCCCGGTCGATTCCACCAAGGGCGAATCGCTCGCCAGCCTGCTCCGGGCGTTGAACGAGATCGAGGGCGATTTCTGGATTCGCCTGCTCTACACGCACCCGGCCCACTGGAGCGACGAACTGATCCAGACCATCGCCGAGTGTCCCAAGGTGGCGCGTTATGTGGACATTCCGCTGCAGCACATTTCCGATCACATGCTCAAGGAGATGCGCCGGGAAACCAGCGGTGACTATATCCGCGACCTGATTCGGCGGATGCGGGCGGGCATTCCCGATCTCGCGATCCGGACGACGTTCATCGTCGGTTTTCCCGGAGAAACGCAGGCCGATTTCGACGAGCTGCTCGGTTTCATCGAGGAGGCGAAATTCGAGCGCGCCAGCGTCTTCACCTACTCGCGCGAGGAAGGTACCCGTGCCGCGAAGATGGGTGGTCACGTGCATCACATGACGCGGAAGAAGCGCTGGAACGACGCCATGCGCCTGCTGCAGAGCCAGGCGGAGCTGAGAAATTCCGCGCAGGTCGGGCGAACCGTGCGTGTGCTCATCGACGAACCCGGCCAGGGTCGCGCGCAGGCGGATGCCCCCGAAGTCGACGGTACCGTCTTCGTGCCGCAGGACCTGCCCGTGGGTCAGTTCGCCGACGTCACGGTGACCAATTGGCGCGGCTACGATCTGGTGGCGGGTTGAGGGGGCGGTTTCGTCGCAGCGCGGTCGGCGACCGCGCCTACAGGCATTGCGCGACCAAATCGTCACTCCTCGTCCTATTCCTCGTCCTATTCCTATTCCTCGTCTTCTTCCTATTCCTATTCCCGGTATTTCCCGCGAGTTCCTCAAATCTCCGCTCAAGCGCGGTCGGCGACCGCGCCTACAGACACAGCGGTTTCCGAACCCGCCCTAGCTCCTTTCTCGCCGTCGGGCCAAGCTGTAGACGCGGTCGCCGACCGCGCTCATGGTTCCCCTTGCCTCACTTCTCCAAGGGAAAAAGGCTTGCCTCTCTGGGCAGGAGCGAAAGATACTGCGGACCGCTTCCGTAGACCATTGTTCCTCCGATTGCCCCCGCCTTCTCGCCCATGAAACTTCTCCGTCTCGCCCATGGTTTCCGCCGCAGTTCGGCGTTTCGTTGGGCGGCGTCGATGGGAATCTTCCTCGCGGCGAACGCCGAAGCCCAGCAGGTCCTTCTCGAGCGCGCCTACGACAAGCAGGGTGAAACGAGGCTCGAGATCGAGTCGGTTTTCACACCGCGCCAATCGCGGGGTTTCATGCCGGTCCGCGTCACCATCCGCAACGCCACGGCGCAGAACCGGAAGTGGGATCTCGATTTTGACTTCCAATCGAGCTGGGGTCAGATGGGCTACAGTTCGCGCTTCACGGTCGCGGTGGATTCGGGTTCCGAGGTCATCCAGGAACTCCTCGTGCCGGTGCCGACCGGGCTCGATTCCGGCGCCGGTTACCGGCAGGTTTCCGTTCGCGCTGGTTCTGCGGGACTACCCTCCGCCCAGCGGACAGACTCGACCCAGATCTTCATCGATTGGCCAGCGATCGGGATCAGCCAGAAGCTGGCCGACCGGAACCTGAACCAGTTGAATTCGGCGATGACTTCCTCCTCGCACAGTCGCGGAGGTGTCGACGCCTTCGCCGGCACTTTCGACCCGGAAAAGCTTCCCGCCGATTGGCGCGGCTACACCGGTCTGGATGTGCTGATGATCGCCGACGAGGAATGGGAACGTCTTTCGCCCGGCGCCCGGATGGCCATCCTGGAATGGACGCGACTGGGCGGGCGGCTGGATTTCTACGTTCGTCAGGTGGATACCGGTGCCTGGCTGGCGAGCCACGAGTTGATTCCCGACGAGAACACTCAATCGGCACCCAACCGCGGACTGGGGAGTGTGCGAGCCTGGAACTGGGACGGCCAGAATCTCAAGGCCAAGGAAATCGTAAGCCGCTACGCGGCGGTCTCGAACCTGGCCAAGGAACTGTCCGACTTTTACCGCCGGGGCTGGTCATTGCTGCAAATGTTCGACGGCACGGGTTTCAACACCGCGCTGGTGATCCTGCTGTTGATCGCCTTCGGCATCATCGTCGGCCCGATCAATCTCTTCGTCCTCGCGAAGCCCGGGCAACGTCACAAGCTCTTCATCACGACGCCGATCATCTCGCTCGTCGCGAGCCTGCTCATCCTGGCGATCATCCTACTCAGCGATGGCATCGGCGGATCGGGTCGACGCCTCGTGCTCGCGCTGCTCGAATCCGGCCCGCAGGAAAAGCGGCTCTACATCACGCAGAAACAGGTGTGCCGCACCGGCGTCCTGCTGGGATCCGGGTTCCGAATCGACGACCCCGTTTTTCTCTCACCCATCATCCTGCCGCCATCGGCGTTGAACCGGATCGATCCCTCCAGCGCGGAGACGACCGACTACCGGCTGGAGGGCGGCACCTATCGCGGCGACTGGTTCCAGAGCCGGAGCGAACAGGCGCAATTCCTGCAATCCGTTCGCGCCACCCGCTCACGCGTCGAGCAGCAGGCTCCCGCCACCGACACGGAGGCACCGCGTCTCTTTTCGAGTCTGGAGTTCGAGGTGGACGAGTTTTTCTACCGGGACGGCTGGGGATTCGTCTGGAAATACAGCGGCGCCGCTTCGCTCGCCGGTGGCGAAGCGATCCCGCTGCAGCCTTCGGACGAAAAGATCCTCGAGAAATGGTGGGAGGAAAAATGCCTCGATCTCAATGAACCGGTCCAGAAGCAGACGCGAAAACTGTGGCGCGAGAACGGCCGGTTCTTCGCGACTTCGAGTGATCGACGGGCCGGTTTTGTCGAGACTCTCGGATCGATTCGCTGGAAGGACGATCTCGCCATCATTTCGGGAAGCGTCGTCACCGCGTCGACCCCGTCCGCGCCGGAGGGGACCAAGTAAGGAATTTCGAGGAAAATGAGCGATTCACCGAACGCAGAACCCGATCCGGAAAAACCCGTGGAGGCCGACGCTCCCTCCACCGGGGCGGAATCGGCTCCGCCAGCCGAATCGCCGGAACCCGATCGCAGTGGCGGTCCGCCCGCGATTGAGGTGCAGAATCTTCACCGCTGCTTCGGCTCCCTGAAGGCCGTCGACGGCGTCTCTTTCGCCGTGGATCCTGGCCAGGTGGTCGGTTTCGTCGGTGCCAATGGCGCGGGAAAGACGACCACGATGCGGATCCTGGCGACCCTCGACTATCCCAACCGCGGTATCGTGAAAGTCTGCGGGATCGACGTGGTGCAATACCCGGCGCTGGTTCGCGGCCGGATCGGATGGATGCCGGACAGTTTCGGCACCTACGACAACATGACGGTGGTCGAGTACCTGGATTTCTTCGCCCGCGCCCTCGGCTTTCGCGGCGAGGAACGGGCCGACCGGGTTCGTGACGTGATGGATTTCACCGATCTGACGCCCCTGGCGGACCGCCTGATCAACAAGCTCAGCAAGGGCATGGGCCAGCGGCTCTGTCTCGGGCGCGCGCTGATCCACGACCCCGACGTCCTCATTCTCGACGAACCGGCGGCCGGGCTCGATCCCAAGGCGCGGGTCGAACTGAAAAACCTGATCCGCATTCTCGCCGACGACGGCAAGACCGTGTTCATCAGCTCCCACATTCTCTCCGAACTCGGGGAAATGTGCGATTCGCTGTTGTTCATCGACAGAGGCCGCATCATCCATCACGGCACCGCCGAGAGTCTCAAGCACACCACCTCCGGCTCCATGCTGGTGGATGTGCAGACAGCCGGCGACCCGCAGAAAATCGCCGAGTGGGCCGAGATGTCGCCCCACGTCACTCTCAAGGAAATCCGAAAACGCGGCGCCCGGATCGAGATCGATTCGCTGGAGCCCGATGTCATCGCCGGCGTCTTGCGACGCATGATCAACGAGGGCATTCCCGTCATCGAATTTCACCGCGAAGAACGCAAGCTGGAGGACGCGTTTATCGAGATTCTCGGTGAGATTGAAGGGAAGGTTTCGAGTGATTAGTAATAGGTAATGAGTGAATAGAGATGAGTAAGAAGCTTTTCCCTATCACCCCCAACTAATCACTAATCACTAATCACTAAAAGCCATGCCCTCCTCCAACCTGCACCTGACCGACTTCTCGGACCGATTGAGTCCGATGTTGGTGAAGGAGTTGCGGCAGGGCATGCGGACGCACCTGTTCACCATCGCCTTCATCCTGCTGCAGGCGTTCATGGTGCTCTGCGTCCTGATCGGCGCTTCGGCTCCGGGCGATCCCCAGCCCGTCTCGGCTTTCTTCTGGTTTTTCGTGGTCGCCACGTTGCTCATCGTCATGCCGATCCGTGGTTTCGGAGCCCTGACCTCCGAAATGCAGCTCAACACGATGGACCTGATCCAACTGACCCGACTCGGCGCCTGGCGGATGACGTTCGGAAAGTGGGCGGCGCTGGTGGCTCAATCGCTCCTGCTGGCGTGTGGCATCCTCCCCTACCTGGTGATGCGCTACTTCTTCGGTGGGGTCGATGTCATCACGGAAATGATCATCCTGTTCTGGGTGCTGGTCGCTTCAATGATTTTCACCGCCATCACCGTGGGATTTTCCGCCTTCCGATCGGTGCTGCTCCGCGCCACCGTCTCTGTCGCCCTTTTCATCGGCGTGTTGTTCGGACTCCAATTGATCGATGAGCTGGCCGGAACGCTGATTCCGAGCGGTGGTGGATCCGCGCCGGCCGGGACTGTCGTCCGGGTCTTCGTCGGCGGGTTGCTCTGTTCGGCTTATGCGATCTGGTTCATGCTCGATCTCGGGGCCAGCCGGATCGCTCCCGAAGCCGACAATCACGCCACCCGGAAGCGCCTCGGCGCCCTTGCCTTCGGCGTGACCTTTCTCCTGTTGCCGTTGGCGGGATTCAATCTCATCGCGTGCACCATCATCACCGGAATCGTGTGGATGCTCGTCTCACTGGACGCGCTGACCGAGCGACCAACATTGCTTCCCAGCCTGATGCGTCCCTTCGCCGCCCGTTGGTATCTGCGGCCCTTTTTCATTTTCCTGGCTCCGGGCTGGCCGTCGGGCCTGTTCTTCTACCTGCTCTGCGCCGGGCTTTTTGGTGCCGCCCTTTGGTTCCATGGAGGAGGCGCCGGTCTCACGCTTCAGGAAACGCAGATCATGGTCAGCTGCGGAGCGCTGGTCGTTTTTCCACTCATTTTTATCCACCTCTTCTTCCGGAAAATCACGGAACCGGCGTCGATCTTCGGTATCTATCTGCTCGTGCAGGTCTGTTTCGGGGTGATCGCGCTTTTCCTGATGGTCATCGCCGAAGCCACCCACATGGGCGACGTCGCCTTCCTCATCGTGCCGCTCCCCGCGACCACGCTCTTCGCCGCGATCTCCGGCAGTGGCCACGCTGAAAAAGCTCTGGTCCTCGCCGCGGCCGCCATCGGCCTCATCGCGATCATCATCACGATTTTCCGCGGCATGTCGTGGTATCGCGATGCCTACCGGATCATGAACGTGCTGCGTCGCTCTCACTCATGAATCGGGCGCCGTTCTGTGCTTTCTTTACGCCCGCTTCCTTTTCTTTCCTAAAAGTCGATGCTTGCCCCGCCCGAACTTGCCGCGATCGCTGCCCGGGCACAGGCCTGGGCGGATGTCTTCAAACTGCCGCTTCAGCATCGCACCTGGCGAGGCCAGACCGGTGATTTCCAGGGAAGCGGCGTCGGCAGTTCGCTCGATTTCCAGGACCACCGTTCCTACGTGCCCGGCGACGATCCGCGCCACATCAACTGGCAGGCCTACGCCCGGACCGGCAACTATTCGATGAAACTCTATCGTGAGGAAGTCCGGCCGGTCATCGACATCGTGTTCGACGCCTCCGACTCCATGAGTTTCGATCCCGCCAAGACCCGACGCACCGTCGAGCTGTTCTACTTTGTCGTTTTCGCCGCCCTGAAAAGCGGAGCCTCGGTCGCGACGCAACTCGTTCGGGGCGATTCCCACCGTCGCATCGGCGACGACCTGCTCCACAGCCACGCCTGGACCCGGCTCCTCGAAGACCTGCCCGCCACGGCGGCGGCCGCCTCGCCTGACCTCAGACCTGTCCCTCTCCGGGCACGATCGCTCCGCATCCTCGTCAGCGACCTGCTTTTCACCGAGTCTCCCGAGACCTCGCTCCGCGCCCTCACCCGGGGCGGAGGCCACGGCATCATCCTGGCTCCGTTCCTGAAAGCCGAAGCCGCGCCGGAGTGGGAGGGCAACTACGAGTTCATCGAAGCGGAATCCAAAGAAAAACATCCGCACCGCGTCGATCGCGCCCTGCTGGAACGCTACCTCGCCGCCTATCGCCGGCATTTCGAACTCTGGAAAACCCTGTGCCGGAAATACGATGTCGTGCTTTCGCGCGTCCCCTGCGAACCCGATTTCCAGGCCGCCGTCCAACACGAAGCCATCACCAGCGGCGCGCTGGAAATCTGGACTTAAATCAAAGTTTTCAGAACTCGCATAAAGCCATCGCTTCCACCTCTGAAAACTGAAAACTGAACTCTGAAAACTTTCAATGAATCTCACCTTCGCCAACCTCGCCGGCTTCTGGGCGCTGCTCGGGATTCCCGCGATTCTGGCGATCCATTTCCTGCAGCGGCAATCGCAGGTGGTCACCATCAGCACCCTGTTCCTGCTCGATCAGATGCGTCGCGAGAGCGTCTCGGGGCGGAGATTCGAACGCCTGCGCAGTTCCATCCCGCTGTGGTTACAATTGCTGGCAGTGCTGCTCCTGACGTGGATGCTGGTCCAACCGCGTTGGATGCGTCCGGACTCCGTGCAACGCATCGCCATCGTGCTCGACAGCTCGGCCTCCATGAGCGCCTTCCGGGAAAACCTGGCGAACTCGCTGAAAAAGGAACTGGAGCAATTGTCGGGCACCGCCGTTCGCACCGAATACGTGGCCATCGATTCCCAGGTCACCGGGCAACCCATCTACAGCGGCACCGAGATCCCCGAACTGCTCGCCTCCCTCGCTGCCTGGTCGCCCGCCGGAGGCGATCACGATTTCGGACCCGCGCTCAGGGTTGGCCGGAGCCTCGTCGGCGGGTCGGGCCTGCTGATTCTGGCCTCCGATCACCTGCACGAAGACCTCGCCTACAACGCACGGCTGCTGGCGGTCGGCGAGCCGAAGGACAACGTCGGATTTGCCGGCCTGGAAATCTCTGAATCCGAGGAAGGCGAGACGATTTGGGAAGCCATCGTTCGCAACTACTCCGAGACGCCGCAGACCCGGACCTGGCTGTTGCAGACCGGAAAACAGCGAACGCCCGACCGCTCGCTCACGCTCGAGCCCGGCGAAGTCCGCGCCCTCAAGGGACGTTTTCCCGATGAAGCCGAATCCATCGTTCTCCGCCTCGAGCCCGACGAATTCGGTTTCGACGACAACCTGCCGGCGATTCGGCCGCTCCCGAAACCGGTCGCCATCATCAAGATCAGTCCGCCGGAACTCGACGACACCTTTTCCCAGATCCTCGGAAGTTTCGACGGTCTCGTGGAGCCTTCCGAAACGAATCCGCCCGATCTCGCCATGGTCGCCTACGATCCGTTGAATCCGCAGCCGTTGCCCGAGGTCGCCATCGCGATGATCCATCACCGCGGCGTTGCCAAAAGCTACCTCTCGGGGCGAATCGCCGCCGCCAACCATCCGCTGGTCGAAGGCCTGAACTGGCAGAGCCTGATCGCGCGTCAGACGCCCGGCATTCCCCCCCAGCCGGACGACACCGTGCTCGTGTGGCAGGGCGACCGACACCTCGTGTTTCTCCGGACCACCGAGGGCGAACGTCAGCTTTGTTTCAACTTCGACCTCGCCACCTCGAACGCTCCCCGGCTTCCTGCTTTCATTGTGTTGCTCCACCGCTTCGTCGAAGACATCCGCGAACAGAAAGTGGCCACCGAATCGGAGAATTTCGAAATCCGGCAACCGCTCCACCTCTCGCCATCACGCGCTCCCGAGTCTGATCCGAACCTGACCTGGTCCACCACCACGGTGTCGCTGGCCCAATCCGTCACCCGTACCGAGACGATTCCACGCAATCGGGCGGACCTGATACGCGCCCCCGACGAAGCCGGTTTTTTCGAGGTGCGCCAGGGCGAGAGCGATGAATCCCCGGGCCTGCTGCTGCGCGGCGCGGCTCACTTTGCCGACACGCGCGAAGCCGACCTGTCCCAGGCCGCCAGCCGATCCGATCTCGCCGGCATCGAACAGAGCCTCATCGAACAACACAGTGAGCAGGACGCCAATTGGCCGCTGTGGCTCCTCCTCCTGCTCGCCGTGCTGTTGGCGAGTTGGTATTTCATCAATCGTCCCAGCCCGTCGGAACGATTCAACCCTGTTAACTCCCCGACCTGACCCTGTCGAGTCCGCCAAAAGCCTCCACGTGACCTTCGCCTCTCCCCAGTTTTTCATCCTGTTGCCGTTGCTCGCCGTGATCGGCTGGTATTTCCGGCGGCTGGAACTGTGGCGCCCACTCCGGGCGGCGGGATTGCTGTTGCTCGTATTCGCCCTGGCGAATCCGCAGATCCGGCGACTGGCCGACGGGATGGATCTCTGGGTGCTGATCGACCGCTCTGCATCGGCGGAGGAAATCGTGGCGCGCAATATCGAGGAATGGAAACGCCTGCTGGACCGCTCGCGTCCCAGCTCGAAAGACAGGCTTCATTTCGTCGACTACGCCACCGAAGTGGTCAGCAAACCGAACACCGAAACCGCCAGCTACCCGGGAGATCGCAGCCTCACCCGCACCGCCCTGGCGCTGCAGGATGCGATCGCGCTGTCGGATCGCGAACGGCACTCACGGATTCTCGTTTTCACCGACGGCTACGCCACCGAACCGCTGACCGGTTTGCCCGAGAAGCTGGAAGAAATGCAGATTCCGCTCGACTATCGGCTGCTCACCAGCGACGAAACCACGGACTTCCGCATCACCGATTTCCACCTCCCGTCACGCAGCCAGGTGGGTGAGCCGTTCATCATGGATGTCAATGTGACCGGAAACGTCGAGGCCGAAGTGCCGCTCCGGATCGCCCGCGATGGCGAAATCATCGCCGATACAAAGACCACGATTTCCGCCGGACTCGATTCCCTGCGTTTCACTGACCGGCTGGTGGAACCCGGTTCCCATCACTACGAAGTCACCATTCTGCCCGAGACCGACGCCCACCAGGGCAACAATCGCTACGAAGCCTGGATCGAAATCGCCGCCGGTCCCCGCGTTCTCCTGATCTCGAAATACGCCGACGACCCGGTCGCCGGCATCCTCCGGGCCCAGGGATTCGACGTGGACCTGATCGACGATCCCGGCTCGCTCACCGTCGGCCAACTGACGGGCGCCAAGAACGTCATCCTGAACAATGTCCCCGCCTGGGACATCCCGACCGAATTCCTCAAGGCGCTCGATTTCTTCGTCAACGAACAGGGTGGCGGCCTTTTGATGGCGGGAGGCAAACACAGCTTCGGTGCCGGTGGTTACTACGAATCGTCCGTCGATCCGCTGTTGCCGGTGACGATGGAATTGAAAAGCGAACACCGGAAACTGGCCGTGGCGATGGCCATCGTGATGGATCGCTCAGGATCGATGGGCATGACGACGAGCAGCGGCCATACCAAGATGCAACTCGCCGACGAGGGCGCGGGTCGGGCCGTGGAATTGCTGGGTCCGCAGGATCTCGTCGCGGTGAACGCGGTCGACAGCACCTCGCACGAGATCGTCCCGCTGATCAACGTGGGCCAGCACCGCGCCGAGATCATCAACCGGGTGCGCCGGATCGAGAGCATGGGCGGCGGCATCTTCGTCTACACCGGACTGAAAGCCGCGTGGGACCAACTCAAACAGGCCGACATCGGTCAGCGGCACATCATCCTTTTTTCCGATGCCGCCGACTCCGAGGAACCCGGCGCCTACCGGACCCTGGTCGAGGAGATGGTCAAAGAAGGCGCTTCTGTCAGCGTCATCGGGCTTGGCACCAAGTCCGATCCCGACGCCGCCTTCATCGAGGACATCGCCAAGCGTGGCAACGGTCGCATGTTTTTCACCGACATTCCCGGCGACCTTCCCAACATCTTCGCCCAGGAAACCGTCACCGTGGCGCGTTCCACTTTCATCGACGAACCCGTCGCCACCCAGGCCACCGGCAGCTGGTACGAGATCGGAGCGAAGGACTTCGAATGGCTCGGCGAGGTCGATGGTTACAACCTGAGTTACACCCGCGAGGGCGATGCCGCCGCCCTCATCTCCAAGGATGAATACGCCGCCCCGCTCGTCGCCTACGCCAGACGGGGCATCGGACGAAGCGCGGCGGTTTCCTTCCCGCTCGGTGGTGAGTTTTCCGATGAGATCCGCGCCTGGCCCAAGGTCGGCGATTTCGTCCAGACCCTGAACCGCTGGTTGATGGGCGAACAGACGCCTCCCGGCATCGGTATCCGACACGAACTGACCGGCACGGAACTGAAGATCGACCTGCTCTACGATGAGACCGAGTGGAATGAACGCTTTGCCGCTCGACCACCGCGCGTGGTCCTCGCCCGTGGAGAGGGCGCGGAGCGGAGTTCCGAGCTGACCTGGGAACGCCTCGCGCCCGGGCATTTCTCCGTCCGCGCCGACCTCAAGGAGGGCGAGATGATCCGTGGCGCCGTGCAGGTCGGCCAGACGGCGTTGCCCTTCGGTCCCGTCGTCGTCGGAACCAGCACCGAGTGGGCCTTCGATCCCGAGCGCGTCGCCGAACTTCGCGCCACCTCCGAAATAAGCGGCGGGCGGGAATTGCTGGATTTGTCGGAAGCCTGGAAGAAACCGGAGCGAAAGGATTTCACCAGCCTCCAACCATGGCTGCTGAGTTTTCTCCTCCTTCTCGTGCTCGCCGATGCCCTGGTCACAAGAACGGGTTGGCATCTGCCTGAGTTCACGCTGTTGAAGGAGCGCTTCGCGAAATCGGTTGCGCGGAAGGTGAAATCGAAAGCTGAGCCGAAACGGCGGACGCTTCGGCGAAGCGTCCCTACCGAATCCTCGACCGAATCACTCCCCGGTAGGGATGGCTTGCCCGGCCGTCCTCTTGATGAGGAGCCCCCGCCCGCACCCCCCGCCGAAAAATCCGCCGAAGAAAAAGCGGAGGAACGCAAAACGCGCTTCAACCGAGCGAAGCGCGGGAGGTGAACTCGCCAATCGTCACCGTTCCATCCATTCTTCGCTCAGAGATCGATCTCCCGCTTTTCCTCCACCGACCGCTCGCAGGCCTCGATGATTCGCTGGGCCAGGATGGCATCGTCGATGGTGGATAGCGGCGTCGCCCCTCGGCCGAGACATTCTTCGACGAAGTGGCGGACCTCTTCGCGGATGTGCCAACCGTAGGCGGACCACGTGTGCGAGTGGACGACGCCGGGTTTGTTTTCCACCCAGTCCCGATAGCTGAAACGGGTGGCGCCGTCGGTGCCGATGACTTTCACCACGAAAGTCCACGGATCAGAAGAGTGATCGTCGGCGGCGAAGTCGGCGCAGAAATGGGCCAGGGCGCCGGACTTCAGCCGCAGGTTCACCATCGCCAGGTCTTCGCCCTGGAACTCGTCATAGTGGACCATCGACTTCATCGCCGACACCGAAACGGGCGCATGATCGGCGCCGCCCAGGTAACCGAGAATGTAACCATGATGGGTCAGGATATGCCGGATCACTCCCGGATAGCGGCGGGCGACTTCTTCGGGATGATGGATGTGGTAGTGAATGTAAACGGCCACCAGCTTGCCCAGACGACCGCTGTGAATCAGCTCGCGGGAACGATGCAGCGCGGGTTCGTGAATGTAGTTGTGACCGGGGCAGAGAACGACGTGATGTTTTTCGGCACAGGCCTTGAGCGATTCCAGTTCGGCGATGGTTGGCGCCA
>JAGRPB010000356.1 GCA_020439945.1 Verrucomicrobiia bacterium
AGGCGCATCACGCGCTTGCCCACCGTCTGGCCGCGCCACACCCACTCGAGAAAAATCCCGTAAAAAACGGACACCAGAAATCCTATCAAGATTTTGACCGCGTAGGCGAAATCGAGCACGGCATCGCCGATGATCGGAATGACGATCGTGGCGGTCGCGAGGGCGCCCAGCGCGGCGGAAACGGCCTTCATGATCCCGAAAATGACGAAGCCATCCAGCATCCACGCAAACGCCCGCGTCGCGGGGCTCGCGATGGGCAGCGTGAAGGACACGCCCTCCGGGGTGCGAATCTCGAGCGAGGCGGTTTTTCCGAGGCTCATGGTTTCCGGGATGCGGGCAAAGGGAAGGACACCGGCTCGTCAGGCCGCGACCGGATCGGGTTTTCGGCCGCTCCAGCCGAGCCAGGCGGCGAGGACGACGAGCTGGAACACGCCAAAGAGAATCTTGAACGGGTAGACGGACGGCCCGTGATATTGGGAAAGGAACGACTCGACGATCCCGGCCCAGATCAGCATCACGGCCGCGCCGCCCACGAGATTGATAAGGTCCGGCCGGATGCGGGCGAGCCGCTGGCGCAGGCGCAGATTTGTGCCCCACCCGAACATGGCGCGTCCCAGCACCAGGCCCGCCTGTCCGCCGATGAAGATGGCCGGCAACTCCCAGGACCCATGGGGCAGCAGCCACGCGAAGAGAAACTCCGCCTGTCCGTCGGCGATGTAGTCGTAACCGATCACGCCGATGAGGATGCCGTTGGAAAAGAGCAGCAGCACGGTCAGCAGCCCGTAGGAAACGCCCGACACCATCGTCAGCAGGGTGACCTTGGTGTTGTGGGTCATCAGGGTCGCGGAAAAGGTCTGGCGCTGCTCGAAATAGTCGAAGTCCTGTTTTTCCTCGCGCTCGACGCGTTTCGACGGCTTGCCCGCCACATGCCCGAACTGCGCGGGAATGAACTCGCTCTTCAGGCCGTAGTCCGCGAACAGCATCCCGGCCCCGAACAACGCTCCCAGCCAGAAAATCGAGGTCGACAGGGCGAAGGCGCGAAGGTGACGCCGAAAAGTTCGCGGAAACGATCTCGAGAGCCAACGCCAGGGCGCGAACGGAACCCCGCGGGCCCGGCGCTCGTGCAGGGCGCTGTAGGCGCGGGCGACGACATTTTCGAGCCACACTTTCAATTCCCCGTCTCCGGCGAAAGTCTGGAGTTTCACCAGATCGGAGGCCGCTCGTTGATAGAGATAATGAAAGCGCCGCACCTCCTCGAGGGTAAAGACCCGGTCGGCGCGATCCTCCTGCAATTTCATCAAAGCCTGCAACTCGTCCCAATAAGGACGTTCGCCTTCGATGAATCGGTCGAGATCGAGGATCATGGGGTTAGAGAAACCGGGATACAGGGATACAGGGATACAGGGAGCGGGGAGCGGGGAGCGGCGAGCGGGGAGCGGGGAGCGATTGCTGAATACAGAAGGCGATCATCACTGATCATTTCGCCGTTCGCGCTCGATGTAGTTGATGTAGGCGTTGAGTCTTTTCTG
>JAGRPB010000357.1 GCA_020439945.1 Verrucomicrobiia bacterium
TTCGTTGGCCAACGACTCCGTAGTAGATTCCCCATTGGGAGCGGGAAACCAATACTCGGCGCAAAGGCGGCACGCGAATCTCGATTCCCATCTGGGGATTCGATCGGAGCAGAGTCAGGGTTCGTTCAAAGGGTTTTTCGAAACGCTCGCCATACTGTCTCACCAGATCGAACCATTCGACCTCGGCCGCCAGCGTGAAAACGATCTCAAACATCGGGTTGAAGGCCGTATTTCTTCCTCATTTCCTCATAGGAAATGACGGCATCGGGATTCGCTTCGTAAGCTTTCCAACGCTCGGCGAGCAGCTTTTCGAGCGCGGCATCCGTGTCGGGATTGGGGTGCAGTTCCCATTCTTCATCCCACAATTCGCAGGCGAGCAGAAGCCTCTCCTCGCGCGTCAGTTTGGCGATTTCAGGTATGCGTTCCGCGATCATGGCATCATCTTCGCACAGCGGGGGGTGGGGTTCAATTTTTCGTAATGACCTCGTCGAGATTCATCACCAGGTTCGCCACCATCGTGTAGGCGGCCAGTTCGGCGGGGGGCAGGGAGGCGTCCGCCTTGCTTTCGCCGTAGGTGATTGTCTCGGTGGCGGCCTTTTCATCGGACTCGTAGCGGTTCAGGTGCTGCGTCAGGGTGTCTCCGACGATGGCGGCCTCCTCCTGGGAGGGCTCGCGGGCGGTGATGACTTTCCAGAGCCACGCGATCCGGTCGGCGGGCGAGTCGCCGCCTTCCTTCAGCACGCGCTGGGCCAGGTTCCGGGCCGCTTCGAAATGCTGCACGTCGTTCATCAGTTGCAGGGCCTGGAGCGGCGTGTTGCTGCGCTCGCGGCGGGAACAGCTCTGCTCCCGGTTGGGCGCGTCGAAGGTGGTCATCGATGGCGGCGGGGCGGTGCGTTTGTAAAAGGTGTAGAGACTCCGCCGGTAGAGGTCGTCCCCGGTGCCCTGCTTGTAGTAGCGCGTGTTGCTGCCGCCGAAGGCGACCGGTTCCCAGATGTTGGGCGGTTGGTAGGGATTCACGCCCTTGCCGCCGATGGTCGGCACGAGCAGTCCCGAGACGAACAGCGCCTGGTCGCGCAGGACCTCGGCTTCGAGCCGCAGGCGGGGACCACGGGCGAGGAGCCGGTTTTCCGGATCGCGGGCGAGCCCCTCCGGAGTCACGCGAGAGCTTTGCCGGTAGGCGTCGCTGGTCACGATCAGCTTCACCAGGGCCCGGACATCCCAGCCGCTTTCGACAAAATGCGTCGCCAGCCAGTCGAGCAGTTCGGGATGGCTGGGCGGCTCGCCCTGGGAGCCGAAGTCGGCGCTCGACTTCACCAGGCCGGTGCCGAAGAACTGCTGCCAGAGCCGGTTCACCGTGACGCGGGCCGTGAGCGGATGCTGGCCGCTGACCAGCCAGTTCGCCAGGTCGAGTCGGTTGTAGTCGCGGTCGGCCGGCTTAGGAGGCAG
>JAGRPB010000358.1 GCA_020439945.1 Verrucomicrobiia bacterium
GGTTCATGGCAATCTCGGATGGTTCCGGCATCGTCTCTTTCGCGCCATCCGCGATCAAGGAAAATCCCGGACGCGAAAGCGGATCGACTCTGCTCCGCGGCGTCGAGCCGGCGACCGACCGAACAGGGTTGACTCGATGACCTAACCCTGTTGGGTCGGTCCGGCTGACGGCCGGAGGCCGAGTTCGGGCCACGGGCGTCTCGTCGATTCCCAATTCAAAAGAGTTGACGACGGATCGAATCGTTCGTCTAATATGCCTAGTCAAGTTCGTTTGGGCTCCCAGATTTCCGGAACGGCGGAAATCCCGGGCATCGATCGATTGCGCGAGATCCTGAACGCGGAGGAAAAAAAGATTCGGAAGCAGGTCGAAGAGGCGCTCGTTCCTGTAAAATCAGGCTATGCGGCGCGGTTGGAGGAATTCAAGGTCGCCTTGACCAAAGAGGGGAAGCTCCAGGAAGCGAAAGCGATTCGCGACGAAATCCTCGATCTAAAGGCTGGATCGATTGGAGAGGAATCGACGACACCCAAGGAGACGACTCCGCCGGAAATGGCCGAAGCGGACTCCGACAAGATTCCGCTGCAGGCTTCGGGAAAGATGGGAGGGGACGTGAAACTTGTTCCGGGGCGTTATCGGCTTCGGAGACCGCTTGTTGGCGGCGACAACGATCTTCCGAAGGGCGACCCATTAAGATTGGTGAATCTGAAAATTCCGGCGGGATGCACGATCGAGGGCGAACCCGTCTATATCGAGGAGGGCGTCGTTTCGGCCGAGGGCAGCCTGTTCCGGAAAACGAACTTGCAGGCGGACCTCGGTGGTTCCTGGGAAGTTAAGGGATCGCTGTTCGACGAGGTTCTTTTCGAAAAAAAAGGCGGCTGGTTCGCCGGCTTTTCGGCGAGATACGCTTTCGAGAACTGCGTTTTTCGGAAAAGCAACTTTGGGAAACCCGGCCGTCCCAACATGGGGCTCAAGATCGTCGACTCGACCTTTCTCGACTGCGAATTCGATCCCGTGAGTTTCGGCAGGGACGACGCCGCGGAAGAAATCGTGGAAGAGTGGTTAACGGTCAGGGGTTGCCACTTTGTCGACTGTTCCCTTCCGCAAAGTTTCCTGCTTGTGACGGAGGACTGCGTTTTCAAGAATTGCCGCTTCGGCGACGCCGAGGAAATCCCCGTCAAAAGCCGGATTGGAGTCACGCTCTTCACCGACCCGCCCACCGCCGAGATTTCCTCGGGGAAGGAGGAGATACAGTTCCGAATCAAAGACGCCGACAGGAGGGTCAAACCCGTCGGCGCGTCGCTGGGTTACGAGGTCAAAGGGGGGCGATTGGAGTTTCGGGAGGGTGGGTGATCGCGAGCGGTGGCATTTTAACGACCGCGAAGGTCCCAAAGGCTCGATCCCATTCCGACTTCAGCCCGCGGCCGGAGATATGGCGAGCGGCGTA
>JAGRPB010000359.1 GCA_020439945.1 Verrucomicrobiia bacterium
TCGGCAAAAAACGCGGCGCCTACGTCGGCACGGTGGAAGCGACGGGAAAGGACTGGGTCGAAGTGAAGGCGTTTGACGCACCGGTGAAAAATGGTGACGGCATCGCCTTCGAAACCGGCGGCAACACGGATCGCGAGCAAGGCGGACGCGTGTTCGAGGTTCGAGGGAAGCGACTGCTTTTTCAGCGAGGCAAACTCGACACGCGAAAGATTCATCGAGGTCATCACGTCTGGAAAACCGACGATCCCCAGTTGAACGCCGAACTGCGAAAGTCCTGGCAGGGCAGGGACAATGCTGAAGCTAAGGTGAGGGCGCCGCTGGATTGGCAAGTCGGCGGGCGGGCTGGTGAGCCGCTTCGATTGCGCGATCTCGGCAGTGGGATCGAACGACTTTCGGAACAGCCACTGGAGACGGCGGAGAACCGACCACTGACTTCCGAGTTCCTGACCAAACAGCTGGGACGGCTCGGTGACACCAAGTTTGAGTTGGCTTCGCTCAAAGTCGATCTGGAAGGCGACGTGATTCTTCCCGTGAGTGAATTGAATCGGCTGAGACGCGAACTGGTGGCAGCGCTGCCAGAACCGGTGATGGAGAAGCCGGTTCGTCGAAACACGAACATTACCTTGGCCGATCTGTTGCCTTCACGCGAAGCGTCAACGCGGGACGTATCCGATCTCCGGGTCCTCTGCCGAACCGAAGAACAGATCGAAGCCGCGCTGGAGGCCGGAATTACTTGGATCTACGCTGACTTCGAGGACCTGCGCCGCTATCGTGCGGCGGTGGAGCGCGTTCGCCAGCGAAGCGGCTCCGAGATCTTCCTGGCGACTCCACGGATCCAGAAACCGGGCGAACTCGGTTTGTTCAAGACCGTCGAGCGCGCCGAGCCCGATGGCGTGTTGGTGCGAAATCTCGGTGGTGTTGGTTATTTCCAGCAGAGTGGTTTGAAAATGGTCGGCGATTTTTCGCTCAACGTGGCGAATCCCATTAGCGCGGCGTTCTTCATGGAGCAGGGATTCGAAAACCTGACGATTTCCTATGATCTGAACATCGGCCAGGTCCTCGATCTGCTTGGCACGGCTTCGCCTGATTGGTTTGAACTGACCGTTCACCAGCACATGCCGATGTTTCACATGGAGCACTGCGTTTTCTGCGCCTTCATGTCCGAGGGAAAAGATTTTCGCGACTGCGGCCGTCCCTGCGAGAAACACGAAGTGAAACTCCGCGACCGGGTGGGCCAGCTGCATTTGCTCAGCGCCGACACCGGATGTCGAAACACCCTTTTCAACGGCCGCGCCCAGAGCGGGGCTCGTTTCCTGTCTGACTTAACAGGGTCAGGTCTGCGACAGTACAGGGTTGAATTGCTCCGCGAAGATCGCGAGGAAGCGCTGCG
>JAGRPB010000360.1 GCA_020439945.1 Verrucomicrobiia bacterium
CGGCGGTGTCGCATGGCTTCTTCTCCGATCCGTTTCCGGCGGGATGTTTCTCCGGCGAATCGAGCGCGGCGCGGAACCGGCATCCGGCAAAATTCTGGCGAAATTCAACGAGTTGAACGACTCCCCGCGACGCAACCGCATCACCCTGCTGCTCTCTCCGTTGGTGAAGTCGCCGTTCACATGGGGTCTTGTTCGCTCGCGCATCGCATTGCCCGAATCGGCGGCTAACTGGTCCGACGACGACCTCGAGATGATTCTCCTTCACGAGCTCGAGCACGTCCGGCGGAACGACGCGCGCGCCGTCCTGGTCTCCCGTCTTTTTCTTGCCCTGAACTGGGTCAACCCGTTCGCCTGGATCGCGATCGATTGGGCCGCCCAGCATCGCGAAGAAGCCTGCGACTGGCGCGTGATCGACGCCGGATTCTCTTCCGAGAACTACGCCGCCATGCTCTTCCGCCAAGCCAAGATATCCGTTTCTCCCATCCCGCGAAACTGTGCCACCGCCGTGGCCGAAACCGGAACCATAGAAAACCGCGTCAAAATGATCCTGAACGAATCCCCCCGAATCCTCAGTGGAAAAGTAACCCTCGTCTCCCGGCTTTCCGGGATCGCCACCTTGCTCGCCGTGCTTGCGATCGGCATCTCCGGGTTCTCCGACAACGAAGCCATCGCCGCCGACGTTGCGGAACCCTCGAATCCAGGGACGCCTGCCGACGAGGGCATTGCCGCCATCGAGCAGAAGCTCAAGAACATCTCCATTCCATCCGTGGAGTTTTCCAAAACTCCTCTGCGGAACGCTCTCGCTTTCCTCCAGCAAAAATCCGTCGATCTCGATGCCACGGAGCCCGATCCGGCGAGAAAAGGAATCGATATCATTCTCGATGCGGACGCGGCGGGCGACACCCCGATCACCTTGCGGATGACCAAGGTCCCGCTCATCGAGGCGCTTCGCTACACCACCGAACTGGCGGATTCGAAATACAAGGTCGAGCCGAAGGCCGTGGTGATCCTTCCACTGGCTTCACCAACTGCCGAGCTTTACACGAATGTGTTTCAGGTCTCGCCCACTTTCATGAATATCGGTGGGCACGACGCGAAAACGGCCCTCGAAGTTCTCACCCACGCCGGAGTCACCTTTCCCCAAGGCGGCAGCGCGATCTACAATCGGGAAACATCTCAACTGATCGTCCGAAACACAGAGGACCAGATCGAGCTGATCGAGGCCCTTCTGGATTCGGGCTCCGACCAAGCGGCGGCCATGGACCCGGAGGTGGAGGCCTACCTAAGAAGGATCGAATCCATCACGCTTCCCTCCGTGGAACTCGTCGATGCACCGATCATGGATGCCGCCGCGTTCTTTCAGCG
>JAGRPB010000361.1 GCA_020439945.1 Verrucomicrobiia bacterium
GTGATTTTCGCGCCGGGCGGTCGAAAGGAAAAGATGGTGATCGGCGGGCTGACAATGCTCGCGGTTTTGCAAGTTCAACCGTGGATCTATGGATCTGGGCTGATGGAGATCTGGAATATTGCCCGCCGGCAGGCACGGGCGCACGTGATGTTCGCCGAGCATTGGGATCCGGAGCCCTCGCGTATTTTGGCATACCTACCCGGCGAGATTCGCGATTTTGCGCCACGGCTCGATGCTTTGGGCTTTCTGGATCCGCCTTTGGTGAGAAACCTGCGGCTCGACCAGTTCAGCGTTTCCCGGAAACCGATGCCCTCGTCAAGCGGCCAGATTCGCTCGGCCGAAAAGATCAAAGACGGACGAATTCGGTTGGAGGGGTTTTCCATTTTTCGGGGACCTGACCGCCCGGGAGACGCCGTCCTCCTCACCGCCCGAAAAGCCGAGGGTGGTGCCAGAACAATCGTGGGACTGGCGGACTACGCGGGACGTCACCTCCCGACCCAGCACCGGATCGATCTCCAATTCACGGTGATGGAACCGATTCGCGATTCCGATCCCGAATCCTGGATGAATTGGACCGAGACGCTCGAACCCGGGAAACTGACGGATCACCTTCCGGGAACGATCGAAGTCTGGGCGCTGGACGTGCGGAAAATGCGGGTCTATCCGCTGCCAAACCGGCTTGAGTTGGACGCCGATGGCAGATTGGAACTGACTCAGCCTTGATCCGGGCCCGCGGCGGGCTCCGGAACGACTCGACCGATCGTCTCCGTCCGAACCCAACCGCGCAATTCGTCGGGAATGGCGACAAAAGTCCAAGGTCCGCGGTCAAGGACGATGCGCACCTCGGAACCGGGGGGCAGGGCGATAACCTCTTTTGCGTCGGGATAGGGAGAGGTGATGGCCTTGGTCTCGGGAGCGGTTACGATGGCCATCCGGTCGATGCTGACGTCGCGATCGTATCGGCGCAGGCACCAGAGGAAGAAGCCGACCGCGGTGACCGAGAGCAGGGTCACGATCCAGAGCAGGGGGCGCCAGGGTTTCAGCCGGGGCAGCGCCAGGACGGAGGCGGCGCATAGCAGGGCGATCCAGGCGAAGAGGGAAACGAGTCCGGCGAGGTCGGCGGGAGTCAGGCGTCTCAGCCACCGAACCAGATCGCCGGGATCGAACACGAGGTTGCCGGTCAGGTTTTCCACCACCCGCAGATTTTGCCTCGCTTCCCCAAAGCGGGGATCGAGGGCCAGAGCGCGATGATACCAGAGCGCGGCTTCGCCGGGGCGCTGAAGGCGGAACAGGGTGTTCCCAAGATTAAAGTATAGCTCCTCCGATCGGTGGCCCGCCTCGGCCAGGCCTCGGTAGAGCTTTT
>JAGRPB010000362.1 GCA_020439945.1 Verrucomicrobiia bacterium
GGAAAACTGGAGGACAAGGAGCTCGAGAAATCGTTCGACGTCGGGCGCTTCTACGAACGCCAGGGTAATCTCCATGCGGCGGTCATCTATTATCGCGAAGTCGTGGCTCATCCGGGCGCCAAAAGCTACAATGACGCGAAAAAACGCCTCGAGCAGATTGTCCAACGCGATCCCACGCTCGCGGCGGTGGCCGCCGGTCAGCGCAAGCCGATGACGGAAACCGGCGGAGGCTTGCCGATCCCGCCCAAGCCGGGAAACAGCGCGCAGTTTATGGGGCCGCCCCCACCGACAATGGAGAATTCCAAGCCCAGGATGCGGACTTCGACAGACGAAGTGCTGCCCATTCCGAGCGACGATCCGACGGCGGCGAATTGATCGCCGGAATGAGTCCCCAGGCGGGGTTGTGTTTTTTTTGGGGAAAATGCGCAAGCTTGGCTTGATTCGGTTCGCGGAATCGAGTAGTAAAGCCCCTTTGTCGTAGTCTCATTTTGACTTTCAAACCGCTTTTTCCAAAGCTTTGCCCATGAATCGCGCCGCACGCCTCTTTTCGACCATCTCGTTGGCCGGTATCGCCGCTCTCGGCTTTGCCGGCTGCGCCGGGTATCAGTTCGTTTCGGTGAAACCGACGGTTTACCAGAATATCGAACGCATCCACGTTCCGACCTTCGAGAATGACACGCTCGGGCCGCGAGCCGAAAGCATCGTGACCAACGCCGTCATCAAGCAACTTCAGCAGGACGGCACCTACAAGATCACCACCGCCGACTCCGCCGACGCGGTGTTGAAGGGCAAAATCCGCCGGATCGAGCGCCGCCAGTTGCGTGCCTCCCAGACCGACACCCTGAAGACCACCGAGATGCGCCTCTTCATGGTCATCGAGTGGTCGCTGGTGGACCCGAAGACGGGCGAAAAGATGGCCTACACCGAGGCCCGCGATCTGGACGAAACCAACGTGGACTCTGTCAGCAACCTGCGCTCCCGGCCCGGTCGTGTCGTCGGCGAGACGATCCAGTTCATCGATCCGAATTTCCAGCTTTCCGAGCGCAATGCCATCCCGCTCGCCGCTCAGGACGCGGCCCAGACGCTGGTGGGCCAATTGACGAACGGTTTCTGACAGATTGACCGTTTTTCGAGCCCGGATACGCGTTCGAAGATCACTTTTACAAAAAAGCGCCGCCCGGAAATCGAGCGGCGCTTTTTTTGGGCCGGATTTCCGAGATCCCCTACCGTCCGATCCGCCAAATGCCCCCGAATTCCGATCCGGAAACCACCGCGGCTTCCCCTTTGGCGCGCTCGACCGTG
>JAGRPB010000363.1 GCA_020439945.1 Verrucomicrobiia bacterium
GGCGAAGCGTCCCGCTGAGCCGCCGCTTGGCTGTTTCGGGTTCGAGCCGGTCGGAATTCGTTCGTCTTTTCATTGGTCGGAGCGCCCCTCGACGTTCGTCGGCTCGACAGGGACGTCTCGCCCCACCTGGATTCTTTCTGAAAAGCGAGGCTCCACCCGTTTGCCGACGCATCCCTTCCTCACGAAAACACGCCCGTGCTTTCGTTGAAACGCTCGGTTTCGATGCCCATTTTCCGGGCGATATCGACGAAGAGATTGCTGAGCGGCACCTTGTGCGATCCCTTGGCCTCGACCTTCCTGTATTCGCCACGCTGATACTCGCCACCCGCCAGGACGATGGGCAGGTCGGTGTTGGTGTGCGAATTGCCGCTGCCCATGCCGCTGCCGAACAGCACCGCCGTCGAGTCGAGCAGCGTCCGCTCGCCATCCTGAATGCCGGCGAGGCGGGTCAAAAACTTCCCGAAATGCTCGATCTGATAGGTCTCCAGCGTCAGCAGGTGCCCGATCGCTTCCTCGTCATTGCCGTGGTGGGAAAGGCCGTGATAGGACTTGTCGATGCCGAGGTCCTGGGGCAGAAAACTGCCGCCGATCTCCAGCGTCGCGACCCGGGTGGAATCGGTCTGCAGGGCCAGCGCCAACAGTTCGTAGAGCAGCGGCAGGTCCTGAACCGTGTTGCGGTCGGACGGTTTCCCGAAGGGCGCCTCCGGCTTCGGCTGATCGACCCAGCGCCGCCGAATCTCCAGCCGCTTTTCCACGTCGCGGATGGAGGTGAAATACTCGTCGAGCTTTTGCTTGTCCTCTCGGTTCACCCGCTTCGACAGCCGGTTCGCGTCCTCAAGCACGGAATCGAGAATCGACGCCTGGAGCTGGTTTTCCTCCGCCTTTTGCGCCTGGCGCTCCTTCGAATCGCTCACGAACAGTTTTTCGAAAAGCTCCGCCGGCCCCGTGATCGGCGGCACGCGCACGCCCGATTTTGTCCACGCGATCTGGCAACCGCCGTGAATGCCGCCCTCCGACCCCACCGTCAGCGACGGAAACCGCGTTTCCATCCCCACCTCATCCGCGATGAACTGGTCGATGGTCACGTTGCCGTCCGGCCGATTCTGCGACTCGTGATGCAGCACGCCGGACAGAAAGGTATGCACCGCGAAATGCCCGCCCTTGAGCCCGTGATCGAGCCCGCGATAGACCGTCATCTGCTTCCGGTTCGCTTCCAGTGGTTTCAGCAATCGCGTCGTTTCATAAC
>JAGRPB010000364.1 GCA_020439945.1 Verrucomicrobiia bacterium
TTTCCGGTTGCGAGACTGATTCCGACCCGCTAAGTTCCGCGCTCTCTCCCCGCCGGACCTATTCGGCGAACCCTCTTTTTGCGAACCCGCGTTCCCCGCAAAACCAACGGAACGCACCCTTCTTTCCTCCCATGAAAGCCGACATCCATCCCGATTACAAGGAAGCCACCATCCAGTGCACCTGCGGCGCCGTCTACAGCACGCGCTCGACGGTTCCGGATATTCGCGTCGGCATCTGCGCCGCCTGTCACCCGTATTTCACCGGTGAGCAGCGTTTCGTCGATACCGCCGGCCGCGTTGACAAGTTCGCCAAGCGTTATGGTTCCGTGGCCTCCGCTCCTGGCGAAGGTGCGGGTGCTGGCGCAGCTCGCCGTCGCACCAAGGTCAAACTTTCCGACCTCAACAAGTAGCGACATTTTCCCCGGAGAAAACGGTGACAGCGCCGCCTTTGTGCGCGCTTCGCCGTTTTTTTGTGCCCACGTCCCGGCACTCGTTCGATTGATTCCGAAACTGTGGATTTTTCCCCGCTCATTGCCAAAAAGCGCGACCGCTTGACCGAACTCGAATCGGCCATGGCGTCGGACGGCTTTTACGCCGATGCCAGGCAGGCCACGGAGATTTCCCGCGAATACAATCGCACCAAGTCGCTGCTCGAGTCCTGGGATCGATTTCAGAATGCGAGCGAGCAGCTTGAGGAAAACCGTGAAATGGCAAAGGGCGACGACGCTGAACTCGCCGCCATGGCCGAGGAGGAAATCCCGGCGCTGGAACGCGAAATCGCCGATTTGGAGGTTTCCATTCAATACGCGCTCTTGCCGCACGATCCGACCGAAGACCGTGACGCCATCGTCGAAATTCGGGCCGGGACTGGTGGCGACGAGGCTTCGCTGTTCGCCATGGACCTGATGCGGATGTACCAGCGATACTCCGAAGGCCGCGGTTGGAAGATCGAGATGATCGACGCGAGCCTCTCCGACGTTGGTGGCTACAAGGAAGTGGTTTTCAAGGTCACCGGAGAGGAAGTTTTCCGGTACCTGAAATACGAAAGCGGCGTTCATCGCGTTCAACGCGTGCCCGATACCGAGACCCAGGGGCGAATTCACACTTCCACCGCGACTGTCGCCGTTTTGCCGGAGGCCGAGGAAGTCGATGTCGAGCTGAAGCCCGAGGATCTTCACATCCAAGCGACCCGTTCCGGCGGGCCC
>JAGRPB010000365.1 GCA_020439945.1 Verrucomicrobiia bacterium
AGTCACCGCGGATCGGTTTGCAGTGCCACTCGACGTTCACCTCGTACTTTTCGCAGAGGCGCATCAGGATGTAGCGGGCGACCCAGATCTGGTCGGCGGCGGTTTTCGAACCCTTGCCGAAAATCTGGAACTCCCACTGGCCCTTCGCCACTTCGGCGTTGATGCCTTCATGGTTGATGCCGGCGGCGATGCACAGGTCGAGGTGTTCCTCGACGATCTCCCGGGCGACATCGCCGACGTGGTCGTAGCCGACCCCCGTGTAGTAGGTGCCCTGCGGCGCGGGGAAGCCGCTTTCGGGGAAACCGAGCGGGCGGCCGTCCTGCATCAGGAAATACTCCTGCTCGAAGCCGAACCACGTGTCCGCGTCATCCAGCACCGTGGCGCGGGTGTTCGACGGGTGCGGCGTCGTGCCGTCGGGCATCATCACCTCCGACATGACGAGGAAGCCGTTCACCCGCGAGGCGTCCGGGTAAAGCGCGACCGCCTTGAGCATGCAGTCGGAGTTCGAGCCCTCCGCCTGCTGGGTCGAGCTGCCGTCGAAGCCCCACAGCGGACAGTCTTCCAGCGAGAATTTGTCCGGATCGCCTTCGACGATTTTGGTTTTGCTTCGAAGGTTCGCCACCGGCGTGTAACCGTCGAGCCAGATATATTCAAGTTTGAGCTTGGCCATTTGTTTTGGGTTTGGTTTTTAGAGGATTGTTTTCGAGACTAGAACCGATGACGGGTTGACGCCAGCGGAGCTTTGACGGATTTACCAGAGGGTGCCGTCGAGGGTAGCTGAGCAAAGCAGCTATCGTGCCATTTTGAAGCGAAAATTTCGAAAAAATACGACGATCCGAGCCCGATTTTCCCCGCCGCCACGGCGCCGCCTCTCGAACTTCTTTCCGGAATCATGCAGGAAATCAAAGACACCCGCCGCGCCATCGTGCGCGTCGGCTACGACGGCCGGGTTCACAAGACATTCCGGGGCCATCAGGCCCGCGAAAGATTCGAAAACGAATCCCGGATGCTCCGTTATCTCGAGGAAAAGGAGTGCCCCTTCGTCCCGCGTTTGCTGGAGGCCGACCCCGAGACTCTCAAAATCGTCACCACCAACTGCGGCACCCGCGTCGAGCATCTCGGCGAGGAGCGTGTCCGCGAGCTTTACGACGAGCTGGAAACCTACGGCGTCCGGCACGAGGA
>JAGRPB010000034.1 GCA_020439945.1 Verrucomicrobiia bacterium
CGACCAAGGACATTGCTGCTATATGAAGCTGTTTCATTTTTAATCGCTAACAGTATTATTAAACAACTCGGTAGCATCACTTGGCTCAACGACCAGCATCGAGCGGGTTCGCCGCAACGGGAAAATTCTAGCGGTCGAAAGATGGAGGGGTCAAGGCTCCATTGGCCGAGGCGGATTCGTTGGGCGTTTGGGAGACCGCAGGCGCGATCTTCGACTGAACAGGGTTGGGTCTACGACTTGATCCTGTTTAGTCCTCCGGTTGACCGACGAAAAAAAATGAATCAACCTTCGCCAATACGGGCCTACATTGCGGTATGAATTCCGACCAGAAGAGAATCAGATCAACCCCCGGCAGTGTGGGGGACGGCCTTGCATTCGGGGAATGCGAATTCGCGTGACGGATGTGCTCGATCTCCTCGCGGCCGGACTCAGTTTCGAGCAGATTCTCGACGAGATACCGGATCTGGAACGGGAGGACATTACCGCCGCGATCACCTACGCCAAACGGGGCATTGATCACCCCGTGATCGCGGCATGATCTGGCTCGACGCCTATCTCTCTCCCCGGGTAGCGCGGTGGATCCGGGAAAATCTCGGGCATGATGCCCAAGCCTTGAGGGACATCGGCCTTCGAGACGCGGACGATCAGGAGATTTTTGATCGGGGCAGAAAGGACGACGTGGTGATTCTCACGAAGGACAAAGATTTTGTGGATCTGGTGGGCCGTCTGGGTTCGCCGCCCGCCGTCATCTGGCTATGATGCGGAAATACGTCAGAAGCGAGGTTGAAGCGGATTCTTGAGGATCACCTGGATGAGGTTCTGAATTTCATCGCGTCAGGTGACAGCTTCGTTGAAATCCAATAGGGACTCCCATCAATCGTCATGGATCGACGCGCCGCCCGCCCGGACGCCCCTTCGGACGCCTCGGCGAGGCGTCCCTACCGGATGCGAAATCGCGTGGGGGTTCGACGGTAGGGACGGCTGGATCAGCCGTCCGCTGGGTGGCGCTGACGATGTCTGGACTCTGGCGTAGTGAGCGGAAATTGCGCGTTCGGGAGTGAAAAAGGACGATTCTCCCCTCGGGAATGGCTTCCAAACCGTTTCGAAGCTGATTCCGCTCTCGGGGATGGCTTCCGAATCGTTTCGAAGGCCATTCAGGAATGCGGGACGGCCTCCAAAGGAGTTTCCGCGGGAGAATTTCACTCGCGAACGAGCACTTCGTCCAGGTTCAGGATCAGTTGGGCGACCTGGGCGTAGCTGGCGATTTCGGTGGGATCGAGCTTGGGATCGGGCGGAGTTTCACCGACGGCGAGCAGGGCCTTGGCTTCGTCGGGATAACTGCCGAAATGATCGCGCGCTTTGCGGTAGGTGCCGGTGAGCAGATTGGTCTGGGTGTCGGTGGGCGAATGGCCGGTGGCGCGGCGATAGGCCCAGGAGACGCTGGCAGCGGGATCGTTGACACCCTCCCGGAGGATGGCCTCCGCCCAGACGCGAGCGGCCTCGACGTAGGCGGGATCGTTCAGGGTGATGAGGGCGTGGAGCGGCGTGTTGGTGCGCAGCGGTTTGACGAGACAGGTCTGGCGATTGGCGGTGTCGAACAGGGTGGTCGGCCCGAGGGTGCGGCGCCAGAAAATGTAGAGGCTGCGGCGATAGAGTTTCTCGCCGTGGTCGGGGGTGTAGCCGAATTTCTCGTAGCTGAACTCTTCCCACAACCCAGGCGGTTGGTAGGGATAGACGGGTCGGCCGCCGATCTGCGGATTCAAGAGTCCGCTCAGGGCCAGGGCCTGGTCACGGATGAGCATGGACGGCAGGCGGAACCGGGCACCGCGCGCCAGCAGTCGGTTCTCGGGATCGCGCTCGACCAGCTCAGGGGAAACGCGAGAACTCTGCCGGTAGGTGGCGCTGGTGACAATGAGCCGGTGGAGGGCTTTCACGTCCCAACCGCTCTCGCGAAAAGTCGCGGCGAGCCAGTCCAGCAACTGCGGATGACTCGGAGCCTCGCCCTGCACCCCGAAGTCCTCGGCGGTCTTGACCAACCCGATGCCAAAGAAGGTCTGCCAGTAGCGATTGACGATAACGCGAGCGGTCAGCGGATTCTCGGACGCGAGCAGCCACTCGGCCAGACCGAGCCGGGTCGGCGGGTATTTCGCGGAATCTTTGGTCAATGCGGCTGGCGTGGCGGGCTCGACGGGGTCTCCGGGCGCGAGGTAATCGCCGCGTTTCAGGACATGAGTCGGTCGGCGCTCGCCCTCCTGCTCACGCATGACCATGACGACGGGAATCTCCCGCCGCAGGGCATCGCGATCGGCTTCGAATTTTTCCTTTTCCCGCTGAGCCTCGGCCCACTCGGGTTTCTCTTTCTGCTGTTTGATGAAATACTCGGTGAGAAGGCGCTGCTCGGACGGAACGATGGCCTCGAAGGGGCGCCCCACCAGCGGACGCGTTTTTTCCGGCAATGATTTCGCCTCGATACCGCCCGCGTCCCACCAGGCTCGCACGGCTTGATCGATCTCGGTCTTGGCGGCTTTGAGCAATTTGTCGCGAGCGGCGATGTCGCGATTCAGTTCCTTCTCTCGGGCCTCCTGCTCGGGCGAAGCGAGGTTCATGGTCGGTTCGGCGACCTGGATTCGCCCGAGGCGCTTGTCGACGCGACCGGTCTCGGGGAGGTTGTTGAAGTAGGCGAAGAAGCGGTAGTAATCGACGTTGGTCAGCGGGTCGAACTTGTGATCGTGACACTGCGCGCAGGCCATGGTGAGACCGAGCCAGGTGGTGGCGGTGGTATCGACGCGGTCGAACACGTAGTTGTTGCGCTGTTCCTCGGCGATGGCGCCGCCTTCTCCATTGAGCATGTGGTTCCGGTTGAATCCGGTGGCGATGAGCTGGTCCCGGGTCGGATTCTCAAGCAGGTCGCCGGCGAGCTGCCAGGTGGTGAACTGGTCAAAGGGCAGGTTGTCGTTCATGGCGCGCACCACCCAGTCGCGCCAGATGTATTGATGGCGATCGCCATCCTGCTGGAAACCGTTCGAGTCGGCATAGCGGGCGGCATCCAGCCACGGCAAGGCCATCCGTTCGCCGTAGTGTTTCGACTGGAGCAGTCGGTCGACCAGTTTGCCGTAGGCGTCGGGATCGCGATCGTTGACGAAAGCCTCCACCTCGGCCGGAGTCGGTGGCAGCCCGATGAGATCGAGCGTGACGCGACGAACGAGCGTGCGGCGGTCGGCCTCGGGCGACGGCGAGAGGTTCTCGCGTTTCAGCCGGGCATGGACGAAATCATCGATCGCGTTTTTTCGATCCGCCCAGGTCTCCGCGGGTGGCGGTGTGTTTTCACCGGTCGCCGGAATCGGTTCGTAGGCCCAGTGTCCCTGATATGCCGCGCCCTCGGCGATCCAGCGTCGCAGGATTTCTTTTTCGGAAGCCTTCAGCGCGAGCTTCGAATCCGGCGGCGGCATCAGTTCGTCGGGATCGTCGGAAAAGACGCGTTCGACGAGTTCGCTCGATTCCGGTTTTCCGGGTTCGAGGGTGCCGCTATCGAGCACGCCTTCCCGGGTATCGAGGCGGAGATCAGCCTTGCGCTTCGCGCCATCGGGACCGTGACACTTGAAGCATTTGTCCGAGAGGATCGGACGGATGTCGCGGTTGAAATCGACTTTCGTTTCGGCCGCAAAGAGGTCATGACCGAATGTGGCGCTCGCGAGAAACGCCACGATCACGGTCCGGGGAAGCCGTTGAATGGAGGGAGGGAAAAGCAACGCGGAAAGCGTCCGGGATTTTGGATTTCTCCGCAAGACCACGAATCGCGCCAGTTTCGGGACAGGATTTACAGGATTTTGCGGGAGGGCAAAACAAAGAGGGTTGGTTCGTCGAACCAACCCTCTTCCTTGAAATGAAATGGAGGATACCGAAAACGGATCAGTTTTCCGGTTACTCGGTCGGCTTGGCGTCAGCCGGCTTGGCGTCTGCGGGGGCCGCTTCGCCGGTGGCGGGAGCGGCGGATTCAGTGGTTTCCGTCGCGGGGGCCGCGGCTTCCACCTTGAGACCGGCGGCGATGGCGCGCTCGATGACGTCTTGGGTGATGTCCACGGACTCGTCGTGCGCGTAGAGGGTCGGCGAGAGGGTTTCAACGACCTGCAGGCCCTTGGCCTTGGCGGCTTCCAGGGCGATGGGACGCAACTGTTCGCGGAATTCGTTGATCTTCGCGGCTCGGGCGGCGGCCAGCTGATTCTGGGCCTGGGCGCGTACGGCGCTGAAGTCGGCGTTGAGCTTGCGGTTCGCGTTCACCAGCTGCGATTGGATCTCGGGGGTGCGCTGCTGTCCGGCCCGGGCTTCGAGCTGGTTCATCTGGGACTGCAGGTTTTCGCGCACTTGGGCCAGTTGGTTGTTCAGGTTCACTTCGATCGACTTCAGCTCGGTGAGCACAGATTGATCGACATTCAGTTCCTGGGCGACCTTGTCGATATCGAGCACGGCGACGCCGCCTTTCTGGGCAAACGCCGCGGGAGCGAGTCCGATGGTCAACGCCAGGATGCAAAGGGTGGGGAGGATTCTCATGGGTTTTCTGTTTTTCTGTGAAATGTCGAGGAATGAAAGGTGGGGAGTCTAGCAGGGTGTGGAAAAAGTCTGAAAGAAAAAGTTTGGGGAAATCGGACAGGATTCACGGGACAATCAGGATGTTTCTTCGACGAACGTCCCCTTCCCTTTTCCCGTGGAGAACGATCGTGACGATCGACGCCTCTATTCCGGATCGGAATCGCGAAGCTCATTTTCGTCTTCGTCGTCGCCTCGAGGCCGGTTTCGCCGCCGGTTTTGACGATCCTCGTTGTCGTCGGCGAGGACCCTCAGGGTAAATCCGCCCACGGCTTCTCCCTTTTCATCGGGAAAAAGCCAATCATTCAATCGATCGATCTGGATGGTGACGTGTTTCCCGCGATGAACGGACTCCAGCTGGTGCGGATCGTTCATGAGCACGCCGGAGATGCGCCCGCCCTCGATATCGGTGACCGCCACCCACATGAACTCGGAGCGCCCGCCCTCGACGAACTCGGCTTTGACGATGAAGCGATCGTCATCCACGCGCTCGCGTTTCAGAAAGGCGGCGGCAAACTCGGGCCAGCGGCGCAGGGCTTCCTCCACCGCCTCAACCATGCGGGGATGATCCTCCTCGATCTCGATGACGGGTTCGAAGGTCGGCTCGTCGAATATCCGCAGCGGTTCGCCGGCACGAAGGCGCTCGATGAGCACGGGATCGAATTCGTTGCAGCGCTTCAACTCGGGCGAATAGATCGCCAGGCAATCGGGTCCGGCGACGGACGCCAGCAGCCGGCCGACAGTGGCGTAGGCGCGATAGCGGCCCTCGGTCTCCTCGGGTGTGGCGCTGATGAGATCGACGGAAAGCCAGGCGCGGTGCTCTTCGACGGCGGTCCGCAGCCGTTTGTCGCGGATGTTGGTCCGGGCGAACGCGCCGGGCTCGGCGAGGTAGGGTTGGCGAGAAACGAGAATGGCGAACACGCCGTAGGGAAGCCGAATGAGAAAGCGCTTCAGCGTCTCATGTTCAGTGGCCGGGGTCTCCGCTTCGACGACGGCTTCGGCTTCGTCAAGATCCGCGCCAAGCTCGTCCCGCACGATATCGACGACGCGCTCCAGGCTGACGCGGCGCGGCTCGGCGAGCAGAAAGACGAGCGAGAGCGGGGCCTGCGATTCCCGGAGCGCCCGTTCGAGCGCGCGGCGTTCCTCGGAGCGGCGGCGCCGGTAGTTTACCAGCCAGTCAATGAGGGAAAAACCGAACCAGACGATCGAGACAAGCAGGAACGCGATGCCGCTCACGGGCAAACCACGCGTCATCAGACGCAGCAGCAGCAGAGCGGTGATCAACCCCGGAACGAGGGGCAATCGGATGAGGGATTCCCAGCGCATTTGAGTCACCACGATGACGTCGGGGCCATCGTGTCGGAAGTCGACAATATACCGCTTTGCCGGAACCTCTCGCCAAAAAAGCGGCAGCTGGCAGCGAGCGCGCCTCAATGATCTTCCAAGGTCACGGCGGAATAGATATCGGCGGGAATCTCGCTACCGCGATACCGGTAGGAGCCGCCGCCTTCCGCGATCGGGTCGACATAGCCGCGCCACTTCCCCCCGGCCGGAGGAAGATGGTCGGCCGGGACGGCGATATGCAGGATGACGGCTTTCTCGGCAAAGGGCACCAGCACTCGCTTGGGCGGTCCATCGATTTCAAAACCGAGGGTCGACTTGGTTTTCGTTTTCTGAAACGTGACTCGGGAGCACCGGGCGACGATGGCGGCGCCACCTTCGATGCGGGAGATTACGACGCCCTCGACGGGAATCCACTCGCGCTCCGCGGTGTCGCGAAGTTTTTCCTCCGCCGCGATCCGGGCCTGTTCGGATTCGTATTCCTGCCGCTCCCAGAAAAGCTTCCATCGCAGGGCGCGCTCGCGCTCGTTTTCGGCTTTGTAATGCTCCATCGCCGCAAAGGGATCGAAGCCCCACTCTTGCTGAACCGATTCGGGCAGGTCGAAAAAGGAGAGGCGCGCCATGCCACCCCGGTGTCGCACCAGCAAGGCGCTGGGCTCGGCGCGGATGACCTTGCAATCCTGATAGACGGTGCCGTCTTTCGCAGTCAGGGAATCGTAGGCTCGCGGACCATCCAGAAGCTTGGGCATTTCCTTTTGATCGGGCACGGAAGCAGGCGGAGCGGTTTCGTCGAACCCCATCGCCGTTTCTTCTTCCGGAAGCCGAGGTTTGGCCGCGTTGTCCTCTTGCTTGGACGGAGTCGGCAGGGGCAAAATCGGCGCCTTTTCCTGCGCCCTACTTCCGGAACCGGTAGCGATCAGGAGGGCGAAAAGGATCGCTACTCGGAAGCCTCCGCGTCGCCCAGCGAGCAAACGCCGTTGCCACAACGTCCGAGGATGTTCGCCAACTCCGCTTCCCGGAGCGACTGGCGTTTCGGCGAGCCGGATTCGCCGCTCCAGCGCACGAGCCGAATGCGGCCGTCGACAATCTCGATGCCCGTGATGGAACCGTCGTTGAAGGAGCAACATCCGGTGTTGAAGTAACACGGACGAGCGTCTTCCGGCAATGCCGATCTGAGGTCGTCGAGGTCGGCGGCGACCCATTTCAACTGGGCCTCCTTCATCGCGATGGTCTCCGGCGAAGCGGAGGTCAATCGCAACGCATCCAGTTCGGAGCGGAGAGTCTGCTCCCACGCCGCCGACATGAACACGGGATGATGGGTGTGGCCGCAAATCAGGAGCAGATCCTCGCGTCGGCGCGCCCAATCGTAGATCGCCTGCTCGTGGGTGAGCCGTATCGCCAGATCCGACGACGGCACGCCAACCGTCACCCCGGTCAGTCGTTGGATCGGTGCCCAGAAACGGCGGACGAAGAATCGGTCGAACCAGGAGTAGGTGATCCCCTGATGACCGTGCACGAACAGGATCTCACCCATGGCATTGCCGCTGGAATCGGTGAGTCTCAGCACCAGGCTCTCCCTCAGCGAAGCGCCGCCCGTATAGCGGTCGAGCACCGTCCTGTTCCACGGCCGTTCGAGCGATTCGTCGTGATTTCCCACGAATCGTTCCGCCATGCCGCGATCGAAGAAGGTTTTCTCCAGCTCCAGCGTGCTCTGGTAGCGGTGGACGATGCCGACCATGAGCCGTTCCCAAAGTTCCTCGACATCGCCGAGCAGAAAAAGGCGGTAGTCAAGCGAACCATAGTAGCCGAGCGCGGCGTGGTAGATCTTCCGGCACGGACGGAAATCATCCGCCCGGTCGCCGATGCCCCGGTGCAGGTCCGAGAAGATCACCAGACGGGTCCGATCGAAGCGAGCGGTTTCGACTTCCGCCCTCTCGTAGGCGTGGTCGAGTCCCGCGGCGACTCGCTCGAGGTATCTGGTCCGGCTGCGCCACATGAGGGATCGAGGTCGAAACGCCATGAAACACCGGTCCTCCATCGCGATCAACGCAACTTTTCCCCGGCGACGGGTTTCTATCTCCGCGAATCCGCTGTAGGATCGCCCGACCTCATCTCCCCTCCCTCTTTTCATGAAGCCATTCCGCCAACGCATTGTCCGCCTCTCCCTGATCGCTGGTTGCTGGGTGGTGATCGGCGTCGGCCAAACGCTCACCGCCGCGCCGGGAGAAGGACCCGATGGCAAGCCACCTCGCCCGCCCGGCGAGGAAGATGGCCGACTCCGCAAAGGCCCCGAGAATGACGACGATCCCTTCCGCAATCTCTCCTCCGAGCAGCGGGAGCAACTTCGGGAAGCGGTGCGTCGCGCCTGGAGCGATCCGGCCGTGATCGAGGCCAGGGACAAACTGAAATCGGCGGCGGAGGCCTACCAGGACGCGCTCAATTCATCGATCAAGCGCTCGAGCCCGCAACTTTCCGAGGCCATCGACTCGCTGCGCCGCGATTCCGAATCGGCCTTCCGCATGTATGGCGGTCACGGGCCCAGCAAAGGCGGGGAACCCGGTGGCCCGGGCGGACGCCGGGGCGATTGGCGCGACTACGAGGGTTTTCTCACCATGGAGAACCCGCCGTTCCTTCACGATCTCGATCCGGAAAAGCAAAAGATCTACCGCGACGCCCACTCCAAGGCGATGCAGTCGGACGATGTGAAACAGCGCATCGATTCGCTCCGCGAACTGCGTCAATCGGACGAGGAAATGCGGCGGGAACGCATCGAGCAGATTCGCCTCGTTCACCAGGCGGTCCGAAAAGCGATGGCGGAGGCCGATCCCCGCGTGGTCGAGTTCCTGCCGGAGATCCGTCGTCCCGGCGACGAGGGAAAACCTACGCCGCCCAAACCGCCGGGTCCGGGCGAGCGCCCGCCGCTTCCACCCACGCAGTAGTCAGCCCGGCTTACTTCTCCGGCTTGGTCGGCGTCGCCGCTGACGCGTTCTCTTCCGCCAGCATTTTCTGCAACGGCTTGCTGGCGTCTTCCCACAATTTACCGTTGCCGTGAAGCAGGGCGTAGAGCCTGAGCAGGGCGCGCAGTTCCGGCATCCGCTCGGGATCGGCCTGCATCAGCAGAATCGTCCGTCGCATCGAATCGGCGGCCATGGATTCGTTGGCCGCGGCGTCGGGGGCGTAGACGCGACCGAACTCGATCATGGCTTCCTCGTTTTCACCCGTTCCGGTGAGAATGAGGCCATGCAGGTAGGCCAGTTCCGCGGATGCCGGATCGATGTCCCCTATCTCCGGCCCGGCTTTTTCCAGCGCCGCCTTGGCGACATCCCACTGCTCGCGCCCGACCGCAGCCCAGCAGTCCACGATACTGGTCACGTCGCGCTCTGAGGCCGGCAGTCGATTCCAATCGATCGTTTTGGACAGGTTGGAAATCTCCGCGGGACGTCGCAGCTGCCGATAGCAGTCCAGCAACCGTCGCTTGGCGAGACTCGCAAAGTTCCCCGGGGCCGGGAAAAAGGTCGCCTTCGTCAGATCCTGGGAAATCTTCGTGAACGCGGCCGCCGCCTTTTCGAAGTCGCCGTTTTCAAAAAATGACATCGCCTCCCGCCATTCCGGTGAGGTCGGAAATTCCACATAGTCGACCTGATCGTAGGGAAAAGCCTGTGGCTGAGGAAGGGAGGGCAGCTTCCACAACACGCGATCGGACTCGACCGCGGAAACCCGACCGCTGAACGCGCGACCATCCTTCAGGAAAACCGTCGCCGCCTCGACATCATTCTGGGCGCGCAGCATGGGAGGAACCACTCCCGCCAACGCCACCAAGGCACCGACAATCCCGTTCCACGAGGGTGACATTCTCTTCATGGTTTCGACGCACCTCCCTTCGCGACCAGCTCGTCTCGCCAGTCGTTGAATTTTTTCCGACCTTCCGCGATGCCCGGATGCTCGAGGTGCCCCATTCGCTTCAGCATGTCCTGCAGGATCTTTAGCGCATCGACCAACTCGCCGTCTTCCTTCCGCATTTCCGCGGCCCGCAGGTAGGCCCTGGTTGACCAATCGAGATGGCCGGCGTGAATCACGTAAACATTGACGTAGGCTTTCATGGCCTCCGCTCGCCGTCCCGTATTTTCGAGACAGACCGCGTATTCGTAATTCGCCTCGGGACGCGCGAGGTTGTGGGACCGATCCTCGAGATAGGTTTCCCACCAGCCCTTGGCTTCCTCCCACTTCTCTTCGGTAGTGAGGACGCGGGCGATGCCGAGAGTCGCCTCCTCGCGCAGCTCGGGCTGATCGACTTCGTTCAGAACGCGATGGAATCGTTGCAGCGCCTCATCGCGATCGTGCTGGGTGCCACTGGCGGCGAGGATCTTTCCCGTGTCGACTAGGGCGAATCCCACCGCCTCGCCCTGCGGTCGGTTCATCAGGATGTAATCGTAGATCTTTTCCGCCTCCTCCGGCTTGTGCCGTTCCTCCAGATTCCAGCGGGCCAGTTGCACCATGGTGTAGTTGCTCAGATTTCCCCCGTCCTGCAACGCCGACAGTCGGTAGTAGGCCTGGTTGATCGCCTCGCGATGCTTTTCCGCATCCTCTCCCTTGAGAATCTGGATCTCACCCATGGCCAGCCAGGCCCGCAGCGGTGCCGGCGGCGGCGAGGGATCGGCCGGAAACTGGTGGAGCTTTTCCAGGGCCTCGGGAACGTCGTAATTTTCGCGGAGAAAATCGATGTAGGCGCCGACCAGTTCATCGAGTCGCGGATCGCCGGACTGGTCTCCCACTTCGTTGACGAGCGATTCGAGCAGGGCGCGGGCTTCATCCTTCCGTCCCAGATGAGTCAACGGCTCGAGTGCCGCGACGATCACATCGGTCCGCCACGAGGTCGTCTCGTACTTGGCCATGAACTCGTCGAACCACTTCCCGGCCTCTTCCCATTTCTCGTAGTTTGCACCGGCCGTGACCAATTGCCGAAGCGCGTAACCCGCAACCTCGACATCCCCCCGCCCCTCCTCCTCGACGAGACGTTTCGCCTCCAGGTGAGCGTGGGAGATCGGGTCGAAATCCACGTCTCCCTTCCCCGTCAGCGCGTCGCCCCGCACATTCCACGATCCGGGAATCTCCGGCGCGTCGGGATAGGCGGTGTGGAGTTCCTCGATTCGTCTGAGAGTCACGTCCCAATCTTCCAGCACCAGGTGCGACAGTCCGCTCAGGTAGAGCGCCGTCGCCCGCATGGCGGCCCCGGGATACTCGGACAGGTAACCGTCGAGCGAACGGGCTCCCTCGCTCCACCGGAAGAGATTCACCTTGGTGGCGCCTTCATAGAATTTCACCATTTCCCGCCGCTTTCCGTCCGGATAGTTTTCCAGGTAGGCGGCGATCTCGATCTCCGCTTCATCAAAACGCCCCAGGTGATAAAGGGAGGCGCCGGCGACGAAATCCGGGATGTCCCTCGCCTCGGAACCGATCTCCATGTCCTCCCTCACCTCGCCCGCGATCCGGAGCGCTTCGGCGTATTCGCCCTGCAGAAACATGACCTCGACGAGGACATGGGCGACCGCGGGTTTCAGTTCGTGGCCGGGAAACTCCCGAAAAAAGGTGGTGCCATACTCGTAGGCTTCCTGCCAGCGATTCAGGTTCACCGAGCAAACCACGAGGTTGTGCAACACCAGCGGGCGCTGCTCGATCGCGGGAAAGTTGTCCGCCAACAGCTGGTAGGCGGCCCGGCTGCCGGAGAGGCTTTGCAGTTGATAGTGCGCTGCCGCCACCCCGAGCATCATGCTCACATACTCCTGCTCGAGAGCGGGCAGTTTCGTCTTCAGTTCCCCGATCTTTTCCTCGACCTGGGCCTTCAGGTCCGGCTCGACGACCCGCGCCTCCAGTTCGGTGATCTGATCCCGGTAGTGCTGCAGCACCGCGCCGGGATGTCCCATCAGGCCATACCAGATCAATGCCCGCGCCGGCTCGCTCTTCTTGAAGCTCGCCACGGCGCGGGCCGCGAAAATCGGATTTCTTCCGTGGCGCGAAATCAGTTCCTCTTTCCGGATCAGGTCGCCGTGGCGGGCCACGAAATCGCGGACTTCCGCCGTGGAAACCAGCGGCGCCCAGTCGCTGACCAGTGCCATGAAAATGGTGCGCTTGCCGCGCACGGAAAGCGCCTCGGATTCGAGCTGACCGACGAGAAACTTGCGCGCGTCCTCGGTGCGGCCCGATTTCAGGAAACATTTCGCCAGGTTGACCTGAATCTCCAGCCGGTCGATGCGAGGTTCCTGCCCCGTATCCTCTTTCAGCACCCGCTGATAGCGTGCGGCGGCGTCTTCGAAACGGCCCAGCGCCATCTCGCATCCCGCCCATTGCGCCAGCGCCTGCACCCGGAATCGGTTCGGCATGAGCTGTTCTCCGGCGACTGCCTGTTTCAGCGTTGCGTTGTCGTATTTCTCATAACAGGTCTGGAACGCTTCGATGGCGGATTCGTAGTTCTCCTTCTTGATCAGGAGGATTCCCTTGATGAAGTGGAAGTGGCCGAACACCGGGCCGAAATCCGCCATCGCCGTCGACCCGTATTCGTCGATGATCGCGTTCGCCGCCGCCAGTCCCTCGTCGTATTTGCCCGCATCCACCGCGGCGACCGCCTTGTCGTACGCCGTGGCCAGATCCAGATCGGTCGAAGCCTGGGCCAGCGATTCCCCCCTTCCCGACAGCAGCAGAGCGAGTCCACTGACCATGGCCAGCCATCGCCCCGACGTTCCCGGTTTTCTGTCCACGCTCTTGACCATGCCGCGATCGATCACTTCTCCGTTCAGAGGTCCGCCGAATACTCGCTCGGGTTCCGCAGGTAATCCCGCCCCTTGATGATTTTTCCGTCCCTGGCCACGATGACGAATTCCCCGCCCGAGCCCTCGGCGATCTCGTTGAATTCCTTCGCGCCCGCACTGGTCTGCATGGCGAAGGTATTGATCTTCGAGCGGCCGTGGGAACGGTTGAAATCGAGAATCGGTCCCGGTTCGTTTCCACCCGTTCCATCACTCATGAAGAAAATCACATCCGGTGGCGGGCTCATCAGCTGCCCCATCTTCAGCGCCAGTCCCCAGTCGGTGCCATAGAACTTTTCCACCCCCTTCACGAACTCCACCGTCCGCTCGACATTTGATTTCGTCGCCGGAAGCCAGCGCTCGCGCGGCATGCGGGAATCGGGTCCGTCGAATTCCCAGTCGAACGCCCCCTGCTTCGCAAAAAACGGGTACTTGTTCCCTTTCGGGTCGATGATGTTGTAGCGCTGCCCGGTGCCGCGATTGTCATACTTCCAACCTTCCTGCGCGAACAGGGCGCCACCAGCGAACAGGATCACCTGGTATTGCACGTTGGCCGACAGGGAACTCAGGGTTTTCTCCAATTCGTTGTTCCGCAGCGTCACCTGGCTGTCACGCATCGAGGCGGAGTGATCGAGGACGAAGAGAAAGCGCTTTCCCGCCGACCGGCTGCCGAAAAAGGTCGCGCCCGAACCCATGCCGCTGCCGAACCCGAATCCGCTGCCGAAATCGCCCTCGCCGAACCCGAGCGGGCCATCGCTCACCTTGGTCACTTCCGGCGCCGCGATCTTCGCCGCCGTGTTCGCCCGCAGCATCTTGGCGATCGGCGAGGCCGCCATCGCGGCGGAGGCCTGCTCGACCTGCTTCATCACCGCCTTCTTCTCCATTTGCGGCTGATTCGTCTGGGTAGGCGCAATCACCTGGGCCACGATCTCGGGCTCGTCACGGATGCCGGGAATCACCGCGACAAACAGGAAGGTGAGAATCAGGAAAACGTGAATCGCCACCGCGATGCCGATCGCGGTCGCCTTGCGGTTTCGCTTGTTTGGGTCTTCGACGGTGGATTCCGCGGTGAAAAGCATGGCGACTTCTTTCTTCCTTCCCTACTTACTGGGTCAACGAGATGTTTCCAAGGCCGTTCGTGGCACAGGCGTTGAGCACGTCGATGAACCGCTGCTCGGGCACTTCGTCGCCGCAATCCACCACGATCATCGCCTCGCTTCCCGCGTTGGCCGCCGCCGCCGCGTAGCGTTCCAGCCGCTTGTTGAGTTCCGTCAATTTGCGGTCATTCGGATCGGACGAAACCGGGTCCTGGTTCACGAAAACGGTGCCTTCTCCCGAGATCTTGATCACCATCTGGTCGGTCATCACCGGGGAGCTGCGCTCCGCCGCCACTCCGGGCAGCACCAAGCTGAGATCGGCTTCCTGCTTCGACAGCGTCGTGGTGACGATGAAGTAGATCAAAAGCAGGAACGCCACGTCGATCAGCGGAGAGATATTCATCTCCGGATCCTCGTCGGGGAAAGGGTTGCTGCTTTTTCTCCGTGCCATCTCTCTTCAGCCAAACAGGTTTTCAGTTCCGCTCATTTCTCGGTGACATAGGTGGAAAAGATGATCTGCGTCACGCCTCCGCGGGCCGAGGCTTCGATCACGTCTTTCACCGCCTTGTGGTTCGCCGCCTTGTCCGCGCGCAGGTGAAGGCGGGTATTTGGATTGCGCGAACGTGCCTCGGCCATCATCTGCTCGATCTGATCGAGCTGGTATTCCACCTTTCCCGATTCATCGCGAATCTTGCCGTCGGCATAGACATTGACGATGACGCGACCGTCGATCAATTCCGGCACCTTGGCGTCCGACGCGATGGGTATCGTGATCCGCTTGTCCTTCTGGTAGGTGATCATCGTCGACGCCACCATGAAAAAGATCAGCAGCAGGAAGACGAGATCGATCATCGGCGACAGGTCCACCTTCGGTTTGGAACCGTCGAACATGTCCTTCCGAGCCCGGGCCATGGCGTCAATGAAAGGGAAAAGATCGATCCGGGAAAGTTCGGAAATCTGTGGCGGATTTTTCGTCGGCTCAGGCCATCGGTGGCCCTTCCTGCGTGGGACCGCCCCCTCCGCTGGCGCCCGATCCGTGATCGAACGTGCCCGTGTAAACCGCCCGTCGCAGATTGTTCAACATCCGGGAGGCGTGCTTGTCGACCTGGGCCACGTGAGCCGAGAGTTTGTCGCGGAAAAAGAAGTAGGCAAAAATCGCCGGCAGCGCGATGACCAGACCCGTCGCCGTGGTGACGAGGGCTTCCGAAATATTGCTGGCCAACTTCGTCGGGTCGCCCATGCCTTCGCGGCCCAGGGTGCCGAAGGCCTTGATCATCCCCGATACCGTCCCCAGCAGCCCCAGCATCGGCGCCGCCTGCGAGATCACCGAGAAATAGTTGATCGTTCGCGCCCGCGCCCGGTTGAATTCCTGCGAGGCGTCGGCCATCAGGTCGTAGATGGTGTCGCCATCGAGCGTCTCGTAGCCACGCTCGTAAATGTATTCGGTGGCGCCGTACATCACCTGCCCGAGGCACGTTGGACTCGCCTCCGCCGTTTTCATGGCGGCTTCCACGTCGCCGTTTTCCATCGAAGTGGCGAGTTTTTCGACCAGTTCCGGAGGATAGAAATTCTTGGGCGCGAGATCGAGAAAGCAGTAAACGGCCAATGCGATGATGGCGATCGACATCGCCCCGAGCGGCCACATGGCCCAGCCGCCTTCGAGGATCAGGTCGAAGAGATTTTTCTCCCCCGCATCGGCCCCCTCGTCCGCCTCCACCTGCGGAGCTTCGACCTTTTTGTCATCCACACCGGGGATGGTCAGATCCTCCTGGGCTAACGTGAAAAGTGGACTCTCGATCAGGAATATGGCGATCAGTGCGGCAAAGAGAGAACTCGGAAACTTCATTCGAATGAGGGGGGCCAGGGGGGAAAAGGCGCGCTTCAGCCGGACACCGGCTGAACCATCGGGCGGTTGTAACGGCAATCCCGCCCGCTTGGCAACATCAGAAAAGAAAAAACAGCGCGCCGGGCTCAAAGAGTCGCCGCCGGCCGGTTCTCGCGCCACTCGCTCCGGTGATGAAGCATCCAGTCCACCAGGGCGGCCTCGAACCCGATATCACGTCCCGCCTCCTCGCTCTTGATCCACTTGTGTTTCAAAATCTCGTCGCGCTCGGCGAGGAACTCGCGATACAAGGCGGACTTTTCGAGAATGGGGTCGGGGGTTGCTTCAGCCATGGCGTGCCAGTGAACAGGGTCGAAACGGAAAAAGCCGGTCGAGATGAAGTCTCCCATTGAATCGGAGATCACATCCTCACAGCTTCGATCCAATCATAGTGCCGTTCCTGTCGTCGGCATCAGAAAATTACGCTCTCCCGAAGAAATTGCCTCCCCCACCCGACTCAACCCTGTTGAATCGCGGACTCAACCCTGTTCAATCCGAGAACCCGGTCGATCGACCAACCCGGGAATTCCTCCTGTCCCGTCGGGCCGTTTTTGGCGTAACGTCCGAAGGAACGCCTCTTTTCCCCAATTCTTCCTGTCCATGCCCGATTCCCCCAACAACGTCTTCGAAAGCGCCCTCGAAAACCTGGACCACGCCTTCGAATACGCCGACATCCATTCAGAGGCCGTGACCCGGCTGAAGCATCCCAAACTGGTCATCGAGGTGTCGATCCCCATTCGCCTCGACAGCGGGGACATGAAGATTTTCACCGGCTACCGCGTGCGGCACGACGACACCCGGGGCCCCGGCAAAGGCGGCATCCGATACCATCCCGATGTCACGCTCGACGAAGTGAAGGCGCTGGCATTCTGGATGACCTGCAAGACCGCCGTGATGAATCTGCCCTACGGCGGCGCCAAGGGAGGCATCATCGTAAATCCGAAAGAGCTAAGCCCGCTCGAACTGGAAAGGCTCAGTCGCGGATTCATCCAACGCATCGCCGATTTCATCGGACCGGAAACCGATGTGCCCGCCCCCGACGTCTACACCAACGCCATGATCATGGGCTGGATGATGGACGAGTATTCCAAGATCAAACGCCAGTTCACCCCGGCCGTGATCACCGGAAAACCGATCCCCATCGGTGGCAGCGAGGGCCGCGCCGACGCCACCGGACGCGGTGCCTACTACTGCCTGAAACAGCACGAAAAACAGCGCGGCTGGAAACCCGAGAACGTCACCGTGGCCATCCAGGGATTCGGCAACGCCGGCCAGGCGGTCGCCCGCCTGCTCGATGCCGACGGCTACAACATCGTTGCGGTCAGTGATTCCTCCGGCGGAATCTTTCGCAAGGAAGGCTTCCACGTTCCCAGCCTGATCAAGGTAAAGAACAAACAGAAAGAGCTGGAAGCGGTCTACTGCAACGACGGACTCTGCGAGAAGGTCGAAGCCAAAAGGATTTCCAACGAGGAACTGCTCGCCCTTGACGTCGACATCCTCATTCCTGCCGCGCTCGAAGACGTGATCACCGAGGACAATGCCGGTGACGTCAAGGCCGAGACGCTGATCGAAGTGGCCAACGGACCGGTGACTTCGGCGGCCGATGCCATCCTCCGGAAAAACAAGGTGTTTGTCATACCCGACATCCTCGCCAACGCCGGTGGCGTCACCGTGAGTTATTTCGAATGGGTGCAGAACAAGGCCGGCTACTACTGGACCGAAAAAGAGGTCCACGATCGGCTCGAGGAACGCATGTCCACCGAATACTGGGCCGTCCATGAACTCACGGAAAAACACGACATCGACATGCGGACCGCCGCCTACGCCCACGCGCTCTCCCGGATCGGCAAGGCGCTGACGGCCCAGGGAACCAAGGACTACTTTCATCGCAAGCGGGCCGAGTAGCGGGGCATTTGCGCGTTCCAAAACCGCTCGCGGCGAAAATCGGTTGGCTTATGGACTCGGAATTCTCACGAATTCCGCTACACTCGGGTCACACCCATGTCCTGGCTCCCCATCGCGATTCGCTGGCTACTCGGTATCGGTCTGCTGGGCATGGGGATTTCATATCTCGCAGGAGAGTTGAACTCAGTAATCGGTTTGGACGTCAACGAAGGGTTACCGCCGAGTAGCCCTGAGAGTATTCCAGTCCATAATGATATCGCGATCGGCAACCTCTTCCTTGGGTTCGGCTTCATCATCGCGGGAGCCATCGTCATCGCCCCCGATATCGTTCGACTCGCCGCTAGTCCGCTTTTGGCCCTCATCGATTCGATCTTTCTCCCCGGACAGCGGGGTGGCAAACCCGACCTGAATCTGAAATTGCCGCAGTTTTATCGCGAACAGTGCCGCTACGACGATGCGATGGCGGAATATCGCAAGATCATTCGCTACTATCCGGAGCAGGTCGAAGGCTGGATCGGCGCGATGGAGCTCCTCGTCAAGATCTTCGACGAACCCGAAGCCGCCCGAAAGCTCTACGAAAAAGGCCGCCGAAAACTGCGCCATCGACCCGAGGCGATCGAAGAACTGGCAGCGGCCTGGGAGAACTTGGTTCATCACACGGGCTCCTGACTCCTCAATCTAGGCGATGTCGACACCTCAGCTCTTCAATGCCGGTGAAGCAATCCTCTGGATGGCTTTGGGCGCCCTGTTTCTCGTGAGAGCGATCGTTGCCCGGCCCCATCGAATCCCCTGGTTCGCCGCCGTCGCGTTCCTCGCTTTCGGCGCCAGCGATCTGGTCGAGATCCAAACGGGGGCCTGGTGGAAGCCGTGGTGGTTGTTGCTGTGGAAAGCAGCCTGCATCGTCGGACTGTTCGCACTCTGGCTCCACTTCCGGCGAATCCGACGGGAATTCCGTGACGGAAGCCAGTGATGGCGCGTTTTCGGCTTTGCCAGACATACGATGCCAAACCTAGGTTCGGGACATGATTCCCCCACGCTCACGCCGCCACACCACTTACCCCCTCCTCCTTCTCCTGGCGCTCGCCCTGGCGTGGTTTCTTTCGTCACCAGTTCGCGCCGCCGATTCCAGGCCCAACTTCATCGTCGTGTTCGCCGACGATCTCGGCTATGGTGATCTCTCCTGTTTTGGTCAGCCAAACATCAAGACTCCCAACCTCGACCGAATGGCCGCCGAAGGCCAGAAGTGGACGAATTTCTACGTCGCCGCCTGCGTCTGCACGCCGAGCCGGGCCGGACTGCTGACCGGTCGCTATCCCATTCGCAGCGGCATGTGCTCGGACACCCGGCGCGTCCTCTTTCCCGATTCGGCCGGCGGCCTGCCCGAAAGTGAGATCACCATCGCCAGCGCTCTGAAAGAACTCGGCTACCGGACCGCCGCCATCGGGAAGTGGCACCTCGGTCACCTGCCACAGTTTCTTCCCACCAGCCACGGGTTCGAAAGCTATTTCGGCATTCCCTACTCGAACGACATGAACCGTGAGATCCGGGATGTCAGTCAGCAGGAACTGGCGGAGGAGGAAAATTGGGAGGCCTACAATGTGCCGCTGATGCGGAATGAGGAAATCGTGGAACGTCCCGCCGATCAGCGCACGATCACGAAGCGCTACACCGAAGAGGCGCTCAAAAAGATTCACGAATTCAAAGGCGAACCCTTCTTCATCTACCTCGCCCACAACCTTCCCCACATCCCGCTTTTCCGGAGCGAGAAGTTCAAGGACACGTCGATGGGAGGCATCTACGGCGACGTTGTAAGCGAGATCGACTGGTCGGTCGGACAGATCATGGAATCGCTCAAGAAAGAAGGCCTCGCCGAGAACACGCTCGTGGTGTTCACGTCCGACAACGGTCCCTGGCTGCTGTTCAAAACCCACGGCGGCTCCGCCGGTCTCCTCCGCGACGGCAAGGGCAGCACCTGGGAAGGCGGCATGCGCGAGCCGACCGTGATGTGGTGGCCGGGCAAGTTGAAGAGCGGCATCGTCCAGGACATGGGCAGCACGCTCGACCTGCTGCCGACCTTCGTCGCCTTGGCCGGTGGCAAACTGCCTGACGATCGGACCTATGACGGCTACGACATCTCCCCCGCCCTTTTCGGTACCGGATCGAGCCCGCGCGACACGATGTTTTACTATCACGGCGAACAGCTCTTCGCCGTTCGCAAGGGCCCCTACAAGGCTCACTACCTGACCAAGACGTCCTACGTCGGACAGAAGGAAGCCGAGGTCCACCAACCGCCCCTGCTGTTCCAACTCGGCCACGATCCCTCCGAAAAATACGACGTCGCTTCCGAACACCCGGAAATCCTCGCCGAGATTGCCGAGATCGCCGAAGCCCACAAGGCCTCCATCGAGCCCGTCGAAAACCAGCTGGAGAAACGGATCGTGGAGAAGAAATGATTGAAGTTCGCGCGCCTCAGAGCTGGGGCGAAAAGTCGATGATGGGGACTTCGGGCCGGTCGGGAATCTTAAGCCGAAGATACGGTTTCCCCGCCGCGACGTGGCAGGCGTAGCAACTGCCGAGCATCTGCTGATAACCGGTCCGGAATTTTTCGAGGTCTTGAGATTTCACGGCATCCCCGAGTTCTTTCAATGCCCCGTTTTCGAAACCCGTCAGCAGATCTTCCAGACGAAGTTCCTGTCCGTCGGGAGTTTTCCGAACCGGAATGATCCTCACGGCCCAGCGGAGATGGGAACGTGATTCGTTGAAATAGAATTCCGCCAACGGCCAATTTTCCGCCTCACCGGCAAACCAAAGATTCGAATAGTGGTAGGCGACGTCCTTCATGGCATGAGATTGATCGGGGACGATGCCCTTGAGCCGGTCGACCTCGGCTTTCAATCCCTCAAGATCGGAAGGAGCAGCGGTTTTTCCGGAAGGCGAGAAAGCCAACCAGGCGATCGCAGTGATTGCGGTGAGAATAAGAAACGCTTTCATGGAGAGAGACGATGAACGGAACCGAGAATTCGGTCCGGTGATCTCACTCTAAGCTCGCCCTTTCGCGCAGACTACCGGCGCTTCACGTTTTTTTGCGAACAGCTTTTTGTCGTCCGCAAAGTAGCCTGCCAAGCTCATTGCCTGACCAGGACTTCCTCCATCGGACACAAGGAAGTCGAGCACAGAGATGTCAATGATTCTCATCGCGGTATAGATCAACCGGGATCAGGCCAAAAAAAGTGAAGTAGGCTTCACCATCTGCCAGTTTGACCCAGTGATCGATTCGTGAAATTGCATTCCCCTCTGCCTCCGGTTCTCCGAAGCTCCGGATAAAACTCCGGTCCGATTCCGAAAACCTATCGATTGGGATCTCAAAAACCTGTCCATCCGCCCGTTCGATCGTTGCGATGGTTTCATCCACGGCAATCACAGTTGCTTCGATGGTTCGCCCATCGTCTGACGTCAATGTCCGACTTTCCGCCATCTGCGGAGCGGTTTCTGCGATCGTTATCAATTCTGGAGTGAAATAGTAAATGGCGGCAAAGACCCCAAACTGGGCCACAAGAATGCCAGAAACCCCCAACCACTCCGTTCGAGCAATCTTCACCCAAAGGAGAAGGATGACAGCCGCCGGTAATGCGAACAAGAGTCCCCCAATCAAACCAATGATCGCTGACAAAAAGCAACAGATTGTCCCGGTGACAGGCATCTCCTGCTTTTTTGCCGCCCGATAGGGCAGCGCTCCACACACAACCCCCATCGCTAACCCGCCAACAGCGGCTCCGGTTTGAAAAGCCAAATCTCCCAAAAGCATAACCAAATCTTGCCTTTAATGACAAAAGTGGTCTTGATTTGCAAGAAAAAGGATTTCTTCAGCCTGCTAAGAAAGCCATTCGTCAACTTGATCGCGAGGCCACGCCGAAGAGCAATGCTCTAATCTTAAATCTTAAGCAGCAGCCACGAATCTGGAGCTCGTTTGAGCCCGTTTCCTTTTCTGGCCACGCAGCAGTTCGACATGCACGTGAATCAGGTTGCGCGCTTCCTCACGGACAAGAGGAGCGGCACTGTGGCGGAGAGCCCATTGAGAGCGAATAATCTGGCGGATTTTATCACTCATGGTGTTGAGGAGGGGGGGGTAAGACGAAAGAGGGACCGGGGCGATGCCGAAAATGTTACGGAATCTACCCGATCGCTCTTTCAAAGAGGTTTTGTCCTCGCTGGGGAAGCTGTGACAGGTATACCGGCATCAGGCGGCCATTCCCGCGCCGGTTCCCAGCCAGGCTCCCTGGAGCTGTTCTTTCAGGGATTGCTTGGCGCGATGAATCAGCACCCAGAGGTTTCCCTTGGTGATGTTGAGAGCGCGGGTGATCTCCTCGGTCGAACGACCCTGGATCTCGCGCATGCGATAGGCCTGCCCCATCGAATCCGGCAATCGGTTCACCGCCTCGTCGAGGAGGGTCATCATTTCGGCCCGCTGGGTGGCGGTATCGGGATCAAAGGTGTCCCGCTCGTTGGCCCGATTTTCGAGCCAGGGCGTGGACGGTCCCTCCTCGTTGCGATCCGACTCGAAGTCGCCGGCCAGCATCATGGGGCGTCGGGCATTTCGACGGTAGTGATCGATGATCTTGTTCCGCAGCACGCCAGTGAGCCAGGTGCGCTCGGCGCAGTCGCCTCGAAAGGATTTCCGGGCGTTCCACGCCGAAAGAAAAGTCTCCTGAACAAGGTCCTCAGCGAGGCCGTGATCGGAGATTCGCTGGAGCGCGAAACGGATCAGATATTCCCGATACTCGCGATCCCAATTGGCGGGATTCAGCGAATGCTTGGGTGAGCGGGATTTCGATTTAGTATTCATGGTTTCAGGCTGTTGGAGAGTGAACTTAAAGCGTTTAATACAGACCATTCTGTCTGTTTCTTGTCAAAATAGAGAGCTATTTGGGAACCGGGGCTTCTTCGAGGTGGCAGAGTTCGGCCGCGCTTCGTCTGGCGGCCTCTACCGGCCAGAGTGAGCGCAAATTCTGTGCCTCGACCGCGGCCCCCGAATACAGAAGGAATAACGCGTCACCGACCTCCCGTGAGCGCCGATCGGAGTGGGCAAATTGCGAGGTCAAACGATGGAAAAAGTTGCGAATTGCAATCTTATGCTCCTCGATTTTCTGCATCAGACAGGCGCATTCTTCATCAATCACCGCGCCGGTGTTGCTGTAGGGACAACCGCGAAAATCGCTCGCCTCCATGAAAGTTCCAAGATTCGCAAAGTAGGTGTCGATCTTTTCGATGGCCGTGCCCGGCCCGTCGAGAATGTCGCGGTGCCGTGTTTCCGAACGGCGATGCATTTCCTCCAACCACGCGGCACAGAGCGACTGTTTCGAGGGAAAGTGTTGGTAGAAAGTCGCCTTTGCCGTGTCGGCTTTGTCGATGATTTCGTTGATCCCGACTTCCGAATAACCGCGCTCGTGAAACAGCTTGGCGGCTGTTTCCAGAATCCGGTCCCGGGCTTTCGGTTTTTTCATCATCAACGACAGAATAAACAGACAGACTTGTCTGTAAAGTTCTTTTTCCCAAAATTTTTTCATCCGTTCAATCGCATGCGCCATTCCAGATGTCCCCCGAGCAATCGCCGAGGCCACCAACGGTCACCGTCATTGACGGCGGGTTGGCGTGGCGATATGGTTTTGCTGTCCGATGTTTCGCCAACTGACAGGAGCCCTGCTGGCCATTCTCATCGCCAATCCGTTTTGCTGCTGCTACGGAGCGAAAAAAATGTCGGCGGATGAAGGTGTCGCACCCGGTTCTTCGGGGCAGTCGCATCACTCCTGCTGCGCCGATCACGAGAAATCGACTCCGGAGCACCATGGCGATGCTCCATGCGAATGCGCTTCCCATGGGACTGCTCATGCATTGCTGCCCGGATCGATCGATCTCGCAAAACCCTCTCCTCTTTCGAAGATTTCCGCCGACGACTTCGCGATTCCCGCGTTGGATTTTCTCCACTTGGTGGGCTGGAATCGCGATTTTCGTAGCTTCAATGGAGCGCCTGACAGCGAACGTCTGCGCCACCATTGTGCCCACTCGCCAGGGCGATCCCATGCAGTCTGGCATGGGGTGTTCCTGATTTGATCGAAAACGAGGTTTCGCGCCCGGACACGCACCGGTTCGTCGTGTCCAGGTGCTCCAACTGACGGGCTCCCGCATTTCTTCGCGGTTTGCTTTTTCATCGCATTCGAGACCAGCGGTGTCCCTCAACTTCGTTTTCAACTTTTCAAATCAGAACATCATGATTGCCAAGCAACCCTGTTGGGTCGCGCACTTGACCCTGTTGACCGCTTTTTCATTGGCGTGGGATTCCGGCATCGCCGGCGAACCGGCCGTTGCCGATTCGCTCACTCTTTCGCAGTGCGTCGAGCGCGCCCTTCAGAAAAGCCCAGCGCTCGAATCGAACTATCGGCAATACCTTGCCGCCACCCACGGGGAACCCCAGGCGACCGCCTTGCCGGAGCCCCAGGTCAGTTGGACACACTACCTCGAGGCGGTTCAGACCCGGACCGGTCCCCAGGAAAACCTCTTCATGATTTCCCAGACTCTGCCGTGGTTCGGCAAACTGCGGCTGAAGGGCGAGGCTGCGAACCATGAAGCCGAGGCGGCTCGTCTCCACCATGAGGATGCCCGGCTCGCGCTGATCCGCGAGGTCAGTCTTTCCTGGTTGGAATACGCCTACCTCGCGAAGGAAACCGCGATCACCACCGAATCGCGAGGCCTGCTGGCGCAACTTGTTCCAGTGACGGAAGAACAGGTTCGCGGCGGCGCCCCACTAACGCAGCAATTGACCCTTGAGCTTGCGCTGGGTCGGCTCGACGGCCAACTCGATGACCTAAAAGGACGGCGCAGCGAAGCGAGCGCCCGACTTCGCGCCGCGATGGGAGAATCTCCGGAAATCGAGGGCACGCCCCTCCCGTGGCCGATCCTTTCCGACGAGAGCGCCACTTTTGAAGGAGATCTGGAAAACCTCGCCGCGCACCTGCGGCAGCATCACCCTCGACTCGCCGCCCTCGAACAAGGGGTCGCTTCGGCGGAGGCGAAAGCCCGATTGGCCGAGAAAAACGCCATCCCGGATCCCACCATCGGAGCCAACCTCCACGACATCGGCGATGGCGGGGACACGGCGGCCGGCATCAGCATCGGGTTCCGCATTCCTCTCGCGTTCAAAAAATACCGGGCCGAGCGCGCCGAAGCCCGGGAACGCGAGAAAGCCGCCGTCGCCGAGAAAGAAAATGCGGAGCTGCACCTCCTGGCGGAACTCGAAGGCGCCTGGGAACGGTTTCAGGCCAACGCCCGAACCGTGAAACGCTATCGCGACGAATTGCTGCCCGCCGCCGATCGCATCATCGACGTCAGCGAAACGTCCTACCGGGCCGGATCCGCTTCGATCCGAGACGTGATCGACGACCAGCGCGACGCGCTCGATATTCGCAAGGCCTACTGGCGCGCCATCGCCGATCTGCACGGCGCCGCGATTCGTGTCGGCACGCTCGCCGGAGATCCCGAACCCCTCCCCCAACCATGAAGAACCGAATTCGACTCTTCCTTTTTGTCGGTGGTATCCTGCTCGGCATTCTCGTCTCCGCCATCATCGGGCGTTTGGGCGGTGCCGATTCCCCACCGACGACTGCCGTGGAGGACAAAACCACGACGGGAAAGGCGACCTCGTGGACCTGCGCGATGCATCCGCAGATCCAGCAACCGAACCCCGGGAAATGTCCCATCTGCGCGATGGACCTGATACCGGCTGGTTCGATTGACCGTCTCGGACCGCGCCAATACGCGATGTCGGAGGAGGCGCGGGCTCTTGCCAGGATCGATACGGTCGCGGTGAAACGCCAGCTGGCCGAGACCGCGGTGCGCCTGGTGGGAAAAGTCGACTACGACGAGACCCGTATCCGCACCATTGCCGCGCGATTTCCGGCGCGTATCGAACGGCTCTACGTCGACTACACCGGAATCGAAGTGAAAGAGGGCGATCACCTGGCCCATGTCTACAGCGAGGATCTGCTGACCGCGCAACGGGAGCTCCTCGTGGCCCGGGGCAATCCGTCCCAGCTTGGCATCGTGCGGGACAAGCTCCGCCTTCTTGGCTTACCGGAATCCGGCATTCAGAAAATCGAGGAAACCGGCAAGATCTCGGACCAGATGGACATCGATGCCCCAACCAGTGGCATCGTGATCGAACGTCTCATCAGCGAGGGTGCCTACGTGAAGAAAGGCGATCCGCTATTCCGCATCGCCGATCTCTCCGAGGTTTGGGTGAAACTGGATGCCTACGAAAGCGACCTGCAATGGGTGCGCTATGGCCAACCGGTCACCTTCGAGGCTGAGGCGTTACCGGGCCGCACTTTCGAGGGAACCGTGGCCTTTCTCTCGCCCTCGCTCGATCCCCAGACACGCACGGTGAAAGTCCGCGTCAATGCGGCCAATCCGGACGGGGCCCTGAAGCCCGGCATGTTCGTCCGTGCGGAGGTCACCTCGCGCCTCGCCGCCGGTGGTCGGGTGGTTTCACCGGAATTGAAGGACAAGTGGATCAGCCCCATGCATCCGGAAATCATCCGCGACGAACCCGGCAACTGCCCGGTATGCGGCATGAAACTGGTGAAGGCTTCGGAACTCGGCTATGCCATCCTGGATCCGGACGATCCTCAATCGGTTCCTTTGGTGATTCCCACTTCAGCTGTCCTGCTCACCGGTAAGCGAGCCGTGGTCTATGTCGAAGTGCCGGAGACCGAGCAGCCCACCTACGAGGGACGCGAGATCGAACTGGGTCCGAAAGCGGGCGATGTCTATCTGGTGGAATCCGGGCTCAAAGAAGGTGAAAGAGTCGTCACCCAAGGCGCCTTCAAGATTGATTCCGCACTGCAGATCATCGCCAAGCCGAGCATGATGAGCGGCGAAGGCGCGGCCGGAATTCATCAGCAGTTTGCCACTTGGGAGTTGTCCCCGGAAGCTTACCAGACCGTCCTTGATGACTACCTCGCATTGCATCGGGCCCTGGCGGCAGACGATGAGGAAGCCGCGAAGAAAGCGATCGCCACGCTCGTTTCGAACGGGGCGGTAAAAGAGTTTCCTCCCGCCAGCAAGCTAACCGAGACCCTTGCGGCGGCAACGAATCTCGCCGCCCAACGCGAGGTGTTCGCACCCCTCTCCTACGGAATGTTGGAACTCGCTCGACGGCCCGATCTGGCCACCAAGGAAACTGACCTTCGCCGAGTGCACTGCCCCATGGCGTTCCAGGGGGTCGGCGCGGACTGGCTGCAACGCGGAGACACCGTCTCCAATCCCTACTTCGGGGCAAAGATGCGGACTTGCGGAACCGTTTCCCTGATCGAACCGGCGGCACCGGCCAGCCCTTCCCATGAAGGGCACCAGCACTGATTCCTACCTTTGTCATGGAACCCTCCGGATTCACCAATCGATTGATCGCATTCTGCCTGCAGAATCGTCTCGTCGTGGTGTTGCTGCTTATTCTTGGTATCGGTGCGGGCATCGTGGTGGCGCCATTTCGCTGGGACGTTCCCGGAATGATGCGTGCCCCGGTGGCGGTCGATGCGATTCCCGATATCGGCGAAAACCAGCAGATCGTTTTCACCGAATGGATGGGGCGCTCCCCGCAGGATGTCGAAGACCAGATCACCTACCCGCTCACCACCGCGCTGCTGGGTCTTCCGGAAGTGAAGACGGTGCGCAGCTATTCGTTTTTCGGCTTTTCCGCCATCTACCTCATCTTCGAGGACGGCGTGGAATTCTACTGGAGCCGGAGCCGTATCCTGGAGAAACTGAATTCTCTCCCGGCCGGCACGCTCCCCGATGGCGTCACCGCCCAGCTCGGCCCCGACGCCACCGCGCTCGGGCAAGTCTTTTGGTACACGCTGGAGGGACGCGATGAAAACGGCCGACCAGCGCCCGGCTGGACGCCGCAGGAGCTGCGCAGCATCCAGGATTACCAGGTGCGTTATGCCCTGCAATCGGTGTCGGGTGTCGCCGAAGTTGCCTCCATCGGCGGGTTCGTCCGCGAATACCAGATCGATGTCGATCCGGACGCCATGCGAGCCTGGGGGGTCACCTTGGACGAAGTGTTTCGCGCGGTGAAAGAATCCAACAGCGATGTCGGCGCCCGCACCATCGAGTTCAACCGAGTCGAATACGTGATCAGAAGCCGCGGCTTTGTGAAGGACCTCGAAGACCTGCGAAAGACGGTCGTTGCCGTGCGGGACAACGTCCCGGTCACGCTGGAACAGATCGGCACCGTCCAGCAGGGCCCCGCCCTGCGGCGCGGCGCGCTGGACAAGGACGGTGCCGAAGCCGTCGGTGGCGTGGTGGTGGCCCGCTACGGCGCCAACCCCATGGCGACGATCGACGCGGTGAAGGAGCGACTGAATTCGCTGGGACCATCATTGCCGAGCAAAGAACTGGAGGACGGCCGCACCAGCCACGTCACCGTGGTGCCTTTCTACGATCGCACCGGCCTGATCAACGAGACCCTGCAGACGCTGAACTCGGCGCTGACCGACGAGATCCTCGTCACCATCATCGTGGTCCTCCTGCTGGTGTTCCACCTCCGCAGCGCCCTCCTGATTTCCCTGATGCTTCCCCTTGCCGTGCTTTTCGCCTTCGTGGCGATGAAACTTTTTCACGTCGATGCCAATATCGTGGCGCTCTCCGGCATCGCGATCGCGATCGGAACCATCGTCGACATGGGCATCGTCATATGCGAATCGATCATCAAGCGACTCGACGATCCACGATTCTCCGGTGAATCGACGCGGGAAACGATCTATCAAGCGTCCGCCGAAGTCGGAAGCGCCGTCCTTACCGCCGTACTCACCACCGTGATCGGATTCCTGCCTGTCTTTTTCATGACCGGCCCGGAGGGCAAGCTCTTCAAGCCGCTCGCCTACACCAAGACCTTCGCGCTCATCGGCTCGATCCTGGTCGCGCTCACGGTTCTCCCGGCCCTGGCGACTTTCCTCTTTCGCCGAAGCCGGAAACCCGAGACCGAGAGCGCCAGGAACGATGTCGCCCTGACCACGGGAGGCCTCGCCACCCTGCGCCAACACCTGCGCGTGGATGGACCGCGCTTCTGGCTGACGATCGCCATCAGCTTTCTCGTCACCGTGTTTCTCAGCCAGAAGTGGGCGCCACTGGGGCCGACCGCCTCGATCGGAAATGCCCTCCTGGTCGTCGCTCTTCTCGGCGCCCTGATCGGAATCGCCTGGGCATTCATGGCCTGGTATCCCAGAATGCTGGCTTTTTTCCTGCGAGCGAAGCTCCTGCTCACAGCCCTGGTCGTCCTGGTGATCGGCGCCGGCATCTGGCAGTGGTCGCGGATGGGCAGGGAGTTCATGCCGTCTTTGGACGAGGGCTCCTTTCTCTGGATGCCCAGCACGATGCCTCATGCCTCCATCGGTGAGGCCCTCGAAGTGCTTGAACTCCAGGACCAGGCCATTCGCGCCATCCCGGAAGTCGAAAACGTGGTCGGAAAAATCGGGCGGGTCGACAGTCCGCTCGATCCGGCACCTGTTTCCATGATCGAAACGATCGTCACTTTCCTACCCGAATACCGCGTCGACGAAAATGGCAACCGCGTTCGCCAGTGGCGTGACCAGATTCAAAGCCCGGATGACATCTGGAATGCGATCGCCTCGGCGGCCGAGATTCCCGGCGTCACCTCGGCTCCGAAACTCCAGCCGATCGAGACGCGACTCGTCATGCTCCAGACCGGCATGCGGGCGCCGATGGGGCTCAAAGTTTACGGACCGGATCTCGACACGATCGAAAAAGCGGGCTTCGAAATCGAGCGCCTGCTCAAGAAAGTCTCCGGCATTCGTCCGGAAACGGTTTTCGCCGATCGCATGGTGGGCAAACCCTACCTCGAGATCGACATCGACCGCGACGCGATCGCGCGCTACGGGCTCGCCGTGCGCGACGTGCAGGACGTGATCGAGACGGCGCTCGGCGGCAAGCCGATCACGCGCACCGTCGAGGGCCGCGAGCGCTACTCGGTCCGGGTCCGTTATCAGCGAGAGTTGCGGGATTCGCTCGAAGACCTTTCCGAGATCCTCGTGCCCACGCCTACGGGCGCCCAGATACCACTGGGGCAGCTTGCCATGATCGAATACGTCAAAGGTCCCCAGGCCATCAAGAGTGAGAAAGGTTTCCTGGTCGGCTACGTCATCTTCGACAAGCAGCCCGGCGCCTCCGAAGTCGAGGTCGTCGAGACGGCCCGCGATTTTCTGGGAGAAAACTATGATCGTCCTGCCGGCATCGACTACGAATTCACCGGATCCTACCAGAACCAGGTTCACGCGGCCCGCACCCTGGCATTGGTGGTGCCGGTCGCGCTCGTCCTCATCTTCATTCTGCTCTACCTTCACTTCCAGTCTCTAAGTCTGACGCTGATGGTATTCCTGGCCGGCATTCCCACCTCCCTGGCCGGCGGATTCATTCTTCTCGGCCTGTTCGGCCAACCGTGGTTCCTCGACCTCCACCTTTTCGGCATTGATTGGCGCCAACTTTTCCAGGTGCATCCCATCAATCTCAGCATCGCCGTCTGGGTCGGGTTCCTCGCCCTGTTCGGAATCGCCACCGACGATGGCGTGCTGATGGGAACCATACTCCAGCAGCGTTTCGGCGACCCCAGCCAGAAAACGGACAGCATCGCGGCCATCCGCGAAACGACCCTGGAAGCCGCCACGCTGCGAAACCGGCCGGCCGTGATGACCACCGCCACCACCCTGCTGGCCCTGCTGCCGGTGCTGACTTCCACCGGCCGCGGCGCCGATGTCATGGTGCCCATGGCCATTCCCACCTTCGGCGGCATGGTCGCCGCCATTCTCACCGTCTTCGTCGTGCCAACGCTCTATTGTTGGCAAGCGGAAAGACGCCTCTCAAACTGACCCGTTTTTTTTTACCCATAACCACAACCCAAAACCAAGAAAGTAACCATGAAGAAAAGCACTCAATGGATCCTCGTTCTCGCCGGCATCGCCGGGCTCAGCCTGTTCGGCACCTCCTGCGATTCCGGAGGCGGCGATGACCACTCCGACCACGAACACGCCGAAGGCGGCGAGCACGCGGCGGCCGATGCCAAGGACGACGCCTACCCGCTCGACGTCTGCATCGTTTCCGGCGAAGCCCTCGACAGCATGGGCGAGCCGGTGACCATCGACTACGAAGGCACCACGGTGAAGTTCTGCTGCAAGGACTGCATCGAGGACTTCAAGAAAGATCCCGACAAATACCTGCCCAAGCTGACACAGGCTTCGCAGAAATAGTCCGACTGTCTGCGTTCGATCCGAACCGACCATGGCGCTGACCGGGACGCCTTCGATGCTCCGGTCAGCGCCACGGCGTTTCTGCATATCGCCCGACAGGGACCGATACTCTTCTCATCGGCACTTCGTAGCATGGCTTTATAAGCCGTGCATGTCCGGGCGGTATTTCCTCCCGCCCAAGGCTGGCGGTTGAGATGACTCGCGGGATACAATCCCACGGGGACTAGCACGGGATTGGAATCCCATGCTACATGCCTTACCACCCGCTGGTTCCGTCTTCGCCGGCGTCGCGGTGAATCGATTCCAATTGGAACGCTCACATTTCCGATCACGGACCGGCGATCCTGTGTTACGGAAAACGACGGCCCGGATTTCGATGGCTTCGGCAAACGACCCATTTTCTTCCTTCAAACGATTGCCTTGGACGGCGTGGTTGCGCTTTGTCCTTGTCTTCGCACCCGCGTGGGTGCTGCTGGCGCTCGTGACGCAGAACGCCACCAACATTCCGGTCTGGGATGGCTGGGAACGCGCTTTGCTGTTGCAGAAATGGGACGCCGGCTCACTGACTTTCTCCGACCTCTACGCGCCGCATATCGATCACCGTATTGTCTTCCCCCGCCTGTTGAGCCTGCTGGTCGCCGAGGTGGCTCAGGGCGATTTGAAATGGGAAATCGGAGCGAGCTGGCTCTTTGGATTCGGCGCCGGACTCGGGATCTGGATGCTCGCGCGACGCACGCTCGGACCGGGACTATGGACGAGCGGCATCGCTTTCCTGGCCAATCTCTGGATCTTTTCGCCACTGCAATACGACAACTGGCTCTGGCCGATCCAGACGGCCTATCTTTTACCGATGACCTGCCTGGTCTGGGCGCTGGTCGCGGCGACTCATCCCCGGTGGCATTGGGGACTTCGGTGCGGGATTGCCGCCGCCCTGGCCATCGTGGGCACGCACAGTTTTTCCCACGGTCTCTTCATCTGGCCGGCGGTGTTTTTTCTGGTCCTGCTGATGCCCAAAGGCGAGCCGGGCGGCGCGGGCAAGTGGGCGTTTGCCCTCACCTGGCTGGCGATCGCGGCGGTGATCGTGGGCTGCTACTTCGGCATCGATTACAAGGTCGCCACGGAATATTCCTACTCCCAGCAAAAGGGCGAAGCGACGCCGATGGTCGCCTTCTGGAAGGAGGCGGTCGCGGATTCCGGGCGCATGTGGGAATTCTTCCTCGGCATTCTTGGCGGTCCCCTCGTCCGGCAATTCTCGGTCGATCCGCTGCCTCCCGCGAAGTGGGCCGGCCTGGCGAGCCTGGTGGGTTATGCCATCTGTGGCCTCTGGGCGCTCTGGCAGGCGCGGCGAAACCCGGAAACCTGGCGCCGCATCCTGCCCTGGTTGGCGCTCGGCGGCGCGGTCATCGCGATCGCCTTCGGTGCGAGCGTGGGGCGTTCCGCCATCCTCGCAGGCGCGCGGGCGGTGGTGCCTCGATTTTTGAGCATCAGCCTCTACCTGCCGTTCACCTTCCTCGCGGTGATCCTCCTGCAATGGAAAAGCGTTCGCGAAAAGACGAGTGAAACCGCCATCCTTCGCACGCGGACCACGACATTCGGCTTCGTTTTTCTGGGCATGCTGATCGCCCTGCAGGCGCAACCGTGGCTCTACGGGGCGAAGCTCATGCAAATCTGGCGCATCTCGCGGCTGCAGGCCCAGGCGCGCGTTCAGTTCATCGAGCAATTCCAGCCCGATCCCTCGCGCGTCCTGGCCTACACCTGGCCCGAGGTGCAACGGTTCGCGCCGATTCTGGATGAGCTGGGCACTCTGGATCCCCCCCTCGTCGATTCGCTGGCGCTCGATCAGTTCTCCACCTCCAACAAGACACTCCCGGTATCCAAGGGACGTTTCCAATCGGCCGAACCCATCGGAGATTCCGGGAAACTGGAATTGAAAGGCTACGCCATCATGCGACATCCCAGTCGACCGGCAGACGCGGTTTTCGTCACGGTGGAGAGCGATGGCGAACCTGCGCCACAGATCATCGGGATCGCGGATTTCGATGGGGCCCTGCTGCCGACTCGCTATCGGATCGATCTGCAGTTTTCCGCGATGCTGGAATTGCTCGAAAGCGATCCAGGAAGTTGGATGAGATGGCGTCAGGTGATCGATCCGGCAACGCTGCCGTCCGGCCGTCCGCTGACGATCCGAATCTGGGCCTACGATCAAACGAAACGGAAAGCTTATCCTCTGGCGCCGCGTCTGATCCTCAATGCTGACGGAACCGCAACTCTGGTAGAACTCGAAACCTGATGTCCGAGGAAAAACATTCCGGCCCAAAGCCATGCTGCGGCGGTGACGAGGAGTCGATTTCGAAACTGAAATTCACTCCGGTCCCCACGTCCTGCTGCGGTGGCGATGCGACGCCCAAAGTGGTTGAGGACTCGCCCAAGCCCGCCTGCTGCGGTGGCGAAACCGCGCCCAAACCGAACGAAGCTCCCAAAATGCCATCGTGTTGCGGAGGTGGCGATCACGATCACAATCGCGAGGCCGGCGATGAAGGCGATTCCTCATGCTGCCATCCCCGGCGTTCCGTGGACTGGCTGCTCTGGGGATCGGCGGCGATCATCATACCGGCCTACCTGATTCACTGGCTGGCCCCGGCCCTCGTGGAAAGCTTCGCCTGGTTGAAAACCTTCACCGGCGGCGTCTTTGAATTGATCAACAAGATGTGGTGGGGCCTCCTGATCGGCATCACCGTCGTCGGCATTCTCGCCAAGGTCCCGCGCGAACTGGTCGTCGGCGCCCTCGGTCGGAGCGGCACCTTCGGTGGTCTGCTGCGGGCCACGGCGGCGGGAACGCTCCTCGATCTCTGCAGCCACGGCATTCTGCTGGTCGGCATGCAACTCTACCGTCGCGGCGCCAGCCTCGGGCAGACCATGGCATTTCTCATCGCCAGTCCGTGGAATTCGCTTTCGCTCACCCTGATCCTGATCGCCCTGATCGGTCTCAAATGGACGCTCGCCTTCCTGCTGCTGTCGATCGTGATCGCTCTGATCGCCGGGCTCGTTTTCGAAGGGCTGGTCAAGCGCGGCGTGCTGCCGCCGAATCCGAATCGCACCGACCTGCCCGAAAATTTCCGGCTCGGGCCCGAAATTCGGAAGCGGTTTCGCGAAGCGCATTTTCATCGCGGCCTTTTCCTGGAGATGGCGAAAACCGGGCTTTCCGAGTCGAAAATGATCCTCCGCTGGATCTTTTTCGGAACCGTGATGGCGGCACTGGTGCGGGCTTCACTCTCCGCCGACACCTTCAGCGCCTGGTTTGGGCCCTCGATCGGTGGTCTCCTGCTGACCCTCTTCGCGACCACGATCATCGAAGTCTGCTCGGAAGGTTCCAGCCCCATCGCCGCCGACCTGATCACTCGTGGCGGCGCACCGGGAAATGCGTTCACCTTTCTCATGGCGGGCGTGGCGACCGATTACACGGAAATCCTGAGCCTGCGGGAAACGACGAAAAGCTGGAAGATCGCGCTCTTCCTCCCGCTGGTCACCGTGCCACAGGTGCTTCTGATCGGCTGGATCCTCAATCACTTTGGCGCCGGGCACTGAACGAACTCGACTCGAAAAAAAGAGGGCGACGTCGAATGGAATACTCCGTTTTCGACGCCGCCCTGTAACCCCTCAACACAAATTCTTCTTCGCCTGAAGCACGTCCGTTTGGCAGCCGCGGTCGCGCCTCAAGCTTTGTAAGGATAATATTGATTATAATTTTTATAAATCAAATGGTTTTCCATAATTTATTAAAATTTTTATGACGACCCGAGCTTCGGAACTCCATTCCCGTGAAGCACCCCCTCCGGATGAAGGAAAACTGGTCGGTCGACTCGCGATCTGGCCCGATGAAATTCATCGCGAAAGCGGTGCCACGCAGATGGCCCTCGACGAAGCCTTGCTGCTGACTGCGGATCAACCCGTGATCCGTTTTTACACCTGGGCTCGGCCGGAAATCACTTTCGGCTTTTTCACACCTCTCGATGCGGTTTCGGATCAAAGCCAACCCTCCACTCGGCGCTGGACCGGAGGCGGCGTGGTCGAACACGGAAACGACGTCACCTTCTCCCTTGCCATTCCCCGCGCCGCCCTCCCCTCAGGTCTGCGCGCCGGGGAAAGCTACCGAATCATCCACGAGGCTCTGGCGGGCGCCCTGCGGCAGGCCGGATTCGTCGGAGCCGAGGCCGTTCCCACGGTGGATTCCAGGGCAGAAGCGCGGGGACTCGGAGTTTCGCCGGGCGCTTGTTTCGCGAAACCCGTTTCGTGGGATCTCATCGACCGCGACAGCGGCCTCAAAATCGCCGGCGGGGCGCAGCGCAGATCCCGAAAAGGACTGCTCCACCAAGGCAGCGTACGATTGCCGGCAGAACTGCGAAGCGTACGGCACCGGTGGACCCGCACCTTCAGCGAATCACTTGCCGGAGAATGCCTCGATTTTCCTCATGCGGAAGAAGCCGAGCGACTGGCGGACGAACTCCGCCGCGACCGCTATCAATCCCGGGCCTGGCAGCAGCGCTTTTGACAAGCCAAACGGCTCCCGCCGTGCTAAATTCCCGGCTTTCCGGCCGACCGGCCCGTTTTCCGAAAAGGATTCCCCCCATCCTCCGACCCCCGGCATGCAGAGCAGTTTCACCTTCGAACTCGACGGCGAGAGCCTCCGTGTTGACGGCGAACCGGTGCATCGGAACCTGGCGGATTTTCTCCACTCCCGCGGTTTCGGCCGCGAGAGCCGATTCAGGAACCCCGATCCCTGGCTCGGGGGCGCTCCTCTGATCCTGCTGGACATGGATGGCCGGGGCCGGCCGGCGCTGCGTTCGGTCGACGCCGCCCTCATTCCCCTGCCCGCCATCGCCGGCCGCCAACTCTGGTCCGCCGAGGGGATCGTTCTACGCGCCTCGCGCGGCGAGATCCATCCGGCGTTCGCCCTGTTGGACAGTCATCCCGAGCTGGAATGCTCCTGGGCGGGGCGCGCACGAATCCTGACCGCCCTTTTCGAAGGCTACTACCGGTCCGATCTCCAGGTGGTCGGACAGCTGAACGACCAACTCGACGGCTGCCTGTCGCGGACCGCCCACTACATCGCGCTTCGCGAAGTGGCGGAAGAACTGTTCGCCGAGGCTCAGCAGCAACGGCATGAGGCGCAGTTGAGCGCGCAATCGCAGGGGCGCGAGGTGGAATTCGAGCAAGGTCGCGTCGACATTTTCGGCGATGAATTCTCCGCCCTGCTAGCCGGTGAAATGCCCGAGCCGGAGGATTTCAGCTACGTCGATCCCGAAAAACGCCGCTTCTACCGCCCCCAGACTATCATCGATCTGGCGAAGTTGCTCGCCCAGTTTCCCAAGGCGGTGATCGTCGGTGGCTCCGCCGGATTGCTCAACCCGGAGAATCGAAACGACTGGGATTGCCTGATCTCCACCGAAGGCGTCGGCGATCTCCGGGCCCTCTACGACAAGGGTGACCGCTGGGACATCGGCGCGGCGGCTCCGCTGACATCGATCAACGAGCTCATCGGCAAGACCTATCCCGCTTTCGGCAAAGCGCTCCGGCGATTCGCGACGCGACCGATCCGGAACCGCATCACCCTGGGCGGGTGCCTTGCCGCCGCGCGCCACGACGATGAATTGGCGCCGGTCCTGATCGCTCTCGACGCGCAGGTCAGGGCGATCTCGCTGGAAGGCGAGCGCGAGATCCCGGTGGCGCGTTTCTTCGAGGGAAAAGGAAAGACCAACCTGCGCCCCTCCGAAGTGATTGCCGACATCCTGTTGCCACGATTCACGGGCGAAGCTCTCAAGGAACGCGGTTGTCGGACCCGGTTCTGCGACACCTACAAGGCGGCGCCAAGGCGCGAACTGTCCTCCGGCAGCGTCTCGGCGGGATTTGCGGTGGAACTCGATGACGCCGGCAAGATCGCCCACGCCTGGATCGCCTACGGTGGTCTCGCGGACCGGACGTATCGCGCTCGGGAGACGGAGACTGCGCTCGTCGGCAAACCCTGGTCGGAAGACACCATCTTCGGGTCGCTTTCCCAACTCACCCGGGAAATTCAAAACGCTCCCGGCGCCAGGGATTTGGCGACCGCCCTGCCACAGGGGGAAATCGACTATCGGCGTCAGTTGATCATTACCCTGCTTCAGAAATTCTACTATCAGCATCCCAAAGCGGACGGACCTCCGGTGGAACTGGGGGTCACCAGCGAAATGTTGCAACCCAATCGCCGATTCTTCCAGCCCAGCGGCGCCGCCTGACCATCCCTCCGCCCGGGTTTTCTCCCCCTTCCCGATTTCTTTTCTTGGATTCCAATTCCTCCATTCCCACCACTCAACTCGTTCCGGGTCATTCCGACGAGTCTCTCCACTGTGATGGAGGCCCACAGTCGCGTCCTCTGATCGCCAGGCTCGTGACATCGCCCCACGGCGCGGGCACGATCACTTCCAAACAGGCCGGCGAAGCGACAAAACTCCCCGGGGTCGTGCTGGCGCTCACCGGTGAGGATCTTGGGGAGGCCAATCGGTTGCGCCCCCTGCGCCCGGACGAGCCGCTGTTGGCGGAGAGCGCGGTTCATTATCATGGGCAGCCCGTGGTGCTGATCGTGGCCGATTCCGCCGAGACGGCGGACAAAGCGGCCGCCGCCGTGGACATCCGCTATCATGCCTCCCCCCCCACGCTGGGAATCGACCACGCGCTGGCGCTGGAAAGTTATCACTCGGAGGCAGTGAGCATCTCCCGCGGCGATCCCGGAACCGCGATCGGAAAGGCGCCCCATTCGTTTGAAGGTACCCTCGATATCGGCAGCCAACTCCCCTTTCCCGCCGATCCCCTCTGGGCGCACGCTTCGCCCGCCGAAGATCATTCACTGATCATCCGGACGCCCTCGGAATTGCCTTCGCGCGTCCGCGCCGCCATCGCCGCCGTGGTCAATTCTCCGGAAAGCCATATCGAGGTCCTGCCGGTGCGGCTCGCCGGACTGACCGGCGGGCGCCAGTCCGAATCGGCCTACATCGCCACGTTGACGGCCATCGCCGCTCGACGGACCGGTCGCCCCGTCCGACTCGAGCTTTCTCGCGAACTCGATCTTTCCCTCACCGCCAAACGCCATGCCATGCGGGCCACCTATGAAGTGGGCCACGACAACAACGGCCGGATCCTGGGCGCCGATATCTCGATCGCGCTGGACGGAGGTCATCGGCCGGGGGATTCCGAGACCGCTCTCG
>JAGRPB010000366.1 GCA_020439945.1 Verrucomicrobiia bacterium
TTTGTGAATGAGATTGCCGATGTGGTGGCGGAGAAGCATCCGGACGTGCGATTGCAGACCCTCGCCTATGTTTATTCCGAGGTCCCGCCCAAAACGGTTCGGCCGCGGCCCAATGTGACCATTCGGATGTGCCACTACGAATACTGCGAGGCGCACGCGATCGGCCAATGCGATGACCACGACGTGTTTGTGGAGCGGCTGGAGGGTTGGAGCAAGATCACGGATTCCATCACGATCTGGGATTACTACACCAATTTTCGCCACTACCTGATCCCATACCCCAACTTCGAATCGGTCATTCACCATCCGCGCTTCTACGCCGAGCACAACTGCATCGGTCTCTTTGCCCAGGGGAACAATGTGCGGGAGCATGGCGGCGGCGAGTTCTCCGCGTTGCGGGCCTGGGTCTTCGCGCAGCTCATGTGGAACCCTTACCAGGATGGCAACGCTCTGATCGATGAGTTTGTCGACAACGTCTACGGGCCGGCGGCTCCCTATATCGCGGAGTATATCCAGTTGGCGCGGGAGGCGGTCAAACCCGCATCGATGCGATTCAGCATTTTCGCGAGTTTGGAACAGATGTCGTACCTGACACCGGACTTTCTGGATCGAGCCGACGCGCTTTTCGAAAAGGCCGAGGCGGCCGCGAAGGGAGACCCCGATCTTTTGAGGCGGGTGCAACTGGCCCACCTTCCGATTCACTACGCGCGTCTCCAATTCTACCTGGTTGGCGGCGCGGATTACCTCAGCCGGGAGCGCGCTCCCGCCGTGTTGGAGGCCTTCACGAGAACGATGCGCGACCACCAGATCAAGCAATTCGGCGAGCAGTTCGGCGAGGACGCCATCTCCGATTTTGTTCAATCGGTGAAGGCAGCGCCTGAGTACATCACAGACTGGAAACTGCTCGGACCTTTCGACAACACGGACCGCGCGGGTTTCGACACCGCCTATCCGCCAGAGAGCGGCATCGACCTGGAGGCCTCCTACACCGGCGCGGGTGGCGAGACGATTCACTGGAAGCCATACGAGCCTGGCAGGACGGGCTATGTCGACCTGGCGCGGGTCATCCGCCCGGATGATTCTCCCGGTGTCGCCTACGCCTATCGCACCTTCGAGGCGGACAGAAATAAGACTCTTCAAGTCA
>JAGRPB010000367.1 GCA_020439945.1 Verrucomicrobiia bacterium
GGGTTCACCAACGAGCCCGCCATCCGGCTCGCCAAGGCGCTCGTCGATTGCTTTCCCGCCGACACCCTGACCCGGGTTTTCTACACCGACGACGGCTCCACCGCCATGGAGTGCGCCTGCAAGATGGCGCTCCAGTTCTGGCAGCTGACCGGCCAGCCGGATCGCTATCGCTTCGTCGCCTTCGACCAGGCCTACCACGGCGACACCGCCGGCGCCGCGTCGCTCGGAGGGATCGGCGCCTTTCACGAACGCTTCCGCAAGACCGGCTTCGACGTCATCCATGTGGCCGATGCCGACGCCCTGCGCGCCCTCCCAGACGACGTCGTGAATACCATCGCCGGCGTCGCTATTGAGCCCCTCATCCAGGGCGCCGCCGGGATGCGACTCTGGCCGAGCGGAATGCTTCGCGAGTTGCGCGACTGGTGCGACGAGCGCGGTCCCCTGCTGATCTACGACGAGATCCTCACCGGCTTCGGGCGGACGGGGAAACTCTTCGCCTGCCAGCACGACGAAGGCGTCCTACCCGACTTTCTCGCCCTCGCCAAGGGCCTCACCGGTGGCTACCTGCCTCTCGCCGCCACCCTCACCACCGAGCGGGTGTTCTCCGCCTTCCTCGGCACGCCCGAAGAGCAGAAGACCTTTTACTACGGCCACAGCTACTTCGCCAACCCTCTCGGCTGCGCCGCCTCGCTGGCCAGTTTGTCGCTGTTCGAAAGCGAGCAGACCCTCGCGGCCCTTCCCGCCAAGGCCGAGCGCCTCGCCGCGTCTTTGGCGAAACATTTCAGCGATCACCCGAAGGTCGGCGACATCCGTCAGCTCGGTCTCATCGCCGCCGTCGATCTCGTGAAAGACCGCGCCACCGGCGAGCCCTTTCCGTGGACCGATCTCACCGGCGCCAACATCTGCGTCGCCGCCAGGAAGCACGGCCTTCTCACCCGTCCCGTCCTCGACACCCTCGTCTTCATGCCCCCGCTCTGCGTGACCGGGGACGAGATCGAGTATGGCATCGCCGCCCTCGCCCGGGCGGTGGATGAATTGAGCTAGAGAGTCGTTTCCGAAAGTCCCCGGCGAGAACGTTCTCAGCCAATGGG
>JAGRPB010000368.1 GCA_020439945.1 Verrucomicrobiia bacterium
CACCTGGGTCGGAGTCAAAGCCGTCAGCGTGATGGCCCGATCTTCGCAAAGTCCGGCGAATTCGCCCTCGCGATTCCGCCAACGTCCGGTGAATCGGAACGCCTCGCACCCTCCGGTGAAAGCCCTCGCGAAAATCCCGAGCCCGCCGACGTGAAAATCCGGCAGAGCGCACAGCCAGCGATCACTGCCGGTGACCCGAAGCCACGCATTGACCTGGAGTGCTGATGACAAAAAGGCACGCCGCGAAACCGCCGCCAGTTTTGGTCCGTCGTTTCCCCCCGAAGTCGCCACGAGAATGTGTCCGCGGAGACGGGCCTCGCCCCGAACGAAGTCGGCCAGACCCTGTCGCCTGAGGGACCCAACAGGGTTAAGTCGAATGTCCGGAACCTCGCTTTCCCAGTAGCGGGCCGATCTCAAATCAGAGGTTTCCACGGCAGCGATTCGATCAAGTGGTCAAATCCGAGCCCGGTTCCGACCGGCGTCCGCAGGATCGGGCCATCCCTTTCGAGAAGCGAGAAGAAATCGTCGTTCTCGTAACACTCGTGGGTCAAAAGACCACAATCCTCGATCCTTTCCGGGAAAAGACTTCCCCATTCCGCCGCGCGATACGCCGCGTAGGCCTGCCCGATGGCGTGATCCATCGATGTGGTGATCGCCACCCGCTTCCCCTCTCGCACGGCCCTCTCGAGCGGTTCCGTCAGCCTTGTGACAGCCGGTTTCAGGATCACCCAGTCGGCCGCGCGGGATCGCACCCCGGCGTCGCGATCGGCGGCGAGCGGAATTCCCGCCTTCCGCAGCGCCTCCCAATCGTCCGCCTTCCACGGGACGGGATCTTCCAAAAAATCGATCATCCGTCGCGATTCTTCGTCGAGCGTTCTCCAGAAATCCAGAATTCTCGACACCGTTGAAGTCTCGTTGAAGTCGAGCCTGAAGCGCAACTCCGGCGCCTCGTCGCGCCAAAAGTCGAGCCGCGAAAGCGCGTCACTTTGATCCGGACCGCATTTCAGCTTCGCCGAG
>JAGRPB010000369.1 GCA_020439945.1 Verrucomicrobiia bacterium
CTCACGAATTCCGCTACATGAGTCGCTTCTCAAAAATGGTCGGTCTTGAGATTTCCCAGGTGTTCTTTGATCCCGCTTCTATCCGCGCAGCGGATTCTCTTTCTCGGGATGACAAGAATGAGTGAGTGATTTCGGGATTCGAAAAAGTCCGAACCAAGCAGTGAATTCGCCATGAAATTTCCGCACGGTTCCCACCCAAGACGGCGACACTGTTTCTCAAAAAGCCCTGGTCAATGGCCATCGTGTAGCCCCCGCCTCCGCATTCTTGTCGCGGTTACCGGGGTTGTTGGGAAATGAGGGCCGGCGATCCGCTGGTTGTGCTCGCTCCGCTTGCGGCCCCACCGGCTACCATCTTGTCATCCCTTTGGGACTATTCTCCCAAAGCAGAGCTTTCCTTTCAAGGTCGGAGCTGATCGCGTTCTCCGACCGCCGATGAACAAACATTCCCACAAAGAAGGCACCCAGTTTGCAAATGATGTGCGCTTCTGGGTTCACCGTCTGGGCGGACACGGAGGTTCGCCGTCCAGTTTGTAGCCGCGCTCGCCAGAGCTGTGGTCGTCGTCTCGGGTTCGGCCACCTTCTGGCAAAGGCGGCTACGTGGCAGGTGCTACGCTGAGGGCAGTCGCGAGGGACTTGGTGGCAACCATGGCCATCCTACTCCCCCTCCAGCATCCGCCGCGCGACTTGGTAACCCTGGCTATCGGCGTTGGACGATACTTCTTTAAACAGGGCAGCGATTTTGCCTCGGGAGAGGCGGCAGAAGTAGTGGACGGTTTGTCTCAAGGACTCGGGATCTTTGGACTTGCCACTCGCAATGCGGGTGGTGGCGAGGGCGATGCTGGTGGTCTGGGCATACAGCTCGGCGCCGACATCGACGAAGCGGCCCAGGAGAACCTGCTTCTTGTCGAGCTTGGGGCCGTAGCGAAGCATGGCGTGGAAGAGTTTCCTCGCGAGCTTCTTGGATAGGTTGCGGACTTTGCGCAGGTCGCTCCGGAAGGCGGGATCGACT
>JAGRPB010000370.1 GCA_020439945.1 Verrucomicrobiia bacterium
GTGACCGCCGTGACGCCGATGACGACGACCAGGATCATCGAAACGTCGGCTCCCTTGTACATCATCACCAGGGCCGCAACGGCGTCGATGGATGCCACCATCGCCACCACGGCGACGACGAACAGGAACACCAGCTTCAGCGTGGTGCCCTTGGCCGCTCGCTGGTGGTCGAAGAAGTTCACGCGTCAGAACTGGACCCGCGGCGCATCCCGCATCTCGGGGCGATCCGGCGGGATCTCCAGCAGCGCAGCCTGGGTGAAGCCGAACATGCCCGCGAATATGTTGCCCGGAAATGTCTCGCGGCGGTTGTTGTAGTTCATCACCGCGTCGTTGTAGGCCTGCCGCGAGAACGCCACCCGGTTCTCGGTCGACGTCAACTCCTCCGACAGTTGCATCATGGTCTGGTTGGCCTTGAGGTCGGGATAACTCTCGGCCAACGCGATCAGCCGGCCCAGCGCGCCGTCGAGCGCCTGCTGTCCGGCCGACAGTTGTTGCATCGCAGCGGGATCCCCCGGCTTGGCCTGTGCGGCCGACAGACCGGCCATCGCGGTGTTGCGGGCGTTCACCACGGCCTCCAGAGTCTGCCGCTCGTGGGCCATGTACTGCTTGGCCGTCTCGATCAGGTTGGGGATGAGGTCGAATCGGCGGCGCAGTTGAACGTCGATCTGGGCGAAGGCATTCTTGTAGCCGTTGCGAGCCCGGACCAGACCGTTGTAGATGACGATCGCCGTGACGACCAGCAACGCGATGACGACGGCAATCACTATGCCGGTGATGAACCCCATACTGCGTCCTCCAGGTCGGTTCCGCCCCCTGAGTGAGCATGGCGAAGCCTAGCCGGGCGCCGAAGCCGACGTGGGCGAATTCCCCGCGACGCGAGGGAGCGGTGTCGGCTTCAGCGCAGACCGGTGCCCCGGGCCAGCGCCGTGTCCACCATGGTGCCCACCAGCGTCG
>JAGRPB010000371.1 GCA_020439945.1 Verrucomicrobiia bacterium
CGTGGTGCTGGATCTGCGGGAGGTGGCCGCGGTGCTGGCCAATCTCTCGCCCACCTGCCAGCTGGCGGCCAAGCTGCAATACGGGAGCGGGCTGCGCATCCGCGAGCTGGTGAATCTGCGGATCAAGGATGTCGATCTGGAGCGCCTCCAGGTATCCGTCCGCGGCGGCAAGGGAGATCAGGACCGCGTGACCACGCTTCCCGAATCGCTCGTGGCCGAGCTGCGGGCGTGGAAAGAGAAAGTGCGGGTCCTGCACGAGAAGGATCGGACCGCGGGCCTGCCCGGCGTGGCCCTGCCCAACGGGCTCCGCAGGGGACAGTCAAAGAATTCCGAAAATCGGGCGACGTCCGGCAGGAACGGACCGAAACAGGTTCTGCGAATTCCCTCACTTCCCAAACGACCACGCCTTTTCTCCTCCTTCACTTCCCCGGAATTCGATCGATTCGATCTCGACGGACGCCTCATCGGTCGCAGGAAGATAGATCCGGACAAGTCGCGGTTTGCCGTTTACCGGCAGGTCGAGCGCGATGTCCTCCCAATCCTCACCACCTGACAGGGTAAAGTCGACGGCTTGACCCTCTTTGGGGAATTCTTCCTGGCCTTCCGTCATCCACTGGATCTTTCCTTTTCCGCCGGGCCCCTTCATCCGCAGTTCCAGTTTCAGCGGGCCCTTGAGATTACGGAGCTGGGCGGTGCCGAGAAAGGGCGTGCGACCGTCTTTCTCCACGCGCAGGGCGCCTTCTTCGATGGTCGCTTTGGAAAACTTCGGGACGAGGCCGGCATCGGCGGAACGCGACGCCTTGGCGGCGGCGGCTTGGTAGGCGGGATTCGGCTTCGGGGCGAGGGCGCCGGTATCGGCGATGAACTGCTCGAT
>JAGRPB010000372.1 GCA_020439945.1 Verrucomicrobiia bacterium
CGAGCTAATCGCCGAGAAAGTCCGCGCCTGTCTAAACTTTGCGCCCGCCGACCGGCTCGTCTTCGCGCCCGACTGCGGTCTCAGCCAGACGGCCCGCTGGGCGGCCAAGCGCAAACTCGAGAACATGGTCGCCGGCGTGCGCATGGTCCGCGCCGAACTCGCGGTCTAAGCCGATCAGCGGTCTTGCTTTTTTCCTCGCCCCCTGCGGCGAGTTCGTTCAATCATATCGTTCGGGATTTTTCCAATCTCCGCGTTCCGAATTTCGCGCTCCGCGTTTCCCATGATCGTTCCCTTCCAGAAAGACGAGGAGTTGATCGCCGATATCGATTCGACCGACGGCGTTTCCGGCGCCATTCACATCTGGTGGCTGGGGCAAAGCGGTTTTCTCGTCAAATGGCGAGGCGGTGGTCTTTTGTTCGATCCCTACCTCTCCGACTCGCTCACGCGGAAATACGAGGGCACCGAGCGGCCACACGTGCGCATGACCGAATTGGCGCTCAATCCGTATCAGTTGCGCGGCGTGGACGTGGTCACCTCGAGCCACAACCACACCGATCACCTCGACGCCGAGACGCTGCTGCCGCTCACGGCCGCCAGTCCGGGGCTGAAACTGGTGCTGCCGGAGGCGAACGTCGACTTCGCCCGCCGCCGGCTCGGTCCGGCGGGACCGGAATTCGTGCCGGTGGACGCGGGGAATTTCGTCGAGGTGGGGCCCTTCACAATTCACGGCATCACCGCCGCCCATAACGAGATCGAATACGACGAACAGGGCCGCGTCCGCCACCTCGGCTACGTGGTGACCTGCGGCAAATTCGCGCTCTATCACAGCGGCGACACGCTGTGGCACGACTCTCTGGTCAAGGAAG
>JAGRPB010000373.1 GCA_020439945.1 Verrucomicrobiia bacterium
TCCCAACGCATCCGCGCTGATCGTCGCCGCGTCACTGATTGTCGTATTGATCGCGTTCTGGATCGCCGGGTCGTTGCCCTGAAAGCCGCCGCCCACGTTCACTTCGCCACCCGCCGTCTCGCCGTTCGCGGCGATGCTCGCTTCGGCAATCGCCACTTCCGCTCCCTGCACGATCACCGTGCCCGCCGCGCCGCTCGATCCATTTGCGCTGACCTGCGCTCCGTTCCCCACGCTCACGCTCTGGGTGCCTTCGCCCCCGATCATCACCGAACCGCCCACTCCTCCGTCGGCCGCCACCCGCCCAGTCACGTTGATCGCTTCACCTAACAGGGTTACCTCGCCGCCTTGACCCTGTTCACTCGTGGCACTGGCGTCAATCGTTCCCCCCGCGTTCACAATCGCTCCCTCGATCAGGATCTTGCCACCGCTTCCATCCGGCATCGTCGCTTCGATCGTTCCCGTGTTGTCCACCTGGCCACCCGGCGCACGGAGATAAACGCCGCTCTCGCCCCGCGACGCGCCCGTCGCCCGGATCGAGCCGCTGTTGTTGATCGCCAGCGCATACAGGTTCCCGTGCGCTTTCAATTCCACCGCCGCGCCCTGGATCGAGCCGGTGTTGCTCACGCCCGTGCCCGCGCCGCCGCTACCGACCGGTTTGACAAACACCCGCTCACCGTTGGCGTCCGGATTGGCGGTGATGAGCACTTCCTCGCCCGCCGCCAAGCCCACTGTGCCGCTGGCGGTGATGCTCCCGGCATTCTCCACGGTCTTGCCGAT
>JAGRPB010000374.1 GCA_020439945.1 Verrucomicrobiia bacterium
TGAGCATGTTCCGGTCGCTTCGAACAAACCGCCACCACGTCCGTTTCCGGGAGATGCTTCAGCGCCGGGATATGCACATCGGCGCCGAATCCGAGTCCGATCACACCGACCCGCACCGGTGAAGCGTCGCTCGCGGGCGTGTTGGTATCGACCAGCGAGATCGGGCGCGGCTGGCGCGTGGGACGATCGGTTGGAAGGGTCATCCGGATCGGAGGGGTGGCCCGTCGCACGGTTATCGAGCTCCCGTTGGTTCGGTACATCGCAGCCATCGCTGCCCCGGCACTGAGATGCCGAAAAGTGATGCTACCACACGGTGATCGGGAGTCAGGAGCCGGGAGTCGGGAGTCGGGAGTCGGGAATCAGGAGCCGTGTGAGGGATAGACTTGCAGGGCCAATTGGCCCGTCAGTGGATACTCAAACGCAATTTGGAGCATTCCTGACTCCTGACTCCTGACTCCTGATTCCTGACCCCTCGATCGGAGGCGAAATGCGACTTTTTACTGGTAACGGTGATGGTGGCGAAACCGATTTGCTCGGCGAGCGCGTCAGCAAACACGACCCCCGCATCGCGCTGATCGGCGCGCTCGACGAAGCGACCTCGAGCATCGGGTTCGCCCGGGCGCTCAGCGGCCTGGAACGCGCCAACGAATGGTCGAAGGAAACCCAACGCGATCTGTATCAGATCATGGCGGAACTTGCCTTCGTCGATGACCTCCGTCCCGACGCCTATGTGCTCCCGGCGGAACGTGTGACGCGCCTCGAA
>JAGRPB010000375.1 GCA_020439945.1 Verrucomicrobiia bacterium
CCCCAGCGTCTAGCCATTACACGAACAGTAAGCTCAGGAGTGAAGCTATAGGAGAACTTCTTGAGCATCTCATCATAGCGCTCATTAAATACAGAATGGCGACGTTGCTTATACCAACGATCAAGCAGAATACGATTATATTTACCGTCAGATGGAGTTTTAGTAGTAGTTATATTCAGCTTGCCCTTTGTCAGAGCGACCTTGTTCTTACCGCCCGAATTAACGATTAGCTTATATTGACGGCCAAGATAGTAGAAGCTTTCTCCCGATACATACTCTTTTTCATAGTGCTTTCGGCAATACTTCTCAAAAAAAGTGAGTTGCTTGTTGAGCCACATCCACTTCTTCTGGAGAAATTTTTCTATTCGCTCGTCACTTGCATCAAGTGGTGCTTTCAAAGTTATATCAAGACAGGGCTCGACAGTGAGGCTCAGGGTTTTTCTGTCTTGGCGTATTAACCCGTAAATGTAGCTGTGAGTGCCATATTTAAAGGTTCTTTGTATCATTTAGCAAATATCTCGTGATTATTCTCTGCAAGCTTCATGACGTCATCAACGATTGCATCGATCTGCTCAACACTTAGCTCAATACCTTGATTAAGCTTGAGTTCGTCATACAGATAGTCATCAATTTTATTACGCATAACTCGCTTCATCTCATGGTTCTTCCACCAATCGACTCGTGCATTTTTGCTTAATACCTGATAGATATCAAGTACGACTTTTACATAT
>JAGRPB010000035.1 GCA_020439945.1 Verrucomicrobiia bacterium
CTCGACTGCTCGCGAAGGATCCGGCCTTGCTCGGTGCTTATCTTTGCCAATTTGGGCGTCGAATCCGGCGCCTTTTCCGGTCGCGAAAGAAAGACCGGATCGCCTGACCATCGAACCTCAATCGAGGTAGACGAATTCGTTGAGGTTGAACATCGCGAGGCAGAAATCTTCGAGCGAGTGGCTCGCAAGATAGGACCCGAGCAATTCGATTTCCTCGACCGTCGCCTCCCGTCCGAGAATCAGCGGATAAGCGGCGACCACCCGTCCCGAAGTTTCCGGATTCCCATTACGCAATCGCTCGGAAACGTCGGCGGCGATCCGGTGGACGAAGGCATCGTTCCAGAGGGTCAGCGCCTGGGGTGCGGTCGTCGAAACCTGGCGCCGGGGACAACTCTGATTGGCGTCCGGCCGGTCGAACACCTCGAAAAACGGGAAGCGGAGATTCCGCCGCGCAAAGAGGTAAAGGCTCCGGCGATCGTGCTCGCTCGAGTCCTTGGTCACCGGCCATTGATCCTTCAACAGCGTCGTCGTGATCTCCTCCGGCAACGGCGGCCGAACGCCGGGACCACCCCGCTTCGAGTTCAGTCGCCCTGCGGTCAACAGCATCGCGTCGCGAATCGCTTCGCCGTCCAAACGACGGCGGTTCTGGCGCGTCAGCAACGCATTGTCCGGGTCAACAGCCAGGCGTTCTGACCAATCCTTGTCAGCATTGGGATCGGAATGGAAGGAAGCCTGTCTCCACGCCCGGGAATTCAGGATCTCCCGATGGAGCGACTTCATCGATCCGCTTTTGATCAAGTTCTCCGCCAGCCAGTCCAGCAATTCCGGATGCGTCGGCCGATCGCCCAGTTTCCCGAAATCCGACGGCGTGCCAACCAACGGCTTGCCGAAATCATGCTGCCAGATCCGGTTGGCCATGACCCGTGCCGTCAACGGATTCTCCGGACGGGTCAGCCATCGGGCCAGGGCGACGCGGCGATCGCCGAAAATCTCACGCGGGTCCTCGCTCCCGTCGCAGAGGACGCGGGGAAAACCCGGCGCCACTTCAACACCCGGACGCCGAAAATCGCCCCTCACGTAGAGAAATGATTTCGCCACCTCCGTCGGCTTCGAGGGAAACGAAACCGGAAGACTACGACTTTTGGGCGGTAGCGCGAAATCGTCAAACACGGCCCGAAGCCGATAAAAATCCGCCTGGCTGATCGGGTCGGTCCGGTGGTCGTGACATTGCGCGCATTCCATCGTCAGACCGAGAAAGGCCGAGCCTACCGCGGAGGTGAGTTCGTTGAGCACGTTGTGCCGACGCTCCTGCTCCAGATTGATGTCCGGCATGTCGGGACCGGCGAGCAGGAACCCCGTCGCCAGGGCCGCCTCGGACGATTCCGGTTCCAACTCGTCTCCAGCGATCTGGAGCGCGACAAACCGTTGGAACGAGAGGTCCTCATTGAAGGCACGCACCACCCAGTCCCGGTAGCGCCACGCGTCGCCCCGCACCTTGTCGTGTTCAAACCCATCGGTCTCGGCGAAGCGCGCCACATCCAGCCAATGCTGCGCCCATCGCTCGCCGTATTCCGGCGTGTCGAGCTGGCGATCCACTTCCTCCCGCCACGCTTTGTCGGGATCTCGCGCAAACCGGGCGAGAAAAATCCGTCGCTCCTCCAGAGTCGGTGGCAAACCGCGCGCGGTGAAACTCAGGCGGCGAAGCAGCGTGTCGGGATTCGCTTCAGGCGCAAAATCTTCAATCCTGATTTCCCGAAAACGGTCGAGCAGGAACGCGTCAACCGTTGTCGCAGCCGCCGTCTCCCGGATCACTGGCGGTTCGGATGGCATGAGTGGTCGAAAGGCCCAAAACCGCCGATCCGATTCGGATAAGCCGGGCTCCTCGTAACCCTTGTCGCCGCTTTTCTCCGCCGCTCCCGCTGAATTGAGGCCTCCAAGCCAGACCACGCTCAGAATCAACGCCACGAAGGCCCCGACTCGCGCCATTGTCGATCGATTCCTCATGCCAGTAAATCGTGAACCACACGCCCCGCCGTGCCCGTCAACCGGGCTTCGAGACCGTTGTGCAGATAGGTGAGGTGCTCGTGATCGAAACCGAGCAGATGCAGGATGGTGGCGTGAAGGTCGTTGATGTGAACGGGATCCACCGCCGCCCGCAATCCGAAATCATCCGTCGCGCCATGGGCGTAGCCTCCCTTCACGCCCGCACCGGCCAGCACCACGGAGTAACCCCAGGGATTGTGATCGCGGCCCTTCCCCTGCTCGCTCATCGGCATCCGGCCAAACTCGCCACCCCAGATCACCAGGGTATCGTCAAGCAACCCTCGACTCCGCAGGTCGCGTAGCAGACCCGCCACCGGACGATCGGTGGCGGCACAGTATTCGCCGTGGTTCTTCGCCACATCCTGATGAGCATCCCAGCCGTTCGTGTCGCCCGAGTAAAGTTGGACAAACCGAACGCCCCGTTCCAAGAGCCGACGGGCCAGTAGACAGCGCGTGCCAAACTCCCGCGTCCGGGGTTGATCGATGCCGTAGAGCTTCTTCGTCGCTTCGCTTTCACCCTCCAGATCCACGATCTCGGGTGCTTCGGTCTGCATGCGGAAAGCCAATTCGTAGGAGGCAATCCGCGCCGACAACTCGTCATCGAAATCCCGTGCCGCCAGGTGCCGGCGATTGAGTTGCTGCACCAGGTCCAACGTTTCGCTCCGGTCCACCTCGCCTCCCTCGGCGGGCTTCAGATTCAAGATCGGCGTTCCTCCCGGACGCATCGTCACGCCCTGGTGCGTCGCCGGCAGAAAACCACTTCCCCACGCCGGCGGTCCTCCCTTGATGCCGCCCTGAGGATCGGGCATGACGACAAAGGAAGGCATGCTGTCGTTCGCGCTGCCCAGGCCGTAGCTCACCCAGGCTCCCAGACTCGGCTTACCCATCAGGATAGAGCCCGTGTTCATCTGGTAGACCGACTGAGGGTGATTCACGCTGTCGCCGTGGCACGAGCGAATGACGCAGAATTCATCGGCCAGTTGCGCCATCTCGGGTAAGAAATCCGAAATCTCCAGCCCACTCTGCCCCCGCTTCGCGAAGGGCTTGATCTCCGGCAGCAGCGGATTGCGCGCCACCTTGCGCCGCGTCATCACCTCCCCCACCGAATCCGGCAGCGGTTTGCCCGCGAAACGTTGCAGCGCCGGCTTGGGATCGAAAAGGTCGACGTGACTCGGGCCGCCGTGCATGAAGAGATAGATCACCCGTTTCGCCCGGGCCGGAAAATGGGCGCCTTGAACTTCGGCCCCACGTCCCAACATCGGCGCCAACGCCAGCATTCCGAAACCTCCGCCCGCCTGGCGGAGGAATTCGCGACGGCCAGAGTACGATCCTCTCATCGCCCCCGATCCTATCCGCTTCTCAACCACTCCCACAAGCCCGGAATCCGGCGCGATGGCGGTGCCATTTGACCCTGTTGGGTCGCGGACTCAACAGGGTCAAATGGCGGCTGGAAGCGGCCGGATTCAGGGCTAGTCTTCGAGACTATGAGAATAATTCACTTCGATGATACGGTGATCGTGCTCGACAACATCACCCGCGTCAGTTTTGAGGAAAACGACACTTCCATCGTGGCCGACAATCGCTGCCTGATCTACTTCGTGGGAAGCGGGGCGGATCCCTTCGTGGTGCGCGGAGAGAAGGCAAAACCCGTCTTCGATCGCCTCCTGGAGTCGCTTCAAAGTGACTGAACGGATAGGCAAAATGAAAGGATTCGAAGGAAAATCAGCTTTTCCCGACCTTCAGCCTGTGGTAGAGCCACCATCATGAGCCGAGAAATCACCGTTCCCCTTTTCTTTTCCGGCGCACTGATGGTCGCGTTGTCGACCACCGGATGCGGCATGTTCAATCGTGCCCCGGATCCGATCGCGCCAGTGCCCACTGCCGTTCAGGAGCCGGCGTCCGCCGAAGCGCCGGCCGCCACCAACACGCCCGCTCCGGAACCGTTTTCGCTGAAAGAGGGCGAGCAACTGTTGCCCTACAAGGTGCAGAAAGGCGACTCGCTCTGGGAATTGGCCCAGAAATACAACACGCGAGTGTCGCGGATCAAAGCGGCGAATAATCTCCAAAGCGACATGATCGTCGAAGGCCGCACGTTGCAAATTCCGACCAAAGGCGCGGCCCCGGCCGCCCCGGCGGCGGCGACACCGGCTCCGGCTCCCATGACGACGCCGCAGACGGCGCCCACGCCCGCGCCTACGCTGGTGCCAGCCCCCACTCCGGCTCCCGCGCCCGCACCGGCTGCCCCGGCGCCTTCGCAGCCTTCCTTGAATTTCGGTACTCCGGCTCCCGCCGGCGGCGGCAGCGCCCCTGCCGGCAACGGATTGAAGATCCAGGATTGAAATAGTCCCGGGCTCTGACTACGCCGGGGACCATCCCGGCGTGGCGCTCCCGGGATTGGGTTCGGAGCCGGACACGCCGGGATCTCTTTCGCCCTCGGGCTCGGACTCCGTGGACTGACGGCATTTCTCCGCCACGGAGACTCCGGCTTTTTGTCCGGCGGTGACGCCTTCGTCCCAGCCCTGATTGACGCATTCGGGAGCGATCTCGCGAGCGATGGCGGCGCCGAATCCGATCAGGTAGGCAGCGCCCCAGGCGAGATCGTGAAAGCCACGGGCAAATTCCTCCCTGGTTTTCGGGACTGCCTGCTTCGCGGCCTCCCTGGCATCGGCGGCGCCCGCGTTCCAAGCGCGTTTCACCGCCGCTCCCAAGTCGGCGAAGGCTTCGCGACTTTCAGGTCGGGGAGATTGATCGCGGGCGTTTTCCGCGCTCTCGGATTCGTTGCTGTGGTCGGTTGAATTGGGTTCGTTCATGATGTCGAGTTTGGTTTGGCGATTTCAAAATGGTCCGCCGGGGGGCATTTTGCCACTACAATGGAGTGACGAAATTATAGGGCCACCGCGTCTTTGAGCTTGCCTGACTGTCTCCCGATGAGGAGCTTGTGGGAAGTGCAGAGGAAAACGCGATCATGACTCCCGCGCAGGCCCAACTGTTGAAATGGTTTCGCGACCATGCGGCTAAGATGGCGGCCTCGGGCGATCGCAAGCGCGCGCTCAAGGTGATTCACGGCGCGCTCGATTTCGCCAAACGCCAGGCGGACGTCAATAAAGGCGAAGGCCGTCTGCTTTTCTCAGTGTTGTTGGATGCGGGCGGCATGCTCCTTCACGCGGGCAAGGGCGGCGAGGCGGCGAACTGCCTGAGACAGGCGCTGGACCTGGGTGACGAGGAAAAGGTGTCCCTCACGCTGGAGGAACTGGCCGAAACCAGACAACGTCTCGGGTCGGCCCTCGATCTGGTGGGAGACGAGGAAGGCGCGGCGGAACAATACGAAGCCAGCCTGGCGCTACTCGACGAACGGGAGGAGCCTCCGTGGGATTCGATCGCTCACCTGGCGAACAACCTGGGAATGATTCGCCGGAACCAGGGACGCTTCGAGGAAGCGGCGGCGCTCTACCGCCGGGCGCAGGAGATTTTCGAGGCACTCGGGGAAAGTCACGCCACGGATCTGGCCACCATCTGCAACAACCAGGGATCACTGTTCTGGGCGTGGGATCAACCCGAGCTGGCGCGAGATTTTCACCTCACCGCCTTGAAACTGAGGCGGGATCATCTGCCCGACCAGGATCCCGACATCGGACAATCCGCCTGCAACCTGGCGGCCGTTTATCATGACCTCGGTGATTTCGAGAAAGCCGGCAGAAACTATGAACGTGCCCTGGCCATCCTGAAACGCAATCTTCGCGAGGATCCGGACACCTACGAGATCGTGGCCAGCAACTACGCCGCCATGCTGGAGGAATCCGGACAGGAAACCAGGGCGGCACGTCTGCGACAGCAGACCGGGAAGCGGGTCACCAAGGCGCGACGAGTGCGGGAGAATTCGTAGGCCGAAGCTCTCTCCCGTCTCATCCCCCGAACTCCTCCTCGTAGTCGGTCATGGCGGCGCGAATGACGTTCTCCGCCTGCTCACGCCCGTAGGCGGGCCCGATGGAGACATCCGCCTCGCGACCGGGAATCAACTTGTAGGTCAGGAAGTAGTGCCGCAGTCGTTCGACCAGCACGGGCGGCAGTTCCGAAATGTCCTGGGTGTCCCGCCAGACGGTGTCGTTGAGGAGGACGGCGATGATCTTGTCGTCCGCCTCGCCACCGTCCAGCATCGGCAGTCCGCCGACGACCCTGGCACCGACGATGATTTCTCCCCGGGAAATGGGACGCTCGGAGAGGACACAGATGTCGAGCGGATCGCCATCACCACAAGCGGCCCCTTCCATGAGATGGCCCACGCGATCTCCGCAGTACGTGCGCGGAATAAAACCGTAGAGGGACGGTGGCTGCGAGGAGGTGCGCTGGGGACGATCCACCCGGATGTAGCCGGTTTCCTTGTCGATCTCGTATTTCACCAGATCGAAAGGCGTGAGTTCGATGTAGGCGTGAACCTCCGAGGGTGGTTTCGGCCCGATCTCCAATCCGTGCCACGGATGGGGACGCCAACGATAGAAGGGAGAGGGAAAATTCATGGAACCAAGTTTCGCAAAGCGGGTCTAAACCCGGCTGGTAACTCGGTCGAGCATTGGCGAACAAAATGCAAGAAACCGCTCTCCCCGCGGAGAACGATCCGAGGGAAATCGGTGGGTCGCGAACAAATGACGCGGTGACTCAGGGCGTGCCCACATCCCAGAGACCGTCGCTGGTCGAATCCGAGGGATCGTAGGTGCTGGAGCCGGATTTCGCCACGGGCGGAATCACATTGAAATCGACCGTGAGTGTCGATCCATCGAGCGATTCGAGAGTCGGCATCGCGGTGGCGCTGTTGGACATGTAGGGCAGCAGCTCGGCCTCGGTCACCCCGCTGATGCTGTCGGTGGGGTGATCGGCGAGGTAGCTCTTTTGAGCCATGTAGACGGTCCGCAGTTCCAGTGACGCGTCACGGGCAAGTTTCCAATCGCCCACTCCAGACGCGGAGAAAACGATGATGGACGCGAGGGCCATCATGATGGCCATGGTCACGGAAAGTTCGATGATCGTCATGCCATGAGTGGGGCGTGAGCGACCTCGAATCTCCTTTCCGGGAAGGGTTCGAGTTGAATCTTTCATTTTTGGAGGCACTTGGTTGTTGGGGTTGGGCAATACCGCCCGGGGTCACTTCACCCGATCGATTTCGACCATCGATTCGCGCTTGTGGAAAACTTTCACATCATCCGAATCCTTGGCTTCCACCATCTCTTCGACGACTTCATCCTCCGCCAGGAGATAGGCGAGCAGCCTCTGTGGGAGACCAGAGAAGGCAATGATCAGGGCACTCACGGCCAGACCGATCCAGATACAGCGAAAGGTGAAGCTTTTGTGGGGGTTGTTGAGGAAGCGCGCATACCAGACCCTCTTGTCCTCGATCCGGGAAGTGTAGGTCACATTCTGTTTGCGCATCTCCTCGACGACGCCCTTCAGCACGTCGTCTGAAGTGGTCGACAATTTATAGAGAAATCGACCTCCACTCTCTTCGGGAGCCTCTTCAACGGTGAGCTCCGGAGGGAGATCGGCGGGCAGCGTGTTGCAATAAACACGCGTGATATAAACGAATCTGCGGCGAAGCCACCGGTCCAGGGGTGTCTGTTGCATGTCTGTGTGCGGTCAGGGTTCAAAAAAGGGATTCGAAGAGCGGAATCGATCGCTACATGGCGCTGTTCATCATCCGTGGGCCCATCAGGAAAATCGGAAGGAAGGCGCCGATGAAAACCATCGAAATCAGAAGAGAGGCAAACACCAGCGAGGCGAAGTTCACCGCGGCGGTGAACTCGTTGACCAACTGGTTCACGTCCTCCTCATACATGTTCACCAGCAGCCCCAGCTGGGCATCCAGAGAAGACGATCGCTCACCGATGCCGATCATGTGGGCGACCTGGGCGTCGCAGGAAGTGAATTTCCGGATCGCTTCCGAGAACGGCAAGCCGGATGACTGATAGCGGATGCCGGCATCGATCAATTCCTGGAACATGGGGGTTCCTTTCAGGGAGGCCGCGGCGATCTGAATCGATTTCGCCAGGGTGATGCCGTTGGCGTGGAGCATGTTGAGCGTTCCCAGGAAAAGCATCTGCCTCATGCCCATGATCAATTGTCTCAACAGGCGCCACTTTGACATCGCCATGCTGATGACAAAGTTCCGCACCTTTTCCACGAACAGGAAGGTGCAGACAACGCTGGCCATTCCGATCACAAAGAACGGCCACACCTTTTTCACCACGTGACTGATCTTGAAAAGCTGCTTGGAAAAGTTGTCGGGCTCCTGTTTCACGTCGGAAAGCAGCCCCTCGACTTCAGGAACGATCTTGAGCTGAGCGATGATGAAGAGTCCAATCAGCGCACAGATGATGATACTGGGAAGGATCGTCGCCTTCCGCATCTTGGCGCGGAACTCCGCCTCCTTCTGCAAGCGATGTGAGATCGAATCGAAGGCCTTGTGGATCTGTCCCGAGTCCGTTCCGGCTCTCACCAAACTGACGAACTTGTCATCGAATTTCTTCGTCTTCGCGAAAGCGACATAAGTCGGCGCGCCGGCGTCGATCTCGCTTTTCACATCCAGCAAAGTCCGACGAATCTCGGCATTGGGGTGCCCCTGGGCGTAGTATTTGAGGGCATCCGACGTGTTGATCTGCGCTTTCAGCATCGACGCCATGCCGCGGCAGAATTTGATCAATTCCTTTTTGGGGAACTTGCTCTTCCGCTTCTGGTTGGAAAAAAGATCGTTCTTCTCCGCGTTCGGTCCCATCTTCATGGCACGCGCCTGCAGCGCAGCCTGGGCCGGACTGAGGGAGGCCTGATCTTCCATCTCTTGCTTCATCGCTTTCATTGGACGAAAAAAAATAAATTCCGGGTCACTCCGAACTCATGTCGATCACCTTCCGCAGAGCTTCGAAGTCTGTTTTCCCTTCACCGACCAGTTTCAAACCACTGTCTTTCAGCGAAGGAAGCACGCCCTGCTTCCTGACTTCCAATTCCAATTCGTAGGGACTGAGCGTTCCCTTGGACAACGCGTCGGACCACTCCGGAGTGATCGGAATGATTTCGAGAATGGCGGTTCGACCGCTGTATCCCCTTCCGTGACATTCGGCGCATCCTTCGGTGCTTTTCGCGAAGACTTCACGGTGCATCCATTCCTCGTTCAGGGTGTACTTGCGGATCTCGCGCTCGCTCAATCCGTTTTTCTTCACCTTGCAGTAGGGGCAGAGCATCTTCACCAAGCGCTGGGCGCAAGCGGCCTTGAGCGTCTGGGCAATCTTCCAGCGCTCGATGCCCAGCTGTTCGAATCGCTCGATGATCTGGGAAGCGCGCGGGGTGTGAATGGTGGTGAGCACCTTGTGCCCGGTGATGGCGGCCTCGATCGCCAGTTCCGCCGAATCGAAGTCGCGAACCTCACCCATGAGAATGATGTCCGGGTCACTTCGCATGAAGCTGGTGATCATGGGTTTGAACTCACTGCTGTCTTTGAGGTCGCAGTGAATCACCCCTTGGATCTCGTCTTCCACCGGGTTTTCCAAGGTGAGGATGTTGTCCTCGGGCCGGTTCAATTCGCGAAGAATCGCGTTCAGGGTCGTCGATTTGCCGGACCCGGTGGGTCCCGACATCACGATGATTCCAGCGGGAATCGCCATCACCTTCTCGATCTCGAACAGCGTGTTTTCATCGAAGGCCAGAGAGCCCATGCCGAGCTTTGCCTCGAAGTGGCTCTTGTCGAGGATACGCATGGTGACGTGGTATCCGCGATAGGTGCGATGGCGCTCGTAGCGAATATCGATGCTGCGTCGGAGGTAGGAAACCGTGAAACGACCGGAAATGCCGGGCCGCTTCGAACGCTCCTCCGGTGCGAGTCCCATCTGATTGAGTAGGAAGGCGTCGAGGCGGTCCCGCAGCTTCATCGGGATCTCGTGCTTCTCTCCCATGTCACCATCGATCCGGTAGCTGTAGTGAACGCGTTCCTTCTCACACTTGATGTGAACGTCGGAAGCATGCCCCTTGATCGCCTCGCTCATCATAAGCGCGACGAACTGGGTCAAGGGCTCGTCGTAGGTGGTGGTGATATTGAAGTCGGAAATATCATCCGCCACTTCGTCCACCTGGATCGACTCCAGCTCGGATTTTGTGGGCCCGGAAGTCTTGGCCACCGACTCGATGACTTTCGAAATCTCGGCGACCGGGGCCAGGATCTTGACGATTTCCAGATCCGGGTACTTCTGCGCGCAGGTGTCCTCCGCCACCGGATCCCACGGATTGGCGATCGCGATGAACAACTGGTTGTCGTCCTTCCTCAGCGGCACGAACATGCCCCGGTTCATCACCCCGGGATCGTTCTGTTCGAGCAGGGGGCGCTCCACGAAATCCTTGATCTTCAGGAAGACGGGGATCGAGTTGAGATTCCCCATCGCGGACAGGATTCGCGCGGCCGAGCACTTCCGGACCACGTCCTCCTTCGGACGATCCCGTAGCGAGGGATCGTACTCCGCCAACTTGGCGACGATCGAATTGGTGATCGTCTCGTTGAGTTCGATGCCGAGGTTCAGATTCATGATCCGAAGTGTTTTTCACACAACCAGGTCCAGGCATTGGAACTGGTCGTCATGAGGAAAACGAAGGGCCGGATACCGTTGTCCTTTTCGAGCTGTTTGCTCACCAGGAGGCCGGTGGCGGCGGCGGTGATGGGATTGATCGAAACGACCGTGACGAAGTCCTTGTCGTGCGTCTGAATGACCGGGCACATCAGGGTGCTGCAGATCTCGAACACGCGGGCGTGCCCCTGGTAAAGCTCGATCGGCATTTCCGTGAGGTGGGCGAATCCGCAATGGCTGATCTTCCCTTTCAGAGCGGAGGACATCAGGCGCGTCAGGTTCCTGATTTCCTTGATGGCCTTTTCGTCTTTCGATTCCAGCTTGATCCAGACCAGGAAGGCGATGATGTCCAGGATGCTGCTGCGTTCCGGCAGGTCGTTGATGTAGTAGCTGAAGGATTGCAGAATTCCCTGGGCCTCGCTTTCCACCAGGTAACCACTCTGCACCAGGTGTTTCATGGTCACCTCACCACAGCGATAAGCCTGGGCTCGAAGGCGCTCCGCGTAGGAGGTTTCCGCCAGGCCACTCCCTTCCGCCCCCGGCTCCGCGGCGGTTGCTCCGCCTGTGGAGTTTTGATCGGTGGCGTCCAGGACCACCTCGCCGTAGATGGGTTCACGCGTCGCGGTTCCGCCAGCGTATCCCTCATCTCCAGGGGCTTGTCCCAGACCTATGAGTTGCCTTCGTGCCATATGAAAATCCCTTTTCTGGGCGGCCGAAGCCCGATCAGTGGTTCCGCTTCTTGAAAAGGTTGCTGAGCAGTCCCTTACGAGCCGGCTGTTCGGTCACCGTTTCGACCATGGTTTGTCCCTCCTGGATTCCAGGCTGATCGGCCGCATCCCAAGTGGGAAGATTGACCGGATTGTCCGGATGCAGAGGGCTGCTGGGAGGGGTCGGCGGATAGACGTTCAAGGCATTGCCCACGGTCCAGCCCAGATTCGGCTCATAGTTGTCGCCGGGGCTTTTCCGATCCGGCCAGGCATGGTCCGCGGGGAGCACGTGACTCTGATGGATCTCCCGATTGACCAGATCGGTTTCGTAGAGGTGAGCGGGCTCATACAGCTTCGGAGTCACGACAAAAACCAGACTGGTGTGCTCCTTGACGGTGTCGGTCGACTTGAACATGAAGTTCAACCCGGGCACATCGCCCAGAACAGGCACCTTCTTGGTTTCATCGGACTCGTTCTCTTCATAGAAACCGCCGATGAGCAATGAGTATCCATTGGGGACACGGGCGATCGTATCGACGGTCGACTCGTTGACGCGCGGGTAGGAGTTGCCGGAGCGACCCTGGATGAATTCGACGATCTGAGCCGAACGGGGACGCAACGCCATCCGGATGGTGTCATCGGGCAGGATGGTGGGAGTCACAGAGACCGTCACACCGATCTCGCGGGTCGACGAAGGATCTTCCGCCATGGTCGGATCCCCCTCGTCGATGCTGTAGCGAACCTCTTCCGTGATGTTCTGACCGGCCGTGGTTTCGCTGACGGTCGCGATGATGATCGGAATACGATCGATGATGGAAATGATTCCCGCCTCGTTGTCTTCCGTAATCAAGGTGGGGCTCGACTCCTGTTGAGCCAGCCCACCCGTATTCAATGCCCTGAGCGTGGCCTGAAGTTGGAGAGGACTAAGCACCAGCTGCGATTCAGTCGAATTGATGGTTCGAGTGGATTGATTGGCATACTCAAAGTCGTTGGTTCCCGTGATGTTGCCGAAAACAGTCTCTTCATCCGGGGTGTTGACATTGGTGATGGTAAAGGGGCTCACGCTGTTGCCCGAAAGGGTGCTCGTAATCACCTGTTCGACCATGTCGGAGTCCGGGAGATTGAACAGCGTATTGAGAGACTCCATCCCCTGAATGGTCAGCCCATCCCCCAGAACCGATTCCCAATCCACCCCGATACGATTCCGAGCCCCGCTCTTGATCCGGAGAATGCGGGTTTCGATGGCGACCTGCTGCTTCGGTTTGTCGAGCTCGGCAAGAATCCCCTTCAGATTCTCAATCCGCTGTTCGTTGTCGATGAAGATCAGCGTGTTGGTCTTCGGTTCGAAATCCACCGAGCCGGATCCCGGCGTCATCATCGGTTGGAGAATGCCACGGATCTGTTCGATGTCCGACGGGCGAAGATACTTCAACTGGTAGTAGAAAGGCTTGGTCGGCAGCTGCGCCAACTGGGCGGGAGTCATCGCGTAGACGGTGTTTCCCTTTTCGTGAATCGTGATGCCATACATCAGACCCAGTTCTTCCATCTGCTCGATCGGATTGCCCTCGCTGAGATGTCCGGTCACCACGTAGTTCGCGGCATCGAGATCGGCGTTGTGGAAGTACTGCTTGTGCCCCAGGCGCGCCAGATACTGGAAGACATCGTTGAGGCGGGCCGCACGGAGCCAGAATCCGTTTTCTTCCTCACCCATGGTCGGCTCGGCGGCGACCTCTTCCTCTTCGGTGGGCTCGCCTCCGACTGCCTGGGAGACCTTGCTGACCAGACGATCGGCCAGTCCCGTGTTCTCGTCTTCCTCCGACTCGAAAGGAGTCGAAACGAAGGCCGGCCGCTCCTCGACCGAAGCCCCTTCCTCCACTCCCTCTCCCGCCGACGGATCGATGTCCTGAACTTCCATCCCCGCTTTCAGCACTTCTCCGGCGCCCGCGATATCGACCGGTTCACCAACCGGAACGGTTTTCGCCCCTTCGATGGGCTGGTCGTCACTCTCCTGCTCCAGGTCCTCGAGCATGTCCTGCGTCGCCTGCTCAATTTCGGCCACGCGAACTTCACTGACTCCGGTGGCGACATCCTGGAGGGGAGTCGACACGGTGTCCACGACTTGAGTCGCGGAGTTCTCGATTTCCATGATCTCCCCCGCTCCCTGTTGCGATTCAATCAGTTCGACGACACCGCCGGCGGCGAAGCCTCCTTCCGGTGAAGCGTCAAGCGGATCGACCAGTTCCGGTTCGGAACTCCCACTGTCTTGCAGCAGAACGATCCCACTCGGGGCTTGGTCGATGATTTCCCAGTGATTCTCTGCGATGGCGGAAGGAGCCTCGGGTGAGACCGCCGCGGCAGACTGAGGTGAACTATCGTGCTTCAATGCCGGAAAAAAAGATACGGCCGAAGCGGTGATGAGGGTGGTGATGGCTTGAATCTTCATGGTAACGGTGGGCCGAGTGGCCGATTCACGCTATAATATCAGTAATAAATATAAATACCATAATTTTAATTTTATTCAAGTCTATTGAATAAAAATTTTTATGGAATTTTTAATCGACTTTGACGACGCCCCCGGTCATCGGGACGATGGTTTCCGCCTGGCGGCTTTCGTCTTCCGTGGTTGGCGCGGGCCGGCGACGGGACATCCCTTCCGGCAGGTTTCCGTCGAAACCCAGCGGGACGCTGGCGACCTCCCCGGTGTCCATGTCTTTCATCACGATTTCATGGGATGAGATCTTCTCGATCTTCAAATTGAACTGCACCCCTTTGTAATCGATCACCACATCGGACCCCACGCCCAGGTTCTGCGCACCGACCATGACCTGCTGCTCCCTGGGAAAAATGCCGGTCACGTGGAACTTGCTCAGAGCTTCCTGCAGGGTGGTCTTCGGCGCCTCTTCCACGACTTCGCTCGTTATCTCGGGCGTGATTTCCGGGAGCGCCTGCTCGGGGTCCATGGCCATTCCGAAAGGATCCTGCTTCCGCTCCCTCTCCTCGATCTTGGTGACCACTTCCTTCCCCTTCGAGAGGAATCCGAAGCTCTTGATCTGCTCCGCCAGACGTTTCAGACCGGCCACCCGACGATCCTGCATCTCCAACGCCATGTTCAGGTTTTCTTCCTGGGCCTGGGCCACGTTGAGGTGTCCCAGTACGATCAGCAAGAGGGCCATTCCTTGAAATTTTGCGATTCGTTTCATGTCCGTGAGATGGGTTGTGAGTCAGTTCGGTGAGAGATTTCGGCAAAAAATCGACCCCTTGTCAGTTCCGGGCGGCGTCCGAGATGTCGTGCCAGGCCAGGTAGGTGGCCTCGAAACTGAGTTTTGGCGTACCCGTGCTGCTGCTCGTCTGGGGTTTGATCTCGAGCGATTCCAAAACGAGTTGGGGCATCCGCAATTCCAATTCGGCCAAGGCCATCTGCATGGGACCGAAACCGCCCTCGAACGACAGCTTGAAACGGGAATGCGGATTGTCGGTCGAACCCGCCAGCGGACTTCTGGCCGTCGGACGACTCAATTCCGTGCGGATGAGTTGCTCTTCCGAAAACTGTTCGGTGATCTCGTTAAGGTTCTGGGTCAGACTCTGCACGAATTCCTTCTTGAGCTGGGATTCCCAGTACTCCATCTGGTCCCGGCGCCCCTCCACGGACATCTCTCCCTCGATCGTCGAAAGCTCCGTAGAAGCCTCCTTGAAGGTTTCCAGCAATTCCGATTTGCTCTCCTTTTGGGCGACCAGCTTGCTCCGCCCCATCAGGACGGCCGTCGCCAGCGCCACGACGGCGATGGCCGGGAGGATCAGTCCGAAGAACAGGATAGGTTGGGTATGCTTGCTCATTTCGCTTCTTTGGTGGGGTCCGATTCGGCCAGGACCGGCGGTTTCATGGTCAGCGCCAGTTCATCTTTTTCAGAAAATTCCTGGCTGATATTGATTTGGAACGAGTTCCGATAATGTCTTGCGACCGAGGCGGGAAAGCGCTCGTTGGGCGTCATCTGTCCCTGCTTCTGCTGCATCGTCACCTCGAGCTTCCGAGTATCGGTGTTCAGTTTGAGTGATTCCGCGCCGAACTCGCCGGCCAGTTCCTCAAATCGCTTGGTGAGGAAGTTGTTACTGCTGAGCCTGGCCAGACTTTCGGCTCCCTCCGGCCGGGCATAACCACGCACCTCCCACTTTCTCCGGAAGGGCATCGCCTTGGTCTTGCTGTCGACGATTTCGCCTTCGACATTGTAGGAGCATTCCGAGACGATGAGTCCGGAATCCGGCTCGAAAAGCTGCAGCAGGACCTCCATCACCAGCCAGCCTTCCGAGCGCCGTGCCATGACGTTTTCCCAGTACTGGACTCGATCGCGATCCTTCTTCAGTTTCTCCAACGTCACCGCGGCCGTGTTGGCCTGGTCCTTCGAAATCTTCCAGGCCTCGGTGGCGATGGTCCGGAAATACTCGAACCCCGTCCATCCGATCACGCCCAGCAGACCGGCGAGAACCACGAATTTTCCGTAGCCAAAAAACTTGAGCAACTTCAGGTCCTGCTGGGTGGGAAAGACCTCCAACTCCTCATTGGTCCGGCCGTAGAAATCCTGTCGAGCCCAGAACCGGTCCAATTCCTTGAAGGTTTCGGCATCACCGTATACGGCTTTCTCTTCCAGTTTCTCGATCCGGGCACGGTCGCCCATCACCATTTCCACCTTGCCACCGGCGATGTCACCCAGTTCGGGAATCTCGCTCGGAGTGACCAGTCCGATGTTCATGGGGGGACGACTGGCAAAAAACGAGGAAAGCTCCGCCACCAGTTCGTCCTGATTGACGCCACTCATGTTGGCGATGGTGACCAGCGGATCGGCCAGACCGACCGACGCCGCGGTGTTTACCAGGATCTCGCCCAGTCCCGCGGGATATTCCTGACCGGAGCGATGCTGAAGCGCCCGCATCGACACCAGTTCTCCCTGAGCGTTCAACACCGACAGGGCACTGAAACGGCGGTAATTGAATACCACGATGTTGCCCTGTTTGGTCAGGTCTTCGGCCTCCAGCATCAGCGGAGCCAGCCGAAGCGCCTCCAGCGGTGCCGACACGAGACAGGCCATCACCGGAACATTTCGCGATTCCGAATAGCGCTCCAGTTCGTAAAATAGGGGTTGAAAGCGGCGACTGGCCTGAACGGCCACCGAACGACGTTCTCCCTCGCTGATTCCCCAGTAAGGGAGCAGGCGCCACGAATTGCCACGCACGTCGAGGGAAGCGTCCCCCATCACATCGGCCGGTTGCAACTGGAGCAATTCGCCCACGCCCTCGTAGTCGTCATCGATGGAAAATTCGGGCGCCAGATCGACCAGGGCCAATTCGTCCGCGACATGGAGGATAAAGCCCAGCGACTTCACCTTGCCTCCGAAATCCTTGCCCTTGGTCAGCCGTGCGAGCGACTCATGCAGACTGCGGAGGTCATCCTCCTCGAAATTGGCGAAAATCGCGTCCAGTTGGGACTGATCCAGGCTGTCGTGCAGTCCCTTGATGGCGTCATTGTCCATCGCCTTCTTGGAGCCGGGCCCGACGCCCGTGTCGCGAGGGAGGATGGCCCGAGGTCCTTCGAACCATTCTCCGCTCCGTTTGTCGAAAACGGCGCTGACCACGTTGACGCCATCGAGCCAGACGTGCCACTGCCGGTCAAAGTCGAGAGGTGACCGGTACCAGTCCGGATTTTCGGCGCGACTGGTGTGTTTGAGAATGAGTTTCGACTGGCGGTAGATCTGCCAGGGATTCAATACCGACGGATGTCTTGCCTGGATCATGGGAACGGAACGTTGGGAGGTGAAATCCGGCTAAACCGGCTGAAATCTTTGAACAAAAAATCCCGAGTCGATCTCGGGAGAGTCCTGCGACCTCTGGTGGCCGCATCTCCCCCGGAGGGGAGGCCGTCCCCCACCAGGCGGTGGAGGACGGCTTCTTTGAGTGTCAGAATATGACGTGCGGTATTGAACCGCGTTGGATTACCAACCGTCAGTGCTGGTCGGCGCGTGGTCCGTGGCGAAGTCGCAAGTCAGGAACGCCACACCCGGATCCGGCACCACCGTCTTGAAGGTGTAGTGAGTACCGTTGGGCTCGGCCGGGCAGTCGGGAGCCACTTCAATCATGCGGTCGGTGCCGATGATCGTCGAAGTAGCAGCAACGGTGTCACCGTTCTCCAGTTCGTAGAGGTTCTGGTAGGAACGGATCGCCTTCTGCACGGTAGCGATGTTCAGGATGCACTTGGCACGGTCAGAGCCTTTCTTGTAGGCGGCCACACCGATGAAGAGCACGCTGATCAAGCCGAGAAGAACGGCGATGACGAGGGTGATTTCGATGAGGGTCATACCAGCCTGACCTTTTTTGTTCAGATTCAGTTTCATTGCTTTTTAGTATCGGTTGTTGTTGTTGTTTACTTGGAGCGGGAAGAGTCCCGCGTCTTGTTTCAGGCGGCCCCATGCTGAGGAATGAACAGACGAGAGTCTGCGTCGTCCTCGTTCATGCGGTTCATCTGAAAAGCTTCAAAATCGATCTTGCCCTGGCGCATCAGGTTCTCGAGGTTCGAGTCCCAGGCCACGTTTCCGCTGTGGCGGATGGCGTCTTCCAGCGACTTGGCCGCGCCGTCGTAGGAGGCGATGGCCGAGCGGACGGAGGAATCGCTGTTCTGGAGAAATTCGTAGTTGAGCACGCGCCCGTTCTTGGTGGGAATCAGGCCCTGCGAAAGGATGAAGCACATGATTTCCGCGAGACGCCCGAGCAGTGCCTTGTGCTGCTCGTGGGGAAACATCTCCAGAATACGGCTGAGGGTTTTGACCGCGCCGTTGGTGTGCAGGGTGGAAATCACGAAGTGACCGGTCTGGGCGGCTTCGATCGCCGTGTCCATCGTTTCGCGGTCGCGAATTTCCCCGATCAGAATCATGTGAGGCGCTTTACGAAGGGCATCCTTCAGCCCCTGCTTGTAGCTCCGAACGTGCTTGCCGACTTCCTGCTGGGTTACGAATCCGGGAGCCGCGATACGGCGGCCGGGATCGTTCCCGTCGGCCATGTCATGCGGGTAGCGATATTCGATCGGGTCCTCGACCGTCACGATGTGCTTCGGATAGCTGCGGCGCAGCCAGTCGATGAGAGCGGCCAAGGTGGTCGATTTACCGGAACCGGTCTGACCGGTCACGAGGGCGAAACCCTGGCGGCGTTTCACGAAATTCTTCATCGCCCGGGTGGTGTCGGAGGAAAGACCGAGCACTTCCAGTTCGGCGATGTCGTCGCTGAGGATACGGGCCGTGATTCCGATCCCGGAGGAACTCAGGTGCACCTGGACGCGCATCCGGCCGCTGATCTGGCCGTTGCCCAGCGGAAACCCTTCGCAAGAGAAGTCCACCACCTTGAACTCGGTCAATCGGTCGTGGAGCGGCATCTCGTCCTGAAGCTTCGCTTCGACCGATTTGGCGGCGTCGGCTTCCTGGCGAGAAAAGAGAAGCTCGGCCACATTCATCACCACCTGGTTCGGCAGCTCTCCGAGCGTGTAGATGATCTGCAGCCCCTGCTTGGTGTGCACGTAGACCATCCGGTTGCTACGGATCTGGATGTCCGAAATCGAGTTCTCGCCCGCCTGGGCAAAGACCTCGTTCAGAACTTGTTGTCCGTATGCAAATTCGCTCATCGTCAGGAGTGACTTAAGTGTGAGAAAACCTAAAACGTATCTTAAACGTTGTAAATATGAAAATTATAATTTTTTGAAAAAAATTTAACTTCCTCGAAAAAATTTGCGGCTCTCAATGAGGCTGAGTATCCTCGGAATGGCGTGCGGTTGAGCTGATTTCGTTAATATTTCCGAAACTCAAAGATCAGCGTCCTCGCCCATCTCCGCCGCGACACTGCCTTCTCCGCGATTCTCGCCCGGCGTCGCCATTCCCTTGCTCGCGGGCTGTTCAGGAGCCGCGTTCATCGCGGACTCGGCCCGCGCGACCATCGCTCCAAATTGTTTTGCCGTGCCCTGCACAAATTGTTTCTTTTCCTCCATCGAAGCGCGGCGCGCTTCGGAAATTGCGTCCCAACGTCCCTCTTTCATCGACTGGAGCTTCGCGAAGTCGTAGCGCTGGATGAAATACTCCGACCACTTTTCGTATTCCCGGACCATGTCCAGCGGAGGTTGTTCCCCTTTCTTCTGCAGGTCCTGCTGCTCCAGGAAAAACAGATTCTGCAGCGCCGAGCAAGCGGTCAGCCAGGGTTGGGGATCCACCTCCTCCTTCTTCGCTTCCTCGATCGTCATCCGGGAGATCATCTTGGCTCTCTCCCGCGTTTCCGGCGTCCCGCCCAGATCGTGAATGGTCAGGAACAGGTAATAACCGTTGTAGACTCCGTAGTCCGTGGGATCCATCCGATAGGCCCGGCGAAGCATCTGTTCGATGTCGTGCGCCACCATGCGGCGATGAGCTTCCGAAACGGCAAATGGACTCGTGCGTTCGAAATTCGCCGACCGCAAATCCTGGAACCAATCCTTGGCCTGCACCAGGAGGCTTTTGTCCAGCGCGTGGTTCTCGTGATCGTGATCGTGCAACTCGCATCCGTCCTCGTCACAATCGTGTCCCGCATGATCATGATGATCATGGTGATGCGACTCCTCTTCCTCGCCCGCCTCGGCGAGTTGGTGAAAGGCGTGGATCGCGGGCAGGTCGTCCCGGGCGACCTCTTGACCTTTGTCGAGGGAATCCAGAATCGTTTTCGCGCAGACCTGGCAGTGCAGTACCCCGGCATCGAGACCGGCCGCCTCGATCTGGTTTCGCTGACTCTGAGTCAACGTCACCGACCCCTCTTCGTGGTCATGATCCGCGTCGTGGTCATGATCCGCGTCGTGGGATTCGACTGTCCCGGCCAACTCCCCTCCCCCAGGTTCCTCTCCGTGGTCATGACCATCGTTGCAGATGCCGTGATCGTGATCGCAGTGATCGTGGTTATGCCCCCTCGGATTCACCTGCTCGATCCCCAGGTGCCAGACCACGTCGATCGTGTCCTGGGACAATCGGGCCAGCGTCTTTCCGAAGCCGCTTTCGTAGAGACCGAAAGGGTTGTTATGATACTTCAGGGCTTCGGGAGTCGATTTCAGGCTGGCGAATCCCAGCCCGCACAGGACGGCTCCACAAACGATGAAAGCGATGGGAACGAGTCGATTCATTTCTTTTCGCGGTAGAGTGAGCAAGCCAGGCCGACCAGGATCAAACCGAGGCCGGCGAGGTAGAGAGTGCTCTTCAGAAAGACGGCGGTTTCCAGGGCCCCGAGCTTGAACACCAACCGGTTGGTCAGGTCGGCCAAGTGGTAGTGGGGCGAAATCACGTAGAGGAAGTCGAGCATCGGCTGACCACTCTGGGAAAGAAAGAAGTCGAGATACCCGATCCCGAACAATCCGTAGATGGCGAAAATCCCGGTCAGCACGTAGGCGGCGGTCGCATTGATCCGCGTGCCGAGCGCAATCGCCACCAGCGACAGCGGGGCGATCACCAGAAGGAACAGCCACGCATACTGCAGATTCGTCGCCACCCACATCCTGGCCTCTTCGGAGTTGGAGGGCATGGCGAACAGGAGGCTGATCGCGACCACGCCGACGAGAAATCCGATGAACGGCGTCATGCAGCTCAACCAGATCTGGAGCAGCTGCGAGAGGCGGCCGGTGCCGAGTGTCTTCACGTATTCCAACACCCCGCGGGATGCCCAACGATCGCCGAAGGAAGCCGCCTGGAAGAACAGCCAGCCGAGGGCCAGCAACCACAACATGCTCCAGGCCGTCTGAGCGCGGGCGGGCTCCAGCAGTTGCGGCTTCTCTTCCCAGGGCGTGACCTGGGGCAACAGCAGCGGCAACACGAGGAACAGGATCGCGAAGATGATGAAAGTCTTTCGCGTGATGATCGTGGTCAGGGTCAACTTGTAGAGGTTCATCGTCGGTTTCCGGTTTTCGGGTTCAGATGAGATTGGTTTTTAAATGAGTTTCTGGATCGAACAGGGTTGGGTCGCGGAGTAAACAGGGTTCAATGCCCTCCCCGGCTCCCTCTCCCGTGCGGTGCGGCTTCAGTTCAGGCCTTTCCGGGTTTCGAACCAGTCGAGGGCGCCGTCGACTTCCAGCTGGCAGATTCTGCCATCGTTGATCAACAAGGCGCTTTCGGCTTTCAGCGTCGGTTCGTCGGGGTGCACGCAAACAAGTCGGACGACGTCCTCACTGTTTTCGTGCCAGATGGCGTCGACCTCGTCGCGGACGTGGAAATCGAGACCCGAGAACGGCTCGTCGAGGAGCAGCACCTGGCCGGGAGATTCACAGGCCTTTCCCTCGGCGAGAATCAGGGTCACCTTCTGGCGATTCCCCTTGGAAAGCTTTCCGTACTGTTTCTTGAGGTCGAGCTCGAGCCGCTCGGCGTAGGTCAGCGCCTTTTCGAGAAGACCGTTGGTGAAGAACGCCTTGAAGATCTGCTTCGAGGTCAGTTCGGGATCGAAACGAAGTTCCTCGTCGATGTATTGGACGCGACCGGCGATGTCGAATTTTCCATCAACCGCCGGGATCAGACCGGCCAGGGTTTTCAGTAGCGTGGTCTTGCCGCGACCGTTGCGGGCGAGCAGCAGATGACGACCGGAGTCGAGTGAGATGGTTTCCTCCGCGACCGCGAGGCGCAAATCTTCCGATTGCCCTTTGAGGCGCTTGCGGGGATAACCGATCGTGAGTCCTTCTCGAATCGAAATAGCTGGGTTCATGGAGCGAAACAAACGGGTGTGGTTATTAAGCTGGATGAACCATACGGTTTTCTAAAATTATTGCAAATACAATTTCTATAATTTTTAAAATTTCAAACTCGCAGTTTCGTTGAGACGCCCGGGACTCAATTGGAGGTCGTGCCCTTGTGAATTTCCTCGATCGTCACCAGCCAGTTCATCAGGTGAATCGGCGGTAGTTCGGCCGGGCTGTGGATCATTTTCAGATCCGCCTCGATCCGGTCCGGCGACACGGTATCATCGCTCCCGCTTCGCAGATCGAGCGGTCGGAAGGCCTCGGTGTCGCTGGTATTCAGGCTGTTCAACTGACCGGCGAATTCGACCGGATGATTGAACATGGCGGTTTCGCCGAATCGCTTTTCGGGCGCAAAAAGCGAGATAGGCGGAAAATAGTCGGTCCCCGCCGGGATACCCGCGTTGGCCGGTGGCGTCACGGGCACGGTGTTGAGCGATTGCCCGATGTACATCCTAAGATTGGTGACGACTGACAGCCCCTTGGTCCAGGCACTCAGGTCCTCCCCTCCGCGGATCGACACCGCCAGATCCTGCGCCGTGCTCGGGATGTTGGGCGCATTGACGGTTGACTGGCTGGATTGCGGAAAGATGTAGAGCGAATTGTTGACCTCGAGATCGGCAGCGTTGCCAAGACTCGCCAGGAAAGCGGGCATTCGGTCGAGGTAGACGATGAGGGCGTTTCTCCCGATCGGCAGAAGACTCGTCTGAAAAGGAAACGTGTCGCCTCCCGATTCAGCCTCGAGCGGCCAGTTCACCCCCCGTTCGTAGGTGACGTAGGTGCGGCCCCCGGTAGACCGCTGGTAGTAGAAGCGAAACTGGGTCGGCGTCTGATTGCTCGTCGAAACCATCTCATAAATGCGGACCCACATCTGGGCCTGCTCGGCGCCGCGGGTGTAGTCATTCCAACCGGTGGGAGAAACCCGGGAGCTGTTGGTGCCGTCTCCCTGGCGGAAAAGAAAGTCCTGTCCGCTGTTGAGCGGGATGAAGGCGACGCGCCCGACATCTCCGCCCAGTGAGGCATCGAAGAAATCCTCCCCCGACTGGGCTTCCCGGGTTTCCCGGACTCCCAACTCGTTGAAGTTATTGGTCATCGTCTGCCCGGCGACCGTGGTGTTGGCGGAGAAATTCATGCTGCTCCGCGCCGAGAAAAGACCGTCTGTCAGGGCCACGTTCCCCTCGGTCTGCAGCCGGTCGGCAAACACCCCGCCGGACATGACCGCGGAATTCCAGGCGGTGCCATCGGCGTGACGCCCCACGCTCATGAAACCGGCCGCGGACATGGGGAGCTGCGAAGGCACCTCCCAGATCGACAGCAGATAGTTCTTCCGGAGCGTGCCAATCCCCGTTTCGTTGACGTCGTTACTCCCGAACGTCAGGGAAAAAACCCACCAGTTGCGCTTGGCGACGAAGGGATCGCCGGGACGGGCGTAGCCGAATCGGATGTTGGGATACGGATACTGGTTGTAGAGGGGATAGTCGGCGGGAGACAGCAGCAGGCCTTTCGTCCAGGCAGCCGAGTGCACCTTGGAGAAAGAGATGATGGGGTAGGACTGATCGCTCTCATAGATCGTGTTGTTGCTCTCGAGTGGAGCCGGAAGTTTGTCCCCGATCGCCGCGTTCAGCATCAGGTTGGTGTCTCGCGTGTTGCCCGCATTGACCAGCCCGACACCGCCAGGCACCGCTCGCGACACCAGGTCGGTCACCGAGGTGAAGGTAGTATCCCCGGTGTTGGCGGAAATGAGATCCTCCACTTCGAAGTCAGCCAGGATGTCCGCGTCGACCGCCGTCTCGGCATTCGAAAGGGCAATGGCTTCCTCGAAGGCTTTCGCCCAGGAGTATTCCTCCGCGTTGATGGCGGAGTCCCGCTGCATGGCTCCGATCGCCTTGTTGGGAACGGTGTGCAGCAGCGCCCGCAGGAGCGCGTCCTCTTTCTGAGTGTAATCGATCTTGATTTGCGACTTGCTCTGTCCTTCGAGCGCGCGCACCTGGGATCGATAGGTGTAGGCCAGTCCCGCGATCATCACGAAAGCGATCGTGATGACCATCGCGGTGGATACCATGCCTTGGGAACGTTTGGAGGGGATCGTTTTCATTCCGCATTACCCACATAGGTGATCTCTTCGTTTTCGGGTCCGGTGACGGTGATCAGCAGCACACCGGTGTCGTTGGCAAAAGTCACTTGGGCCGGCTGGGAGGAAATCGTCCAATCCGGAGTCACCGGCCAGGTCGATGCTCCCTTGTTGTAGTAGTTGAGCTGGGTATCGCCGGCGATCGTTTCAAAAACGATGGCGGCCTGGCGGAAGGTTCCGTCCGGATTGCGGAACCGGAGCCAAAGCGCGGTGCCACCCGAGTTCACCGCGCCGGCGCCGTTCATCGCCGCGGTCTTCGACGGATAGACGCGATAGGAATCGGCTTCCTGGATGATCCGACTCAGGAGAAGGTTGATCGTCGGCGCCTCGTCCCGCAGGAAATTGAAGCGGTTCATGATCCGCAGAAAATTGACGTGCTGCTGCATCGTCACCACCGTCGCGGCCGCCACTCCCATCGCGAGAGTCATGGCCAGCGTCATCTCGATCAGCGAGAAGGCCCGCTGTTTCCGGCGGGATGCCGGGAAAGCTTTCGCATTCATCGTACTCGCAACATGGTTCGGGATTTCACGTAGTTCCGGTCCCCGATGTCGTAGATGAGATAGGACTGCAGTTTCCAGGCTTCCATGCCGGCCGGGTTCGTGGCCGCGGTACCGCTGCCCCCGGCATCGATCAGGTTGTTCGCGTCCGGGTGCTTGGTTCGATGGAGCGTGGCGGTGACCGGGAATCCACCCGGCAGCTTTCCAACCTCCACCGTCGTGGTATCCATGTTGGGATAGGTGGGCCAGTCGGTCGTGGCGGAGGTGATGTCGTCAAAAGGCATCCGATTGCCCATCGCGGTTTCCTGCGTCATGAACGCATCCGTCAGGCTCTGCACCACCGTCCATTGCTGGGTGGAGGTGACCGTGCGCGAGGCTTTGAACATCAGCATCGCCACCATCATCATGACGCCGTAGCCGATGGCCGCCTCCACGACGAGGGAACCCCGCCGGGTCGATTTTCGCGTTGTGGGGAGGACGCGCATTTGTTTTTTAAACCGGTTGATATTCGGACATCCGAGTGATGCCCTTGGGAAATGATGAACTGAAACGACGATTTCAACAAGCATTTTTTGTAATTTTCATAATTTTCATATTATAATGGCGTCATGCTGTCCGCCAATCTGCTGGTCAGCAAAATCCCGGATCTTCTAAGGTCGGCTCATGAAAATCCGGTTTAAGCTTCCCCTTTCCCGGTCTCGCGTCGTTTCGACGCTGGCCGCGCTTTCCCTCACCTGCTCTCTTTGGTCGGCGAATTCTCAATCTGCCGACGCCCTCGAAGGGCCTCCCGTCGTCATCGAAGTGGCCGCCGGAGCGAATCTTCAGGAAGCCATCGATCGACTGCCGGAATCGGGCGGAATGATCCGTCTCGCCGCCGGTAATTTCGAAATCGATCACCCGCTCATCGTCTCGACCCCGGAAACCCGCCTCGAAGGCGCGGGCGCCTCGACCCACCTTCACAACGTCAATGAGAATGGCGAACCCGCCCTGATCCTTCGCCCGAAGGATCGCGAATCAGACCCGAAAAGCCGTCTCTGGCGTGTCCAGTTGGGCAACTTCCGCCTTTCCGGCAACGAGAAAAGCGGCGCCGGCGTGCTCGCCGAGGGCATCAACGAGATCTTCATCCACGGACTCTCCGTCGATCATCACGGCGGACATGGCATTTCCCTGATCGAATGTTATGAGGATCCGCGGATCGCCGATTCCATCATCACCTACAACAAGGACGCCGGCGTCTTCATCCAGGCGGGTCATGACATCGTGGTCAACGGGAACCACTTCGAGGAGAACCAGGACGCCCTCCGCTGTGTCGATTCCTTCAATCTCTGCATGAACGGCAACAACCTCGACGATCACCTGGGCAACGGCGTCGTCATCGAAAACACCTACGGCTCGGTCCTGTCGGGAAACATGATCGAGGAGTGCGAGGGAACCGCCATCATCCTGGATCGCGACTGCTACGGCATCACCCTCAGCGCGAATGTGATCGCGCACGACATGAAAGGCGGGATCGATCTACGGGACGCCCACGGATGTTCCATCTCCGCGAACACGTTCACCCTCTGCCACGAGTTCTCCGTTCGCGTGGGCGGCGCCAGCGGCCGGCTCGCCATCACTGGAAACAGCTTTTCCAACAGCCACATCGGCGACGGCCAGGAGAAACGCGTCCTCGAACACGAGAAACTCATCCAGATTGACATGGGAACCGGGGTCATCATCGAAGGCGGGGACCACGTGAATGTGTCGGGGAATACGTTCAGCGGCATTTCCATGGAAGCGATTTTCGCCGACGAAAAGTCGAAGAGCATTCTGGTCACCGGGAATCTGATCACCGATTGGCATCGGCATGGGGACGACGATACACCGGCAATCAAGGTTCCATCCAGCAACGGGAATGTGATGGCGAACAATCTGGCCGACTGAGTTTTCGCGTCCTTTCGACTCCCCCCGCTCCTTTCTCCCTTGGTTGCGCCTCCCCGCTACCTCGGTCCGGCATTCCAGACTCTTTGTGCTTTCGTGTCAGGTCAGGGAAACGCAGCCTTCCCGGTTTTTACCATCCTGAGTAACCGGAACACGGCCGTTGGCCCCGGGGTGGCGGAATTCGAGAGAAATCCGAAATCGGGAGGAGGAGAAGAAGAGAGAACCTGATTTTTCGTTTCCCTGACGCGAAAGGGCAACGGTTCCAAGAAGGAAGGCTCACGTTTTCATGGGAGTCTTTTTTCGATCTCCCGAAAATAGTTCTTGTTATTTTTTATAATTTTCATAATTTTAGTTTAGAACCAGAACTTTTCGGAGGATTTCCTTCGTTCGAGAAGCTCTGAAAGCTCGGGGGAGCAGACCTCTCAGCGGGCACCACATTGCCAGGATTCCTTCGCGAGATCGGCCGGGCGATACCTCCAAACGAAACCGCAACACGACAAAGAGCTATGAGAAAGCAACTTATTGGCATTCTCGCCATCTCCTGTGGCGCCTTGGGATTGATCGTTCCGTCGATCATTCTCGGAACCGGCGCCAGTGATCCCAACATTCCAGTGGGCACGCTGACCGCGTTTCCCACCCAGGTTCAAACGGGTACCCACCCCAATCTGACTTGGGATATTTCCTATCCCGAGTCGGTCGAGGATATCGTCGAGATCGAACCTCCCGGGACGGTCATTCCCAATCAGGATCTCCACATGGAAGTCCGCATCGTCGGTGCTTCCGTGAAGCGCGTCTGGCTGAATCAGTATGGCCAGGTCGTCGATTGGGAATGGGTCAACACCGAGTGCCAGATGAAAATCGGCAGCGGCAGCTACAGCCGGATCTTCTACGGCAAACAGAGCCAGGTCAATCCCAACACCGTGGTGGACTCGAGAGATGTGGACGAGGGCACCACGATTGATTTCGGCGGTCGCTACGTCCAGTCCAACGGCTCCTGGTCGACCTGGTTCAGTTCGACCAACTGCGAAAACAATGTCATCGCGCTCAAGGATGGCGACAATCCGCCGGACGTCGGCGCCCTCTACGGACAACAGACCGTTGAGGACTTTCTCCGTCCCTACATGGACACCGATGGAAATATCGATATCGGACCGAAGGACGTGATCTACCTCGTCGAGCTGACCCACACCAACATGAACGATGGCGGCTTTGACCTTCAGGACCTGGTCATTCTCGTCACTTTCAGCGATCCCGTGGGTTCGAGCGGCAGTGGCAGCAGCGGCAGTGGAAGCAGCGGCAGCGGCGGATATGGCGGATACGGTGGCTATGGCGGTCGCCACTGAGTCAACTCATCACAAAAGTAAGTCTTCCCAGACTCCCTTTCCACCCGCGCAGAGCCTGATTGTCTGGCGTCCTTCTGAAGATACAGCCGATCCACACCGATGAACCACCATCGTCATCTCGTTTGCATCGTTCTCGCCATGGGAACCCTCGGTACCGTTTCCGGACCGATCGGAATCTCCCAGGCAGCGCCCGGAGAACCTTCGTCGGCGAAGAAACCGGCCATGCGAGACGTGATCACCCACGAACAGCTGATGGCCCGTCGACAGGCCTCGAAAGAGGCCGAGCCGATGGCAAAATTCGAAAAAGCCGAGGGTGAGGATCCCGCCAAGATCAATCCTCCACAGGACATCATCAGCCAATCCGAATTCCTCAGCAGTTCGGGTAACATGACTCTGGTGCCCAAGCGGGCCATTCTCCACATCCCGGATCGGTTGCGTGATCGAACCGTCAAGAAAGACGGCATGAAGATCATGACGTGGCCGAGCTTTTTTGCGAAGAATCGCACCTGGATCACCACCATCGAAGTCAGCCGCCAACAGGCGGAGGGTATTCTCCCGATCGATGAAAAGCGATTCGAGTCGATGCAGCAGACCGGCGACGTCATCGTGGCAACGATGGGCGGTTCCCCCATTTCCGTGCTTCCTCTGAAAATCCCCGAAGACACGGATGAGGAGGAAGAGGATGGAGCCGTCGAGACAGGAAGACAGCAACTCGTTAACTGAGCGAAATCCATGAAATCTTTCCCACTCTTCACAGCATTGGCACTCCTGACCCTGGCGGCGCCCGTCGCCTCTCAGGGCCAGGAATACACCAATTTCATCCGCCAGATCCAGTATCCCAGCGGAGTGACACGCGACGTTTCCGTCGAACAAACCGGCGAGCAGGAATCTCCCCTGTCCATCGACCCGGGCGGCGCCCGCTTCGAGCTTTGGACGGTCAAGAACACCCCACTCACCAGCTACCTGTTGGACAACAAGTATGTCGGCGCCTACATCCCGACCGCGTATATCAGTATCCAAACCGAAGATCCTTACCCGACTCAACCTCGGACCCGGGCCGATCGACCCTACTGGGCGACCATCGAAGTGACCGGACTCCTCAGCGGCGACGAGGACCCTCCCGCATCCAAACAGGTGCGGGTCACCCTCCATGCCCAGAGCTATGGAGAAAACGGCAATGGCGATGACATCGATCGGAACGATGCCAATCTGATCGCCCAGGGCTACATCTCCGGTAATGGCAGCTACAATCTGAACTTCACGTATCACTACATTCCGAGCACGAACAGTACGAAGGCCAGGGGCGAGGAACGTCTCTCGGTCTTTTCCCTGGAGGACTACCAGGCTCCCGCCGATGTGATCACCTCCCAGTATGTCCAGATCTGGCCCGTCGCCGATGCCACCATCACCGGGATCGCTCAGAACGGGCTCTACAAATCGCGGATGCCCGATGTGAACATCAACCTCAACGATCTCTACCCCGACACCCGGGTCTACGCCCAGGTTTATCAGGGCGACGCCCAGCTCGGAACCGAGGGAACGATCGTCCCGGGTTCGGCTTTGATCATCAATCACTCCGTCCCGCAGGACCGGGTCCTCACTCTTTCAGATTGGGATGACAGTTTCCCGGACGACGGACGTTGGACGATGGAAGTTATCACCGTCACCCCGTTCGGAACCGAGCGGCTCGCCCACGTGACTTTCGAATTGGATCGCACCATCGAATTCAACGGTTCAGTGACCACCGTTGAGTAAAAGTCCGGCATCTCCCCCTGGCACTCCCATTGGTAGTCGCAAAGCGGGTCGGAGGCATCACCTCCGGCCCGCTTTTCGTTTTCGGATCTTTCGATCCGGGAAATCTTTTGCTTCCCTTCTCCGGCACCCTGCCTACGGTGAATCCCTTCTCCCAATTCACCGCCCCCATCCTCCATGTCCCGCTATCCCGACGAAGAAATCCTGGTCGTTTCCCGCGCTCTTTTCGACGAACTCGGCGCTTTCCAGGGCCTGAGCCTGGAACCCGAGCGCTATCTCCCCTCCTTTCTCGATCCGGCCAACAACTACTTCATCCCCCGGGACGACGCGGAAGAGGATCCCGGTCACAAACAGATCATCCCCTACGCCATCTTCCGCCACGGCGACCGTTTTCTTCACTACGTCCGCGGCGGCGGCTCCGGGGAGAAACGCCTCGCCGCCAAGGGCTCGCTCGGCATCGGCGGTCACATCAATCGCGAGGATTTCGACGCCCAGGCTCACCTCGACAAGGATACCTACACCATCGGCGTGGAACGCGAGATCGACGAGGAACTGAACATCGAGGGCGGCCACACCCAGCGCATCGTGGCCCTGATCAACGACGATTCGAATCCCGTTGGCCAGGTGCATCTCGGCGTCGTTCACCTCTTCGATCTCGAATCCGACGCCGTCACCTCGAACGAGGACAACATCACCGAACTCGCCTTTTTCACCATCGAGGAACTGATGGCCCGCCGCGACCGCCTCGAAACCTGGTCGCAGCACTGCCTCGACGGCTTGTCCCAATTGCTCTGATCAAGCAACAGGGTCACCTCCCGGAGTCAACAGGGTCAAGTCGGACCTAAAAAGTCAGCGTCCTTTCAGCGGCAGCAGGTTGCGCTGGACCTCCCGTCCCACCGGCAACGCGAGCGCGTTTTTCAACAAGGCCGGATCTTTCAGGGTCGTCACTTCGATCGGACCGACATTGGTGTAGGCGCCCACGATCTTGTCATCGGAGTCCTGCAGCACCAGCAGGTAGCCGTCGTATTCCCACCCACCGATGTTCGACGAATCGCGATCCGAATCGTACTCGGTGACCACCGGCTGGCACTCATACTCCAGTTCCTTCCCGGCGAGAAGTTCCTCGGCAAAATTCTCCTTCAGCAAAACCTTGGCGGTATCGGCGTCTTCCTGGCTGTAACGGAGCAGATTTCGGGCAATTAGCAGAACAGTGAATTTCGTCTTCGCCAGGTCGATGTCCCGCGATTCGTTCTCTGCCTTCATCGTCACGGTGATCTCCTGCCGTTTCATGTAGGAGCTGTCGCCCTCACGGGCACGCCGGCGTCCCACGGAAACGTCGACCCTCAGATCCGGCATCCGCACGGGCGCGGCTTCGGCGATCTTTTTCTGTGAATCCGCGTCGAACATTTCGATCTTCACATTGAAGATCTGTCCATCCGTGATCCGCTTTATCCGCACGTTGCCGCTGGATTCGGTGTAGGCCATCACCTCGACATCCATGGTCTGGCCGGCGGTGTTGCGGACTTCGATCGCCTCCACCGACAAGACGGGCAGCGACGCGACGGCACAGGCCAGCAGTCGAAGATTTTTCATGGCAGGATGGATTCGTCGTTTCCCAACGAAATGATCCTGCACCCCGGCGCCCCGAATGGCACGCCTAAAAGCCACTATTTTCGACAACCGATTTACTCGGCAGCCGCGACGGCCGCCTTCATCTTCTCCAGACCGGTCCTGGCGCAATCGAGGGCGTCCATGGCCCAGTAGTCGGCGTTGAACAACTCGAGCGACAACACCGGCCAGGCGTCGACGGTCTTGAAATGCTTCAGGATCTCGGTGATCGGGGCGATGCCGTCTCCGGGGAATACGCGGTGCGCGTCCTTGATCGTTTCCCGTGGCGGGTCGGCCGGGTAATCGTTCATGTGGAAGTTCTGCAGGGCCTTGGGACCGAGCAGGAGCAGCGAATCGAAGGAACTGCCTCCCTTGTAGATGTGGTAGACGTCGCCCAGGAAACAGGCGCCGGGATGTTCCGCGCCGACCGCCACGTAGAGCGCCTTTTCCATGGTCCCGATGGTCGGGTTGCCGCCCCACATTTCGACCTGGGGGGTCACGCCCATTTCGTCACCAAGTTCGAGCAGTTGGCGATAGCGCACGGCGGCATCGTCGAGAATCACCACTTCGTCCTTCCCCACCCCGGCCGGCGGCGCGGCGATCCGGGTGCCGCCGAGCTGGGCGATGGTGTCCATGTCGCGCTTGGCTTCCTCGAATCCGGCGGCGCGCTTGTCGGGATCATTCACGATCCACGGCGCGAATCCGATCGCGCTGGTAACCTTGAGACCGTGATCGTCGATGCGCTTTTTCAGTTCCTTCAACGAACCGCCTTTCTCGGTGTATTCGGAGATTTTCCGGAACCAGGGCTCGATGGCGTCGTAGCCGGCCTTCCCCGCCACCTCGATCTCCTCGGCGGCGTCGAGTTCCTGTCCGCGGATGGTGGACATGTTGAGACTGAAAAGAAAACGTCCCGGCACCTCCGGCGCGGTCGCCGCGTGGGCACTGCCCGCGGAGGCAACGCCGGCCGCCGCCATTCCCGTCAGGGAGAGTAGGTCACGTCGCGACATGGCGGCACGGGAAGAGCTTTCTGAAGACGGCTGATTCATGCGCCTTTCTGACACGGAACCCACCCCGGTTCAAGCTCCGTGGCTCGCCGCGATCATGGCTGAGCCGGGCGGCTCAATGCGGCAACCGGTCGTACATGACCGCCAGCACCTTTGCCGCCACCATGAAAAACCCGCCGACTGCCGAAGTGAGAAACCCGCCGAGCCCGAAAACCAGCCGGTTGTTCTTTCCGGTGAAAAACCGGCGCAAGGTCTCGGATTTGATGCCGGCGAAGGTGTTCGGACGCAATTCGCCGATGGCGTAGACGGCCAGTTTCAGCAGGCCGATGAAAATCAGCAGTATTCCGCCCCACCAGATCAGCGGGATCGCGATCTGTTGGAAACCTGGCGAGCTGCCCTGGAGCGCGGATCCGTTCATCGGCTACTTCTGTTTCAGCAGCGCCTCGAGACGCTTCTGGTAGAGATCCACATCCTTCACGGTTTCGGAAATTTCCAACGGACGCCCCACCAGGATGCCGGCGTGGTATTTGAACGAGTTGAGGTAACCCGACACCGATTTGTCGATCACCACCTTGTGGTAATTGGTCGAGGCATGCATGAACCGCGTCACCCCGTCGTCGGTGCGGATGGCCATGCCGACGTGGGAGCAGAAACCGCCCTGCTGATTGGTGACGATGCCGATGATGTCGCCGTCCTGAAGCTTGTCCTCGATCGCGGCGACCTTGTCCTTGGGCAGGTAATAGACCGGCATCGACGCGACGTAGGTCTCCCAGTTTTTCATCGGGCCGCGTAATTCGGGATTCTCGCGGAGGTAGCGGTAGCTTTTCCACAGCACGGTCATCTCCTGGATCTTGCGACCGGTGATTCGCTGGACACCGGGAAAGGTGCGCGTGATATCGTCGATGGTGCCCCGAGCGTCGTTCTCGAAATACCACTCCGCCAGGTAGTGAATCCGCTCCAGGTATTCGCCGGAGCACTTGCCGCCACGATATCGGGTCAGCTGAATCTGATCGAGCAGGTCATCCGGCTGATAGCTCGGTTTTTCGAAAGCAATCATGCGGGCGAAGCCGAGACAGATCTCGAAAAAGGTCCAGCAATCGACGCCATCGAAATTGGCCGAGGGCGATTCGATGTGATCGTCGATTTCCAGGGTGAACCCTTCGTAGGGCGTGTGGTGCAACTCGCGGGCGACTTTGACCATGCGCTCGCCGATCGGGAGGGCGCGCCAATTTTCCTCGATCGCCTTCGCCACGATGCCGTCGAACTTCTTTTCGCCGACAAAGGTCTTGTCGAGCGGCAGCGGTTTCTCCGTCGAACGAGCAATGGCGGCTTTGTCCTCGGCGCGAACCAGGGCGGGCCGTGCCAGGCAACCCGCGACCAGTCCCAGCATGACCACGGTGGAGAGAATGCGGCGAATCGCGCGGGCGGCGGGGGGAATTTCGGAAGCGATTCGAATCATCGACCTACGATAATGGCAAGCCTGTCCGAATGCGAACCCGTGATACGGCCACCACTGGAAAACCTCGCCTCCCCATGCCAGACTCAAGGCCTTCACCCGATCGATGAATACCGCCGCCACCATCCTTCGAATCCTCTACGGCCTGCTCTGGTTCTGGGCGGGCGCGGCGAAATTCATGGATCCGACCGCGTTCTCGCTCGCTATCCGCAACTTCCGCCTCGTCGAGGATCCCTGGGTGGCGGCGCTCGCGCTTTTTCTTCCACCCCTGGAAATGGTGGCGGCACTCGCGGTAATCTTTCACCGGGGCGCCCGGGGCGGACTGGCGATTCTCTGGATCGCGCTCTTCGTTTTCACCCTCGCCATCGGCATCTCCTGGGCTCGCGGTCTGGATATCGAATGCGGCTGCTTCGGACTGAGCGGCAGCACCATCAACTACCCCATCAAGCTCGCCCAGAATCTCGCCCTCCTCGCCGTCGGCGGCTGGCTGTTTTTCAGGACGGCTCGGCCGCCGAAGATGGAAGTGGGGAGATGGGGAAAGATTAAGTCGTAATCGAAATCCCATCTTCGATCTCCGATCTTCCATCTTCGACGGCGGAGCCGCCTTCAACGATATCGGAGGATTCCTTCGACGATCTCTTCGGCGAGCACCTGGCGGAACCAACTCGATGCGCAGCGCTGACATTCCCAGCGATTGGAGATGAAACCGCACTCGACCAGCACGGCCACGCCTTTCGTTTCCCGAAGCACTTTCAGGCGCGCCGGTTTCACCCCGCGATTCCGGGTTTTGATACGATTTCCCAACTCGGACTGCACATAGGTGGCCAGCACCCGCCCCTCGGTGCTGCCGGGATAGTAGAAGGTCTCGATCCCCTTGATGCTGCGATCCCGGTGGGCGTTGAAATGAACGCTCAGGAAAAGCGTGTTCGGTGTCTTGTTGGCGACGGCGGCCCGATCCACCAGTTCCACATAGATGTCGGTCGAGCGGGTTAACTTGGCGTCGATGCCCTTTCCTTCGAGCACCTTCTGAATCCGTTTCGCCAGGTCGAGCGTCAGCGTTTTCTCGGCCACGCCGTACCATTTTGACCCGTTGTCTTTCCCGCCATGGCCCGGATCGATGACGACGCGTTCAAATTTCTGCGCCTGGACCGACCCCGCCAGGGCCCACAGGAGCAGCATCCCGCCCACCAACCGGAAAAGCGGGATCGCTCGGCGCGGGAATCGGAGAAATTCGGACGGAAACACGGGCGGTTGAGGGAAAATATACGGGCCAAATACCAACGTGCCGTCTCCGGCTCGTCCACAATGACGCAAATTCGGGCCAACATACGGAATTATTAGCTTTTCCGAAATATTTTTCTGCGTTAAACAGGTCTCCTGCCAAAAACGCCCTTTTTCGCGGTGATCCGGCCTGTAAGCGGCAAAATTACGTGATCGAAGGCTTGCCTTTTGGCGGTTTTCACCCCATCACAAGCGTTCCCCCCAAAAAACCTGACCTCACGCATTCATGACAACCCTGATTTTCCTGATTCCGCTGTTCGGCGTCCTCGCGCTCGGCTTCACCTTCTGGCGCTCCGCCTGGGTGGGCAAGCAGGATCCGGGCACTGAAAAAATGGTTCGCATCGCCGACAATATCGCGGTTGGCGCCATGGCCTTCCTGAGGGCCGAATACAAGGTGCTCGGTATCTTCGTCGCCTGCATCGCGGTGCTGCTCGCCTTCGGCGGATTCGCCAATGAAAACTCCCACCCGCTGGTCGCCGTTTCATTCATCGTGGGCGCCTTCTGTTCCGCCTTCGCCGGTTTCATCGGAATGCGTGTCGCCACCAAGGCCAACGTCCGCACCACCAACGGCGCCCGCACCAGCCTCGGTGAGGGGCTAAAGATCGCCTTCGCCGGCGGTTCCGTGATGGGCATGGGCGTCGTCGGACTCGGCGTGCTCGGCCTGGGCACGCTGCTCGCCATTTTCAGCGGCGCGATCGGCACCGACGCCGCGGGCATCGGCAAGGTCATGACCATCATCACCGGCTTCTCGTTCGGCGCGTCCTCGATCGCCCTCTTCGCCCGCGTCGGCGGCGGTATCTACACCAAGGCGGCCGATGTCGGCGCCGACCTGGTCGGCAAAGTCGAGGCCGGCATTCCCGAAGATCACCCGCTCAACCCCGCCACCATCGCGGACAATGTCGGTGACAACGTCGGTGACGTGGCCGGCATGGGCGCCGACCTTTTCGAATCCTATGTCGGCTCCATCATCGGCACCATGGTGCTCGGCGCGGTCTTCATGGGACTGAACGAATTCGCCGAACTGCCTCTTGGCGGCGTTCTCCTGCCGCTGATGCTCGCGGGGCTCGGCATCGTGGCCTCCATCATCGGCAGTTTCCTGGTCCGCGTGAAGGAAGGCGGCAGCCCGCACCGCGCGCTCAATACCGGGGAAATCACCGCCGGCATCATTCTGCTCGTCGGCACTTTCATCCTCGTCGGCCAGATGCTGCCGGAGAAATGGACCATGGCCGACGGCCAGGAATACACCTCCATGGGCGTCTTCGGCGCCATCGCCCTCGGTCTGCTGGCCGGGATCGCCATCGGCTACATCACCGAACACTACACCGGCACGGGCACCAAGCCCGTCATCAGCATCGTCCGCCAATCTGTCACCGGCTCGGCGACCAACATCATCTCCGGCCTCGGCGTGGGTATGATGTCCACCGCGCTCCCCATCCTGGTGCTCGCCTTCGCCATTCTCGCTTCCTATCACCTCGCCGGTCTCTATGGAATCGCCATTGCCGCCGTCGGCATGCTCTCCAATACCGGTATCCAGCTGGCCGTCGATGCCTACGGCCCGATCTCCGACAATGCCGGGGGTATCGCCGAGATGTCCGAACTGCCACCGGAAGTCCGTCAGCGCACCGACAAGCTCGACGCCGTCGGCAACACCACCGCCGCCATCGGCAAAGGCTTCGCCATCGGTTCCGCCGCCCTCACCGCCCTGGCGCTCTTCGCAGCATTCAAGACCACCTGGGAGCAAACTCACGGCGTCAAGCTGACCATCGAGGTCACCGATCCCAAGGTCGTCGCCGCGCTTTTCGTCGGCGGCATGCTGCCCTTCCTTTTCTCCGCGCTCGCCATGGAAGCGGTGGGCCGCGCCGCCATGTCGATGATCGAGGAAGTGCGCCGCCAGTTCCGTGAGATTCCCGGACTCAAGGCCGGTCTCGACGCTATGAACCGCAACGAGGGCAAGGAACACGACGAGTGGTCCGACGACGACCGCAAGATCTTCGACAACGCCCTTGGAGAAGCCGAGTATGACACCTGCGTCGCCATCTCGACCAAGGCCGCCATCCGCGAAATGATCAAGCCCGGCATCCTCGCCGTGGCCGCGCCCGTGATTGTCGGCTTCGGCGGCAATCTCTTCGGCGAAGGCTCCGGTGCCCAGATGCTCGGCGGTCTGCTCGCCGGCGTGACTGTCACCGGCGTGCTCATGGCCCTGTTCCAGTCCAACTCCGGTGGTGCCTGGGACAACGCCAAGAAGATGATCGAGGAAGGCTACGAAGTGAACGGCCAGAAACTGGTCAAAGGTTCCGAAGCCCACAAGGCCGCCGTCGTCGGCGACACCGTGGGCGATCCCTTCAAGGACACCTCCGGCCCCTCGCTGAATATTCTGCTCAAGCTGATGAGCGTCGTCGCGCTGGTGATCGCCTCGCTCATCTGAGTTGAGAAGGCACCCGCGCTGGCCAAGCCAGCCACTATTGACAGTTCAAAAAAATTCCCGGGGGCGAAGCTAACAAGCTTCGCCCTCATTTTTTTCAGCGTTTTCAGTTGAGGCGTTGCCGCACCTGCCGAACCTCAGAAGGGGGATTGGGGAAAGTGATCGTTCCAATTCTCAGGGTGTCCCCTTGTCATTCCGAGAAAGAGAATCCGCTGCGCGGATAGAAGCGGGATCAAAGAACACCTTGGAAATCTCAAGACAGACCATTTTTCAGAAGCGACTCATGTAGCGGAATTCGTGAGAAT
>JAGRPB010000376.1 GCA_020439945.1 Verrucomicrobiia bacterium
GCTCATCGGCCCCGGCTACTTCGTGCTGCGCGAGGCCCAGGGCGAGGAGATCGCCCGCGGCGCCGTGGTCGTCGACTACCACCAGACGCCCGAGCCCCAGCCGGCCGAGCTCCCCGACGGCTGGCCGCCCGTGAAGCCCAACTGGAGCGGGCTGCAGTACTTCGTGTACCACAACACCCGCGACTACATGCGCCGGGTGGCGCCGGGCATCACGATCGGCAGCGCGTGGAAGACGATGTTCGGCAGCGAGAAGTCGTTGAACAGCTACTTCCTGCTGATGCGCCAGGGTTCCTGAGCCAGGAGCCAGGAGCCAGGAGCCAGGAGCCAGGAGCCAGGAGCCAGGAGCCAGGAGCCAGGAGCCAGGAGCCGGGAGCCAGGAGCCAGGAGAGGCTGGAGCCTATCGGCTCAGGGCTCCGTTTCCGGGGAGAGGGCTCGCGGGCGGGACTCCGGAGGGAGCCACGCGGAGAGGACCAGGCGCCACCGCCCCGGATCGTCGATCGCCTCGTCGAAAGGGAGGACCGGCACGTAGACGAGCGACCACTCGAGACGGGCTCCGTTGCTGTCGTGGAGCGCGGTTCCGAGCTTCAGCAGCCCGTCCGCGATCGTGTCTCCCCGCGCGATGGTCACGGGAGCCGTCCCATCGATCCCCTGGGGGAACACCGAGACGACCTGGGTGGACGAGGACGGAGGTAGCGGCTT
>JAGRPB010000377.1 GCA_020439945.1 Verrucomicrobiia bacterium
ATCAGGTCCGGGACAGAGGCGAATGGAAAGTGAAAGGCCCGGCGGCTGAGAAACATGACAAAAACTGGCCGGAGAATCGGGTTTTGTCAGCATTGAGATATCACCAAGGGTTGAAAGCCTGGCTGGGAGTTTCTGTGAAATGGAATGACTCCGATACAAAGGGTGAATTGGAGGATCAGGAGTCCGAGATGGATACTCTCTTGGGAAGTGTTCTCGACCGAATCGATCGTGACAACGACTTCGGGACAGAATCGGGTAGGAACGGGGATTGAACCCGCTCCCCCCACACCACCCGGCATGCGGGTTTGACGGCGGTCGTTCCTCCCTTGCCGCTCTGCGGTCGCCTTCGGCTATCGATGTCGCTACGCTCCATGGCACCGGGCGGTTCCCATCAGTCATGGATTCGCCGCCTGGCCTTTCGGGGGCTCCGCCAAGGGGCAGGGCGACGAAGTTTGACGGGATTTTCCGAAACGGGTTCCCGCCGGTAGGGAGGGCTCCCGTATTGATGGTTGACCTTTTTATCCTGTGGAAGAACTGCGTCAATGCGGCGGGATTTGCGGGTGCGCTCTGACTGGGAATGGCCCAGAATCCGGAACACTGCCTTTTCCCTTGTCATGTCACTGCTATCCTACTTTATCAAGCCGCTCCTTCGATTCGCTCTCCTCGCCGCCGTGTTCCTGGGAGGAAATTCC
>JAGRPB010000378.1 GCA_020439945.1 Verrucomicrobiia bacterium
AACCAACTTGTTAGGAGCGTTTTTTCAAGCGGGCTTACCAGAAAATGGTAAGCCCGTTTTTTTTTGTCATGTAGCCGATACGTTTGCGAAAACTCGGCTGCCAGGAGTAGATAAAATGAACGTGTTGTGTGTTGTTTGTGATGCTGATGTGGAAGCCCCGGCCGATGCCATCGTGGGGGAAATTTTGGTTTGTGAAGATTGTGGTACCGAACTGGAAGTCACTTCGCTTGCCCCCTTGACCGTTGAGGAAGCACCAGAGGTGGAAGAGGATTGGGGGGAGTAGACGGTCATCAGTGAACAGTCATCAGTGAACAGTCATCAGTCACTTTACTGATTACTGATTACTGATTACCGATTACTGATTACTGTCATCATGCCATCATGAGAGTAGGTATTTTATATTCACGGGTTCGGGCGGAGGAGAAGCTGCTGGTGCAGGAATTTGAGGCGCGGGGCGTTGATTTTACGCTGATTGACGTGCGTGACCTGGTGTTTCGGCTGGAAGATGGCGACCGCTGGCGGCAGTATGATGTGGTGCTGGAGCGGTGTGTGAGCCATTCGCAGGCGTTGGCTTCGCTGCAAATGCTGGATAGCTGGGGGGTGGCGTGTGTCAACACTATTCAGGTGGCGCAGGTTTGTGGCGACAAGCTGGCAACGTCGCTGGCATTGGAGCGGGCGGGGG
>JAGRPB010000379.1 GCA_020439945.1 Verrucomicrobiia bacterium
CTCGTCACCGTTGGCGTAATGAATCAGCCTCCAATCCTCGGCGCTAAGTCCGTAAGACCCGGGGTCACCTAAATAGGTCAGGGACACGTGGGGCCAATCCACTTTGGGATCCTTGAGCAACGGCACGAGACTTGGGCCATCGTTGCCAAGGTGTGCTGGCAGTCCCGCGAGTTCGACTAAGGTCGGAAAGAGACTCAACAAGTTCGTCGGCTTCGCACAAGTGATGCCCGCGGGCGTGCCTTCCTTTAGGCCCGGCGTTCCTGCTGGTACACGAACGATCAGCGGCACACGGCTGCAAACTCGCCAGGCTGTGAACTTCTGCCAGTGCTGCTTCTCGCCGAGGTGCCAGCCGTGATCGCTCCACAGGACGACCATCGTGTTGTCGCGATTGGGTCCTTGTTCCAACGCGTCGAGAACGCGGCCAACCATCGCATCTGCGAATGCAATCGATGCCAGGTACCCCTGGATTCCCTGCCTCCATTGGTTGTGTGCTTGAATGTGTGCGAAGTAGCGATTGGGGCCGCGTTGCTTGCCGCTCGGTGGCAGATCCGCGAGGTCATCTTCGCGATAACCAAGCGGCAGTTGAATCTCATCAAGCGGAAATTGGTCAAAGTACTTCTGCGGTACGAACCAGGGCTCGTGCGGTCGATAGATGCCGCAAGCGAGAAAGAAAGGCTTG
>JAGRPB010000380.1 GCA_020439945.1 Verrucomicrobiia bacterium
CGCGTCGACCCGGACGATCCTGTTCAAGCACATCCTGCCGAACAGCTTCGCCCCGATCGTGGTGGCGGTGAGCGTGAACTTCGGCAATGCGATTCTGGCCGAATCAGCCCTCAGCTACCTCGGCGTCGGCATTCAGCCGCCGACCCCCAGTTGGGGCCAGATGATCAACCAGAACCTGTCCCAGTGGCGGTACTTCCCGCACCTGGTGATCGGCCCGGGCGCGGCGCTGGCGCTGCTGATCCTGGCCTTCAACTTCTTCGGAGATGGTGTGGCTGATGCGCTGAATCCGCGGCGCACAAGCCGGAATTAGGAGTCAGGAGTCAGGAGTCAGGAGTCAGAAACCGGACGGATCGGGTGGCTCTATCGCTCCGTCCTTCGGAAACCTTCTGGCTCCTAGCTCCTGGCTCCTGATTGCCCGTAAGGAGACCAGCGTGGGCAAACCGTTTCGTGCGTGTTTCATCGGTTTGACGGGAATCGTATCGGCTCCGGTTTCGACCGGACTCGGCGGTGGGCGCAGCGTGCAGCCCTATTCGCACGCATCGGCGGTCGACCGGATTCCGCAGGATGTGGAACTGGTGGCGATCTGCGATCTCATGCAGCCGCTGATCGATTCGTTCGTCGAGCGCTGGGGCAGCCGTTGGCCCGATCTGAAGGCGTACACCGACTT
>JAGRPB010000381.1 GCA_020439945.1 Verrucomicrobiia bacterium
CCTGGCTCAAGCGTGCGGGTCGGCGACCTAGGTGCGCGCTCAAGCCCACGTCGGCCAACAAGGCGCGCGCCCGATCCCGCAGCGCGGCGTCGACCGGGCCGAGGCCTCCGGCGAGCCAGGGCAGGAGGACGTTCTCCTCCAGCGTGAGGTGCTCCAAGAGCTCGAGCTCCTGGAATACCAGACCGACGTGACGCAGGCGCCACGAGCGACGAGCAGCCTCCGAGCGCGCCAAGCGGCTGCCCGGCGACAGGTCGGCGCCCAGCGCTTCGACGCGGCCGGTCTGGACCTCGAGGATGCCGGCCAGCAGATGCAGCAGCGTGGTCTTGCCGCAGCCGCTCGGTCCGATGCAGGCCCAGGCGGCACCGGCCGGTACGTCGAACGAGCCCAGCTCGAGGGCTGCCGCCGCCCCCGGATGGCGGTGGCGCAAGTCGGCAACGCGAATCGCGACGTCCGCCTCGCTCAACGGGGCTCCTCCCCTGGCGCGATCCGGGAGCTCATCGCTTGGGCTCGGCGCCGGCGGGAGCCCCGTCCGCGGTGGGGGCGGTCGCGTTCGGGTCGGCTGCCGTGGGCGCGGGCGGGTCCAGGGACTCGCGCTCGTGGCGCTGCACGGAGAACTCGTCGAACTTCCACGAGCCGCCTTGCTCGACGATCTCGAACGTGG
>JAGRPB010000382.1 GCA_020439945.1 Verrucomicrobiia bacterium
TCGGAGAGGCTGCGGAGCTGGTCGCGGATGGGGCGGGGATCGACGTCTTTGGACAGGAGCAGGTCGCAGAAGTGCTGGCCGTCGAAGTTCGAGCCCTTGATTTCGGTCAATTCCTCACAGGCCTGGTTGATCTTGACGACTTCCTCGTCGCGGTTGAGGGCGACGATGAAGGCGGCGGCGGTGTCGAAAACCGCGGCGATGAAATCCTTTTCCCGATTGAGTTCGTGGTTGAGGCGGTTGCGCTCCTGCCGGGCGACGATGTGCTCGGCGGCGACGGCGACGCGGAGGCCGAGGATTTTCGGTTGATAGGGCTTTTCGACGTAGTCGTCGGCGCCGGCGTCGAAGGCGTTGCCGAGTTCCTCGGAGTGGTCGCTGCCGGTGCCGACGATGATGTAGGGGGCCTCGCCCTCGGGCTGGATGCGGATCCATCGGCAGAGCGTGATGCCGTCCATGCCGGGGAGTTTGAGGTCGAGGATGAAGGCATCGAAGGCCTGAACGCCCCGTTCCTTGAGGAGATCGATGGCTTCTTCGGCGGAGAAGCAGATTTCAGCCTGGTGACCGCAACTGGCCAGCGTGCGCAGGACGATCTGCGTGGTGGGCTGATGATCTTCGACGAGGAGGACTTTCATGGAGTGGGCCTGGAAAGAATTATTCAAGAGTG
>JAGRPB010000383.1 GCA_020439945.1 Verrucomicrobiia bacterium
CGATCGAGGACTACACGCAGATCCGTCTCGCCTCGATCACGTTTGTGAGCACGACGATCGCCCTCGTCGCGCGGACCTTCCTCAAGCTCATCCGCGGCTAGCTTCCCAGCCCACGGACCGACGCGCACAGAGGGGCGGCCATGAGGCCGCCCCTCTGCGTGGGCGCCAGGGCAATCACCCTGGTCTCATCGCGGTCGGGGGTCTCATCGCGGTGGCGGGGGCGGCCCTCCGCCGGGAGGCGTCCCGTTCGTGCCCCGATTCGCGCCGAGGCCGAACGACGAGTCGGGCGTACCGACCCATGAACGGGGGATGAACGGGTACTGCTCGGTCAGGAAGTAGGCGTAGGTGCCCTCGGGGAACTCCGGGGTCACCGTGAGGCGCCCGTTGTTCCGGTCGAGATCGCCCAGGCCGCTCAGCCACTCGTAGTCCTGCACGAAGGTGCCGTCGTACGTACCGCCCGGTCCGGAGGGGCGCGTTCCGTCCTTCACGCGATACCCGGAGCGGAGCGCCTTCACCGTGCTCTTCGCGTCGGACGGCGATGAGTAGCCGTACCCGGCGTAGATGGGGAAGCCGTCGCCCGCCCAGCCGACGAGCACCATCGAGGAGCCGTCGACCCCGAGGACCTCGTACAGCCCGTCCGGGGTGCCGTGGTAGTGGTA
>JAGRPB010000384.1 GCA_020439945.1 Verrucomicrobiia bacterium
CTGCGCAAGAACCGCAAACGCTTCAACCCGGACCGGCCCGACAGCATTTTGGAGCATGCGCTGCCCGACGAAAAGCTGCGCCACCTCTACAGCGGCGATGACTTCATGGCGCTCACCGCCGACGATCCGGCCTTCATCACCATCAACGACATCCGCGTGCCCTACGCCGTCTTCGAGAACGAGGACGACGTGACCACGGCCCGCGGCGACGCCCTGGGCGAACGGCTACACGAAACGTTGACGCGCCTGTGGGCCACGTATCACAAGATGCACGGAGCTTGATTTTGGAACGCCTTCTGTACGAATCCCACATGCACACGCCCCTCTGCAAACACGCCCGGGGCAACCCCACCGAGTACGCCGCCGTGGCGTGGGAGCGGGGCCTCAAGGGCATCGTCGTCACCTGTCACAACCCGCCGGTGGACGGCTGGTCGCCCCAAGTGCGCATGGCGGAGGATCAGTTCGATGCGTATGTGGAGTTGATTGAGGACGCGCGCGCCCAGTGGGCCGGACGCATCGACGTGCGCATGGGGCTGGAGTGCGACTTCGTGCCGGGCATGGAGCGGGCTATCGAGGCACAGTTGGCCCGGGGCGACTTCAACCACGTGCTGGCCGGCGTGCATCCCCAGTTGCGCGATTACAAGGCGCGCTTCGA
>JAGRPB010000385.1 GCA_020439945.1 Verrucomicrobiia bacterium
TGGGCTGGCTCGGTCACCGAAGCCTCACGTCATCGGGAATTTCGGACACCAGTCTGACGGTTCGGGGAAGTTCCCTGGATACGACTACCGGGGTGTCGGGAAGCGACCTGACCCAGGTGCTCACCCGCGTCGACACCATTCTGAGGACCAATCTCGATTACGGGGATGTCACGTTGATCGACATGGGGAGCGGCGGCATCTGGGTCGATCAGGAAATTCGGGCGACGACGTCGAACTCACTCAACCTCCTGTCTTATACGGATATTTATGTCGGTGATGACTTGATCAATCCCGGCGATGGCGACATCAATCTCGTGGCCGGTTGGGATCCGTCGGTCAATGATCTGGCCGACCTCTCGCCGAATCCGGAGGTGGCTCCGTATCGCGGTTACGTGGTTAAAGGCGTCGATTTCGACAGTTCGATTTTCGACAACGCGGGTTCCTTCGGTGCGGGCGGCGGAAGCGTCTTCGTGGGGCTGGACGCGGACATGAGCGGCACCGGTGCCGGCGTGATGGTGGGGAGCCGATTCGGCGACACCCGGGTGGCGGGATATGACGTGAATGTGTGGGCGGCTGCCTTGGCGACCAACACTCCTTACAGCCATGCGCAGATTGGCTACAATCGTCAGGACACCGGCGAGGGAACGGTGCCA
>JAGRPB010000036.1:0-33951 GCA_020439945.1 Verrucomicrobiia bacterium
CGGAAACGATGTGCCGAGCAACAACAGTGGAACCGTTTCGGTCGAAGCGACCACGGGTTCGGTCGCGCTCACTGGCGGCGAAAGTTATGCGGCCTATTCGCAGATCGGTCACGGCGGTCTCGGTGGAGGCTCGCTGATCAATGGTACCATGAGCGACAACATTACCGTCGTGGCCGGCGGGATGGTTTCTCTGGAAGGCGGTGGCCAGTCCAATGCCTTCGCGCTGATCGGTCATGGTGGCGTGACGGTGAACGGGGCGCTTTCCGGTGATGTCTCGGTGACCTCGGGAACAGGCGGCGTGCTCGTCGCCGGCGGAAACGGAGCGCAGTCCTTCGCCCAGATCGGCAGTGGCGGATACAATATCGACAACGATATCTCGGGCGCAGTCAGCGTGATCGGTCTCGGTACGGCTGATGGTGACGGCGTGCGTGTGATTGGAGGGGAAGCCGACTACGCGGTCGGTCAGATCGGTCACGGCAGCAATTTCGGTCCCGGAGATCTCTCCGGTGACGTGACGGTGAACGTCGCGGCGGGAGGGATCAGTCTGCAGGCGAGCACCGAGGGTTATTTCTCGCACGCCATGATCGGTCACGGCGGTCGCGACAACGAAGGCGATCTTTCCGGTGTGGTCACGGTGAATGCGGCCAGTGGTGATATCACCCTGACTGGCGGCGCCGCATCGGCCCAGTATCGGCGCTACACCCACGCCCAGATCGGTCACGGTGGCTATCGTGGCACCGGGCAGACCGGCACCTATAGCGACAACGTCTCGGTCACCGCAGAAACCGGCAACGTGAGTCTTCAGGGGGGCGACGACTACGGCACCTACACGCAGATCGGTCACGGTGGCCTGGCCTTGGGAGTGGGACGCTTGGGTGACATCTCCGGCGACATCAGCGTCGTGGCGGGAGGCTCAACCGGGATCACGGTGACGGGTGGCACTGACGAGAACTCCTTTGCCCTGATCGGACATGGCGGACACAACTCGCAGGGCGACATGGACGGAGGCGTATCGGTTTCCGCGACCGGAGATGGTGGCGTGAGCATCACCGGCGGTTCGGGTCTCGGGACCTTTGCCCAGATCGGGAATGGCGGTTCCCTCGGGACCGGGAGTTCGGTGGGCGCGACTTCGGTGTCCACGGTTTCGGGCGATGTTGTCTTGCAGGGTGGTTCCAACACCGACACCGCGGCAAGAATCGGAGCCGGTGGTGCCGACACCGGCGGGAACAAGTCTGGCGTCGTGACGGTCAATTCCGGCGGCCTGCTCAATCTCCTCGGCGGTCTTGGCGATGGCGCGGCGGCACAGGTCGGTCACGGCGGTGTTCGCTCGATCGGATTCAAGTCAGGCGACATCAACGTCAACGCCGACGCCATCACCATGACAGGCGGCAGCACCGGTGCCTTCACCCAGATCGGTCACGGCGGACTGGGCGGTCGACTGGGCGCGACGGGATCGGTGACGGTGATTGTTTCCGATGGCGATCTGACACTGGACGCTGGTGACGCCGATGACAGTTTCGCCCTCATCGGCAGCGGCGGTTCAGGGATTCCGACGGCCACCTTCGCCGGTAATGTTCAGGCGCTGGTTCAGGCTGGCGGTGTCTCATTGCTCGGCGGTGGAAACGGTTCCTTCGCCCAGATCGGCAACGGTGGTTTCGAAATCAACGGCTCCAAGACGGGTAGCGTGCTGGTGAGCGCCGACCAAGGGATCGACCTGATTGCAGGTGATGGCGCCGGGTCCATCGCGATGATCGGCATGGGAGGGTTCAATGCACCGGGCAATACGCTTGGTGGTGCCGGTGAAATCGTCCAAGTGTTGTCCGGTGGCGACATTACCCTGAGGGCTTCAGACATCGCCGAGGGGGTCATGGCGATGATTGGAAACGGCGGGAGCAATTCGGACGCGGTGCTGGCAGCGGCCGACGTGATCGTTTCCGCCGATGGCGACATCAACCTGAATGGAGGAGCGGCCAACTGGGCCGCGGCGCAGATCGGAAACGGAGGGTCGGCGACCGATGGCGAGAAAAGCGGTGCCATTCTCGTGAGCGCCGGGAATGACCTCAATCTCATTCGTGGTTCCGGCGAAAACGCCTACGCGAAAATCGGGCATGGCGATCAGCAGTTTACTCCCATGGCGGGGCCGGCGATCCCCGTCGGTGGCGCCGGGTATGTCGGTGGAGACATCCAGGTGACCGCGGGTGAGGACATCAGCCTGGAGGGCGGCATGATTGGTCATCTCGATCCCGCTCTCGCCAATGTGGGTGTCGGAAGCGGCGGAGACACCTTCATCGCGGTTTCCCGAAATCAGCCCGAATTTGGTGGGACGGGCGACCTGATTGGTGATGCCGATGCGGTGCTTTCTTCGGACCCGTCCGGGGAACTGAGGCTCTATCTCCCGGGGCGCGCCAACAACCTCCTTGCGGGAAGCTCGCTCAACGGGTTGAGCTATCCCGGCGCGAATGTCGATCCCTTGAATCAGCAGATCGACGAACTGGTTATCCACCAGCTGGATACCAACGGCGCGGAAGTCCTGACGCCCTCCGAGCACAGCAATCTGGACAACTGGGGAGTCAATCTTCTCACCCGGACCGCAACCGCCGACAGTGCCAACTACAGCCCGGTGTTGGGCAACTACAGTCTCTACTACGACACCATCACCGTGGTCGAAGCCGGGCCTCCGGTCGTACCGACCACTCCTGGCGGTGGCACAGCGGGAGGATCAGCCGGGGGCGCCGGAGATACCGGAATCGGTGGAGAAACCGAGACGCCCGTGGATCCGGTGGCACCCGAACCCGTGCCGGTTTACACCGTCGTGGGCACCGATGGCAGAACGATTCAGGTGCTGGGGAATCCCGGAGAGGAACTGGGACTCTTCCTCCGGTTGCCCAACGGAGCGGTCTTTTATCTGGTTGATCGCGGTTCGCTCAATCCGCTTTTTTTCCCCGTGGGCGACCTCATCGAAGATTCGCTGGATGATTTCCTCAACGACGACAATCTCACCCTGTTCCAGGAGAACCGGGAACCGATGGATCCGTGGGGCGACGATGGCGAGCCGGATTTCGAGTTCATCTACCTCGCGGATTCCCGGCCGGGGTTCAGCAGTTTTGATTTCTACGGTCTCGACCCCTCGCCATTCATCGACATTGTTCCGGTAGGAATCGACGACCCGCTTTCTGAAGACAGGGAGCTGCGTGAATTCATCGAGAAACTGGAGATCGAGTTCGAGGAAATCGGGATCAGCGGGCTCATCGACGGCGGTGAACCAGCGGTCGTCGAGTTGCCGATGCCTGCGGAGGCTCCCGTGATTCCCGGCACGGTGGCCAAGACCAGTGGCGCCGCGGAGTTTTCCCCAGCCCTGATCGATTTCGATGAGGCGGAGATTTCCGATGAATTTCTCGAAACCGAGGAAACGGAGATTTTCGATGCCGAGTAGCGCTCGGAGAATATCGGTGACGCTTTTGGGCTCTCACGCCTACTGGGGAAGGCGAGTTCCCGACCGGAAATGAGGGTTGATAATCCCTCGTGTTTCGGGGCAGGGTGCTCCTCATGCTGACATCCTCCCCTCGCGTCCTGTTCGCCCTCCTTTCTCTGTGGCTCGTCTCCGCGACAAGCGGGGCCGCGAAACCCTCGGAACGTTACAACGTCCTCTTCATTGCGGCGGACGACATGAACTGCGACCTGGCGGTCTACGGCGATAGCCAGGTGAAAACGCCGAACCTGGATCGGTTGGCGGAGAGGGGCGTGCGATTCGATCGCGCCTACTGTCAGCAGCCACTCTGCGGTCCGAGCCGCGCCAGCCTCATGACCGGGCTCCGACCCGACACGCTCGACATGCACACGCTGGCTCACGAGTTGCGGAAAAAGAACCCGGATGTGGTCACCATCGGCCAGCTCTTTCGCCAGAACGGCTATTTCTCGGCCCGGGCCGGCAAGATCTTTCACTACGGTAATCCCAGCGATATCGGCACCGATGGAAACGACGACCCCGGAACCTGGGACGAGCGCCACAACCCCGCCGGGATCGATCGAACCCAGGAGGTCAACATCGTGCGCTACGGCCCCAACCGGAAGCCCCGGGAAGGCGGACTCGGCATTTCCATGGCCTGGTGGGATCCCGAGAGCGAGGACGACGAGCACACCGATGGCCAGGTGGCGAAGCGGGTGGTCGAGTGGATCGGGGAGAAGAAGGACGAGCCCTTTTTCCTGGCGGCCGGTTTTTTCAATCCGCACTGTCCCTACGTGGCGCCGAAAAAATACTTCGACCTCTATCCGCTCGACGAGATCACCATGCCCGATCTCGAGGAAGCGAAGAAGGATCTCGAGGACGTGCCGCCGATGGCGATCATGCGGGACACGAAGAACTGGCCCTACTACTTCGCTGACGTCAGCGTCGACGAGGCCCGCAAGTGCAAGCAGGCCTACTACGCCTGCATCTCGTTCGTGGACGCGCAGGTCGGTCGCCTGCTCGATGCGTTGGAGGAAAACGGGTTGATGGAAAAGACCGTCATCGTTTTCTGGTCGGACCACGGCTATTTCCTCGGCGAGAAGGGGCTGTGGTACAAGCGGAAAGCTTTCGAGCGTTCCGCCCGCATGCCGCTGATCATTGCCGCGCCGGGTTTGTCAGCGGGCGCGGCCTGCGGCAAGCCGGTGGAATTGATCGATCTTTTCCCGACGCTGGCGGACCTCTGCGGGCTGGAAGCGCCGAAGAACCTGGAGGGTGCGTCGCTGAAACCCCTGTTGAAAGACCCGGCCGGTGCGGAATGGAAGAAGCCCGCCGTCACCCAGGTCTGGCACAGTCCGAAGGCGTGGGGTTACTCGCTCCGAAACGAGCGCTGGCGCTACACCGAGTGGCTGGAGGGCGAGGCGGGACGCGAACTCTACGACCACGAGAAAGATCCGGGCGAAATCACGAACCTGGCCGACGATCCCGAATTCGCCGAAACGGTGAAAACGCTCTCGAGTCAGCTGAAGCCCTACGTTCGAATCCAGCCGACGAAACCCGACTAGCGTGTTCGGTGGACGAACGCGGTCGATGCCGGTGAGATTTCCTGGACCTTGAACGTTTTGTCCCGTTGTCGCAGACTGCCACCTGCTTTCCCATGATCCGGTTCCGCCTCTTTTTTCTGTTCTTTCTGGCCTCGGCACTCTCTTCCGCGGTTGCTTCCGATCGTCCCAATATCGTCCTCATCATGGCCGACGACATCGGCATCGATGGCTTCGGTTGCTACGGCGGCGACCGCTTCGCAACGCCCCGCATCGACCAGCTCGCCGCGGAGGGCTTGCGTTTTACTCACGCCTACGCCCAGCCACTCTGCACGCCGACGCGGGTCGAGCTGATGACCGGGAAATACAACCAGAGAAACTGGATCGCTTTCGGGATTCTCGATCCAAGGGAGCGAACCTTCGGCCACATGTTGAAACAAGCCGGTTACCGCACCTGCATCGCGGGAAAGTGGCAGTTGCACTCCTACGATCCGCCCGATTTCCCGAATGCCCAGCGCCGCCGCGGCATTGGGATGAAGGTGAGCGATGCCGGGTTCGACGAATGGTCGCTTTTCCATTCCTGGAATACCGAGGACAAGGGTTCGCGTTATGGCAATCCGACCTTTGATCGCAACGGCGAGATCGTCGGGCCGCTGGAAGGAAATTACGGCCCGGACACTTCGGTCGCATTCCTCCTCGATTTCATGAAGCGGCATCGCGACTCCGGTGATCCGATGTTCCTCTATTACCCGATGGCCCTCCCGCACTGGCCCATGGTGCCGACGCCGGATTCGGAGGAATGGAGGGAGCCGTCGCGAAGGCTGGAGGAAAGCACCGAGTACTTCCCCGACATGGTCGCCTACATGGACAAGGCGGTGGGTAGACTGATCGATGGCATCGCAGAACTGGGATTGCGGGAAAAGACCCTCGTACTTTTTTACAGCGACAACGGAACCGACAAGCGGATCACGACTTCGCTCAACGGGGAGGAGTTCCAGGGCGGCAAAGCCTCGCCGCTTCAGACCGGGATCCGCGTTCCCCTCATCGCGAACTGGCCGGGAACGATCGAGCCGGGACGGGTGAGTCATGAGCTGGTGGATGCGACCGACTTTTTCCCGACGCTCGCGGAACTCGGGGAGGCAACGATTGATGAGGAGGTACGCCAACCGCAATCCATCGCGGGCAAAAGCTTCGCTCCCATCTTTCGCGGTAAGGACCGGCAAGAGATTCGCGACTGGGCCTTCTTCTGGTATGACCCCCGACCTGGTTGGGACAAGGAACGCTACGCCCGCCACATTTTCGCCCTCGATCACCGCTACAAGCTCTTCCGCGATGGGCGCTTTTTCGACATCGCGGGTGAAGGCTACCGCGAGCAACCGCTCGACCTGGAGAATCTCGGTTCCGAAGCCGCGGCCGCGCGAGACCGATTGCGGAAAGTTATCGATGAGATGATGAAACCGCCGATATCCGAAGCGGCCCAAGTCGAGGTCGATGCCTACGGCGAGCCCGTCACGAAGTCGGAAAAGTAGGGATTCGCTGTCGCGGAGGATCGCCCGCCCAACCACTTGAAGCCCACGCCCCGTCCCATTCTTCCCGATCACTTGTCATCGAGCCGGCCTTCGCTAAAGTTTTCTCGATGAGTGATCCGAAAAACCCCTCTCGCGATCCTTTCCGCGATGCGCGCCGCGAAGGACCGATCCTGAAATGCCCTTTCCAGGGCGAAGAGCTACCCATGATCCTGCGCCACGCCGACGTCCGCGAGGCGGCCAGGGACTGGGAGACATTTTCGTCCGACGCCCCTTTTCGGGTACCGATTCCCTCGGAGGAGGACGTGCGCTCCATGCGGCAGCTGCCCATCGAGACCGACCCGCCCGAGCACACCGAATACCGCGCCATCGCCGAGCCGTACTTTCAGAGAGCCAAGCAACCGGACATGATCGAAAAAGTCGAGGCGCTCATCGAGAAGATGGTGGGATCGGCCTTGGAGCGGGACTCGTTGGAAGTGGTCAACGACTTCTCCCTCCCCATCCAGTCGCACGCCCTCACCTACCTGCTCAACGTGTCTGAGTCCGAGGCCGAAACCTACATTGGATGGGGAATCCACGTGTTCAAGGTCACCGGCGGACCGTTCAAAAAAGGTACCGAGCTGGAGGACTACCTGCAGGCCCAGTTCGACCGGGCGGAAGCCGATCCAGGCGAAGATTTTTTCAGCGCCCTGACCCGGGCCACCTACCAGGGAAGAAAACTGACCCGAGAAGAAATGATGGGGTTTGGAAACCTGACCTTCGCGGGCGGACGCGACACCATCATCCACAGCGTTTCCTCCATCATCGCCCACTTTGGCGAGCATCCCGAGGCGCTCGAGTTCCTGCGGGAGGATCCCAAGCGCATCGTGCTGGCATCCGAGGAATTCTTTCGCGTCTTCATGCCGCTGACCCACATCGGTCGTGTCTGCCCGGTCGAGACCGAAGTGCACGGCACCACCGTTCCGGCGGGCGGGCGGGTATCGCTCTGCTGGAATTCCGCCAACCACGACGAGGACGTTTTCGAGCATCCCGAAGAAGTCCGCCTCGACCGCAAACCGAATCCGCACATCTCCTTCGGCTTCGGCGCCCACCTCTGCCTCGGCGCCCCCCACGCCCGGCTCATCGTTCGTACCCTGTTGAATGAGCTGGTCAACAGGGTTGAGTCGATCGAGATTCTCTCGGCGAATCCGCACATCGAAGTCGAACCGAAATACTCGCGCCTCAATGGTTACGAAGCTTTGGAAGCAACGTTTCGTGAAAGGCAGAGAGATTGAGATTCTTCTCGGCATCTCGGTTAGAATTTGGTGGACTGATGCGGAATGAATCGATCACGGAATCGGCCGCTGGAGATTTTTGTCAGAATCATCGTTCTGATTTTGAGCGCCATTTGCGCCAACCCGGGTCGAGCCAAGGAATACTTGGCGGAAGACGGTTCTGAGTTGGTGAGGAGCGTGGCTGCTGCGGAAAAACCGGAGGTCGCACGAATTTCGCGTTTTCGGCATGAACTGAAGTCCTGCCGATGGATTGTCCGCGATTTACAGCCGGAACCTTTCGATCTGTCGCTGGATGTTTATCAAGTGACTGGTAAGACCGCAGTGCCGGTCATAAAGAACCTGACGGTGGGAAGCAATTTGCCGGGAGGAGAAGGGAATTCCACCGAAGTCAGCTATCGCTTTGAAAGTGGCGAATCTGAAAAACCTGCGCGGTTCCTGATCCGGTTGTGGCTAGAGCGGGGAGAAAAGAGAAATCTGATCGATGCCATACTACTCAACCTGGAAGCGCCTGGCATCCTGGAACCGCTGAGCGGGACTACTTTCTATTTGGCCGGTTCGCAGGTCGAGCCGGTTTGGGCCGACGTTTTGCGAAACTCGGATGCGAGTTTCTTACCTCTGGACCAAATGCCATCGAATCGCGAAATTGCGGTGAAAGGCGTTGTGATCGTAAATTCGCCGGAAACGGACCGAAAAAGCTCAGATTCATTGGAGAGCGTGGAATGGCGAAGAGAGATCCGATTGAACGAGGGAACCAAAGAGGGTAAACCTGATCTTACCTTTCGCGAATCCGGAGGATGGGTCTTGACGCTCCCTTCCAACTACCTGGATAATATGGCTCACGATCCGGAGTTACAGCGGCAATTCCTGGAGTGGATGAAAACGGGTCTGAATTCGAATCAGCCGTCGGAAGACGGCGCCACCGGAACAAGAAAATGAGAAAGAATCTGAAACCACTTCGAGCAATCTCTGTCTCCTGTTTGCTCTCTTTGGTTGTGACAGGAACGGGATTGGCAAACGAAGCCCTCACGGTGGCCGTTCTCGACTTTGTCGTTGCCGACGAGAAAGCCGGGGATACGCAAGGAGCCGAGGCGTCGAATCTTCTGACCAGTTTGCTTTCCGCGGAGGAGGATCTGGTGCTTGTGGAAAGGGCGGATTTGGCAACGCTGTTGAGTGAGAGTGAATTGGCGTTGTCCGGAACGGTCTCGTCCGACCAGGCGGTCCAAGTCGGGCAATTGACGGGCGCGAAGGTCTTGATCACGGGACGGATGTTCAGCTCGGGCGATCTGGAGTATCTGGTGGCCAAGGTCATCAGTGCCGAGACCAGTCGAGTCTTTGGAGTGACTGCGAAATATTCGGCCAAGGAAGGGTTCGCCGCGGGAGTCGAATCCTTGGAAGAAAAGGTGGCGGAAACCCTCGCGAAACGCCGAAACGAACTGGTCGCCGAGGTGGAAAGTTCCGAGGATCGAATCGCCCGCCTGAAGAAACTGGTGGAGAACAAAAAGCTGCCTCGGGTTTACGTCGAAATCCCTGAAGAACACTTTGGTCGCACCGTACCTGATCCCGCTGCCGAAACAGAAATTCTAAAGACCTTGCAGGAGGTTGGCTTTCCTCTTTCGGGAACGATCGAAGGCGCCGACCGCGTGATTAGAGGCGAAGCTTTCAGCGAGGCGGCCGGACGAAGAGCGGGTCTGGTTTCGTGCCGTGCGCGAGTTGAGATCAAGATCACGGAAAAGGGTTCCCAGTCCAGTTTGCTCGTAGATCGCCAGACCAGCATGGCCATAGATCTGGCGGAAAATGTCGCCGCCAAATCGGCCCTCCAGAATGCCGGAAGTGAGCTTGGCGAAAGGCTCGTGCTCTTGCTGATCCCACAGTAAATTGAATAGTCGCCTCTGGCGATATGGGACGCCAGGGAAAATGAAACATCAAGGCAGGGATCGTTTTTTCATATGTTCCCGAAAAACGCCCATTGGCAACATATAGTATCCGTAGGCGAAATCGAAAAACATGATGTCTCCAGCGACCGTGATCCGATCTATGGACAGGGTGGCGCTCTTTTCTCGATTGGTTCTTTCTTCAAGTGACATGTCCTCCGGGCCATACTGGCGAAGGAAGTTGAAATCTAAAGCAATCCGAGTCGGAGGATTGCTGTTGGGGGCACTCCAGTAATAGAGGATCCTCTTCCCATCGCGGGTCAATTGGGGAGAGAGGAAGAGAAGCCTCGTCCCGTCATGCCAGATTACAGGGTGGAGGACGAGTGAGGTTCCGGTCACGGCAAACTCTTCGGGAAATTCATAGTTAGGTTGATGGGATATCGAAATGGGAGTCCCCGGACTGTTGTCCGGTGCCTTCGAGGCGAGAAGCCAAGTAGGTTCCTCCTGGTCCGGCTTCAAGGAGAAGGCGATTACTTGGAACGGTTCAGTTGGGTTGGTATAGGTTGCCGGTTTCCTGAGCCGGCGGACCACTGCCACGGTGCTAAGGTCCCCCAGGACATGCCCGCACATGTCATCTTTGGGATTTAATGGGAGCGAGATGCTCGAGGAAATGGGGGGGGAACCCTCGACTGTGGATTTGAAACCGAATCTCAGAACAGCGGACTGTTTACCGGTTTCGTGCAGCCTGGCGATGAACTGCCGATCCCCCAGAGGCATGATCGGGGAAGGGAACACGAGGCTGGTGGCAGAATCCCAGAGATTGACCGAAGGTCTCCTTGTCGTGTCGATGAAAGGGATGGTCTTCCTTGTTACGAAATCGAAACAGTAGAGTCCTTGGACCGGCGGTGTTTGCAGGCTCGTGAGACTCGCGCCGAGTTGGAAGACGACATGGTCTCCGACGATCCGGAAGTCTTTCTTTCCTTTCATCAATTCATTGGGAATGATCTCCCAGGTCTTTTCTTTCCGATCGTAGATTCCGACTGCACCCGGAGCTGCGACTACGATTGAGCTTTCCCGAACTTCCATATCACCCGTGGGTTCGGGATCGCCGTTGAAAAAGAGATCCGAGAGTTCAGGAGGAAGATCGATGGCTTGGATGTCCTTCCGACCGGTGAGGTTAAAGACCGAAATCCTGGCATCAGCATCCGGTTGGCGGACATCGTGCTGGAGCAGGAAGACGGACTTTTCCGCGAACAGGGAACGAATCTTTGGAGCGTGCCAGTATCCATAATCGAGGAAGGCGACTTCGATATTCTCCTCCTCGCCGATACCCGTCAGCCCTTCTGGAATGGCATCCCGGACTTCCACCAGTTCATCGCGATATCTCCGGAGATTCTTTTCACTCACTACGGCACCGGGCTCCGCGTTCTCGTTGAAATCCTCGATATCGGCGAGCATCGAGTCCACCAGAGCGACTGCCTCATCGGGGTGTTCCTTGAAGAAATCGTTGTATTTGAGATCGGGCTTCAGGTAGGTGCTTAATTGAGATTCGCCCCAGGGGGAATTTTTATAGGATTTTCGGTGAATCATCTTCCAGAAATCGAGGGTGTGTTCGCCCGGGCTGCTGAGACCTCCCCCGAAATGCTGGTTTTTGTCCATGAAGATGAGGATCTTGGCATAGCTGACCAGGAAGCCCTTCTTTGCCAGGGTATCGGATTGTTGATCGAGCAAGTCACAGGCGCTTGCGAAGGCTTCATCCCGTTCTGTTCCCGGTTGTTGATGAACCTTGATGGCGGCAATAGCGGCATCCATTTCCCGAAGTGGATCGAAAACGTCGCCTTTTGAACTGGTGACCGCTCGAATTGCCTGTTGCGGAGTCATGGGCACTCCGGTGAGTGCACCCACGATCGGCTTGTGCGAAAAATCCTGGCCTGGCACGATGAGGTTGTTGTCCTCTGAGTCGAGTCCTAGGAAACCGAAGAGGGTTGCTCGGTAGCTGGTAAATTGGTTCTGACGTCTCTTGTAGGCTGTTCTGGTAAGCTCGGGAACTCCAAGAAAACGTTCTCCGTACAAATGACTATCGAGGTAGGCGATCCCCTCTTCCGGGGAGCCCAGTAAAAAGGGTAGGGTGAAAAGATTCTGCGGATAGTGATAGTCGCCGGGGAAGCGATTTGCTTCCAGCTGTTCGAGGTGGAGAAGGGCCTGCCCGAGGAGAAGCAACTCGTGTTTCAAGGCGCCAGAGTCGTCTTTTTCGATTAACTCATAGGTGGCCCAGACAAGTTCCTCAAGAAACCGGTCGATCGTTTGGTGCAAGCGGGCGATCTCCTTCCGGTTCTTGCCATATTGATCTTCGATATTTTCCGGGGAAAGCTTGGCGACGAATTCGCTCAGGGACTCGATGATTCCCCTGTAGGAACGCAACTCCCCCGCAGTCGGTTCTGGAGGATACTGCTCCTTCCGGGACTGGTAGGTTTCCCAGAGATCAAGAAAACTGCCGTCGCCCTTGTCGCTGAATATCGTGAAAGGACCGTTGGAAATGTTTATGCCGGGCAGTTCAGGGAAGAGGGAAAACAGATTCGCATAGAGACGAATCAGATCGATCGCGGAATTGTCGGAGGTGTCTATCAGGTCGGCTACTTCCGCCTGTTTCGCAGCGAGTTCGTAGAGCCCGAGCCGAAAGCTACGATCGGCTTCGTCCAAGGCGATCGAAGATTCAGTAAGTCGGCGCTGGGAAAGCTGAGGAGACGGTTTCAGGCGCGACGCTTCTCGAATTTTGGCGGACAGCGACTTGCCGATCTTTCGGGCGAGGCTTGGAAGATCGCCGGTTTCACTGCTGACCTCGACCAAGATAGGTAGATCGTTTTCCGGCTCGAGGAGCCTCATCCGAGCCCGTCCAGATTCCCCCTCCAGCTGGAAATCTCCAGTGACCACGAAATCAGGCTTGGCGTAGTCGGATTGTTCCACCCTGGTGAGGAAGCGTTCGAACTCGATCGAACCGAGATCGAATCGTTCCAATACGACGATGTCGTTCGCTTCCGCCAATTCGGATGCAACCATGCGCCCCAGGGCCACCTCTTCGAGATCCGGGCCGGTCGATCCCGCCTCGAACTCACGATGCAGTCCCTGCAGTGAAACTCGAACGGCAGACTCCGAAGGGGCGGATATTTCCGCCAATCCCGCCTCGATTGTCTTGATCCAGTTCTGGAGATCACCACCCTGTTTACGGAAGTCCGACCAAAGGATCCTGCCTGTCGATCTTTCCACTGCTCGGGTGGCTAGAAACCTCGAAATTCCGGTATCGAAGGACTCGATCAGGAGCACAATAGAGGCACTGGCGACTTTGCTGAAGGAAAGAGCGGTGAGGCTAGACTCGTCGGCGACCAGAGAGAGTTCCTTACGTTCTAGTACAGCAATTCCGTGATCTCCTGAAGATAGCTCGGCTACCAACAGATCAGTCTCGGTTTCGGTTCCGGCGGAGTTGATCGCGCTGATGCTCAGGGGAGTCCGATTCTTCTCTCCCTCTTTCTGACCGAAAGCGGGGAGAATCAGCGAACTCAAGGCGACGAAACAAAGTAGAACGCGTCTGTGCATGAAGGTTTTCCTAACACTTCCTGTAAGTGATTTGAAACACAAAAGGTGATCGCGGTAGCTGTGCATGGCCATTGATTTGGCGGAAAATGTCGCCGCCTAATCGGCCCTCCAGAATGCCGGAAGTGAGCTTGGCGAAAGGCTCGTGACGACATTGGCGCGGTGAATTCAATGTCTTCTATTCGCCTTCTCTTCCGTTGAGATACTTTTCCAGCTCATCGAGTCGGAAAACGAAATAACCATACTTGAATCGGAAAAAGATCAGGTTCTTCCTGATTGAGATCTCTTCGATCGAGTTGCTCGCGATTTCGTTGTATCGCTGTGCGTCTTCAGCGGAAATTCCCTTGTCTTTGTTTTCTTCATAGGATTCAAAGGCAACTGCGATTCGGGTAGGCTCCTTCTGTTCGCGTGAACGCCAGAGATAGAGCAAACGTCGGCCGTCATCGGTGAGTTGACCCGAAAGAAGAAGTAGGCGTCTTTCATCCAACCAGACGGCAGGGCGGAGACTTCGGGGCGTCCCTGTTTGGGTGGGAAATTCAGCGGGAAAGCGGTAGAGCGGTTCCACCTTCTCGTGATTGTAGGTTGCCACCGAGGGATCAGGGTCGCGGTTTTTCCCGAACTCCGAGTCGAGGATCCAACGCACTCCTTTTTCACCAACTTCCTTGGCAATTACCGCGAATTGGAATTCGTCATTTGGTCCGGTTTCCCGGAGATCCCTTCGCAAACGCTTCTGTAGCAGGAGTGTGGTCGTGTTGCCCAAAGTAGCGCCCGTCGAGTAGTCGGAGTGGTCGACCGGAATCGAAATTGAGGATGGAATGGGAGGAATCTGAGGAACTGGAGAGTCGAACCCACAGACGTGAATGGATTCCTTCCTGTATTCCGGAGCGGAATGAATCCTGAGAATGAATCGATTTCCAAACGGTAGGATCGGAGGCTTGAATTCCAGATTTTTCGCCGAATCCAGGATGTAAGCTGAGGGACGGCGGGAGGTGTCAATGATCGTGGTGATTTCCCCGGAAGCGATGTCCATTCCGTATAGGCCCTGGGAAGGTGGACCTCCTTGGAACAGGAACTCCGCGCCCAGATGACAGACCAAGCGGTCGCCGATAAACGCAAAACCTGTCTTGTTGCGGAGGAATTCATTTTCCGTGACGCTCCAGGTTTTCAAGGTCCTGTCGTAGATGGCGACAGCGCCGGGAGCGGCGACCGAGATCTTGTCGTCTTTGACGTCGAGAGCCCCGTTTTCTCCGAATTGGTAGTAGAGATCCGAAACCGAGGAAGGCAGTTCGATGAATTCGTACGAGAGCTTCTCATTGAATCTGAACAGGGCGATGCCGGCGTCCGCATTCCTTTCCGCGTCGCGGATATCATGCTTCAACAGGTAAACTTCGTTGTCGCGGGTCTGGCTCGCCAGGGTGGGGGCACCCCAGTAGCTGTAGACGGTGAAAGAAATCTTGAGATGTTCGATCGGATCGATTCCGGTCAGGCCTTCGGTGGTCTTCTTCTTCTTCTTCTCCTCTTCTGGTTCCCACTTTGTTTTGAATCGAGCCACGTAAGAGTCATTCAATCGAGACTCTTCAGGAACGCGTGCATTAAAGCCTTCAAGATCGGCTATCAGGGATTTCACGGCCTCCTGTAATTGGGGATTCTTTTCATTCGGTAGGGAAGAATTTGCTATCTGAGTTTCGAGAAGGCTCGTCAGTTGCCACTCGCCCGCGATGGAGTTTTCGTAGGCTTTCCGGTGGAGATCGGTCCAGAAGGGAAGGGTTTCTTCGTCGAGCTGATAAAAGCCACCCTCCAGTTTGCGAGCGTTGTCGATACTGAGAAGGATCGCCCCATAGGAGCCGAGCAGGCCCATTTGTCCGAGAAAATCCGAGTGAAGGCTGAGTGCCTGGCGGGCGTCTTTGAAAGCATTTCTCCGTTGATCTCCCGGCTCGTGAAGCTGGATCTTGGCAAAAGCTGCGTCGATGAAATGTAAGGGATCAAGATCATCACTGTTGGGTTTGACTGCTTCCAGGAAAGCCTCTTCAGCCGTCATGGGGGTTCCTTCGAACGCTCCGACAAAGGGTTTCAAAGCAGCATCCTGACCCGGTAGGATCCGCCCGTTGTCCGATCGCGCCACGGCGAGGAAACCAAGCAGGCTGTCGCGGAGGCGATGAAATCGATCAAGCCGTCTTCTGGCATCCTTGGGAGGCAGGCTGCCAAGCTTATCCAGATCGGCGGGGTAGAGTTCGGCTTTTAGATACTCAACCCCTTCATTGGCGGTCGGCTTGAGCAGCACTGCCGTGAACGGATTTCTCCACGAGTCGTCCATGTCGGGCCAGGCTTCATCCTGAGCGTCATCCAATTCCTGGAGGTTTCTTCCCAATTCCAATAGTTTAGTGACCTCGGTCTCCGAACTCGAAGCCCTTTGGCGATCGTAAATGGACCAGGCGAGTTCCTCGAAGAGGGAATTCTGGACACTGCGGATCTGAGCCAACCGGGTACGGGCAATATTCCGCATTTTCTCCTCATCACGATTTCCCTGGCGGCGCGTGAAATCCGTCAGCAGCTTGACGGTTGCGTTAAAACCTTCCCATTCTGGTATAGTCGGAGTCGATTCTTCGCCGCGATCCTGCTGGTAAAAATCCCAGAGATTGAGGGGAACTCGGTTTCCGTATTCATTCTCGACCTGAAAGAAACCGTCATCGGGATTGAGGGCCGGAAGGGAAGGAATGAGCTGGAACAGTTCGGCAAAGATCTGGATGGCGTCGAATCTTGGATTGTCGGTGAAATCGATCAGGTTGGCGGCTTCCGCCTGTCGGGCGGCGAGCGAGTAGAGACCAAGGCGAAAGTTTCTTTCCGCTTCATCATTGAATTGCCAGGCTTCCCACGGACCAAGCCGGTTCGTGAGAGGATGGGGAGGTCGCCTGGCGGCATCGTCATCCGCCAGGGTTTCCCTGGCAACTAGGTCGGCGATTTGTTTCGCAAGTTCTGCCAGGCCTCCGTGTTCGGTGGAGATGAGTTTGGTTGTTCCCCCGGCTTGCCGATTGTCTGAAATGGTTAGCCGAGCATTTCCCGTTTCTCCGGATAGTTGGAAGGAACCTGTCACCGTGAAGTCGGCCTGTTCTTCTGAACCGAAGTCAATCTGGGTGAGAAAGCGCTCAAATTCGATCTGCCCGAGATCGAGTCTCTCGAGAACATCGATCTTTGGCCAATTCGATAGAGTCTCAATGGTAAGAGCTGTGAGGGTTAGCGCAGGAAGATCGATTTCAGAAGTGCCGGGATGAAATTCCGGATTCAGGGATCGAATGGAGACACGAATCCGGTCAGGTTGAATTTTGGGAAGCGAAGTGGAGGACAGCTTCTTGCTGAGATGCTCAACCCATTTTTCGAGGTCGCCGCTCCGGGGTTGAAAGTCGGACCAGAGGATTCGGCCGTTGTCACGATCGACCGCGCGGGTTGCGATCAGCGATTTGGTTTCCGTCTCGACGCTCTCGAGAATCAGAAGCAATTGGGCGCTTTCGAGGCCGGCAAGACTGGCGCCGGTTAGACCGCTTTCACGGGCGACTTCCGGCAGCTCCTGGCGTTCGAGGACGGAGATCGATTCAGAACTGTCCGTGAGCGAAGCCAAGAGTAGACCTGCTTCGGTGGCGAGTTCCCGGGCCGCGAGGAGACTGACGGAGATCGGTTCACCCGCTTGATCGGTTTCCTGGGCCTGGGCAGGCGTTGCGAGCGCGAAACACAGTGCGACGATTATCGATGCAGGTCGTTCGAAAGGCAGCATTGTCGTGGGAGGAGGCAACACAGTCTCCGTCGTTTGGGTCACATTCGGCAATGAGAAAAAGCCCTGGCCTCGCAGGAGTGGGCGGGCTTTCTCAACAGAATCGGATGGCTTGGGTCAAAATCGCAGCGCGGGACAGGCCCGCCACTCGACGATCCGCGCGGAAAGCGGCATCGCGGGAGTTGCCGTAATTTTCTCAAACTCGTTCATTGCCGCCCTTTCCGGATATCCGCTATGATCCGGGGCTCCCGAAACTTTCCTTTCATGAAAACCCACCTGCATTCGCTCATTGCTTTCATCCTCGCCCTGGCGCCGCTCTCGGCGCAGGAAGAGGGATTCCAGTCGCTCTTCAACGGCAAGGATCTCACCGGCTGGGACGGTAATCCGGAACTCTGGACGGTCGAGGATGGCACCATCTCCGGCCGGACCAAGGGACCCGATCAACTGACCTACAACCAGTTTCTCATCTGGCGCGGCGGCACGGTGAAAAACTTCGAATTTCACGCCAAGATCCGTCAGGACGGCAACAATTCCGGAATCCAATACCGGTCGAAAGAGCTGCCCGAAAACGGGCAATGGTCGGTGGGTGGTTACCAGTGTGATGTGCATCCGAATCCTCCTTACAACGGGATGATCTATGAGGAGCGTGCGCGCGGCATCGTGGTCCAGAATGGTCAGAGTGTTGTGGCCGATCCGGATGGTCGGAGATGGTTGGTGGCAGAGCGGGATCCCGTCGCTGTCGATGGCACCCAGTGGCACGACTACACCATCATCGCGAAGGGCAACCACATCACCCACAAGATCGATGGCAAGGTCACCATCGAATTCTCCGACTACGATGAAAAGGCGCGTTCGCTCGAGGGCATCCTCGCTTTCCAGGTTCACCGCGGCCCCGCCATGGAGGTGCAGATCAAGGACGTGCGCCTCAAGGTTCTGCCCGATGGGGGTGTGACTCCTTTCGCCAAGGCCGACATTCCCTCCGACGCCCAGGAAGTCGGCAAGCCGAAGCCAAAACCAAAAGCGAAACCCGCACCCAAGGCGGCGGGCAAACCGCAGGCCAAGGCCATGCCGAATCAGAACGGAAAAGGCCAGGCCCAGGCGGCCGCAAAGGCGAAACCAAAACCGAAGCGTCCCCAGGAGGTCGGCCCGGCGATCGGCGAGAACAAGGCCACCCCGGTGGATCGGATCAAGGCGCTCGACGGCTTCCAGGTGGAACTGCTCTATTCGGTGCCCGGCGGAGAACAAGGTTCCTGGGTGGCGCTCTGCCACGACGACCAAGGCCGGATCTACGCGAGCGATCAGTATGGCGACCTCTACCGCTTCAATCCGCCCGCTCCCGGCCAGGCCCTGAAGCCCGCGGATGTGAAAAAGGTGCCGATCAATATCCGCGCCATCAACGGGATGGTCTTCGCCTTCGGCGCTCTCTATGCGGGCGTCAATGACTACGAACAGAAGGCCCAGAGCGGGCTCTATCGGATCACGGATTCGGACGGGAATGACGAGTTGGACAAGATCGAGTTGCTGAAGGCGTTTGATTCCAAGAGCGATCATGGAGTCCACGCAGTGATGCCGACGCCGGACGGCAAGTCGCTCTATCTCATCACGGGAAACAACGCCATCATCGACGGCGGTCCCTACGAAGGCACGGCGAAGGATTCCCCTGTGCCCAAGGTCTGGGGCGACGACCACCTGCTGCCTCGCATGCCCGATGGCCGTGGCCATAACCGCAGCGTGCTCGCGCCTGGAGGCATCGTCTATCGCGTTGATCCCGACGGGAAGAACTTCGAGATCTTCGCTTCCGGCTTTCGCAACATCTACGACGGCGGCGTCAATCGTGATGGCGAACTCTTCGCGTATGACGCCGACATGGAATACGATTTCAACACGCCCTGGTATCGGCCGACGCGGGTGGTTCATGTCGTCAGCGGGGCCGAATTCGGCTGGCGCAACGGGGCCGGCAAGTATCCCGAGTTTTACCCCGTCAGCCTTCCGGCGGCGGTCAATATCGGACCCGGCTCGCCGACCGGGGCCATGTTCGGTTATGGCGCCAAGTTTCCCGCGAAATACCAGGAAGCCTTTTACGCCTTCGACTGGAGCTGGGGCAAGGTCTACGCCATTCACCTGACCCGGGACGGCGCCAGCTACACCGGCACCAAGGAGGAATTCCTCACCGGAGCCCCTTTGCCGGTGACCGATGCCATCATTCATCCAAAGGACGGCGCCATGTATTTCGCCATCGGCGGACGCCGGGTCCAGTCGGGGCTCTATCGCGTGACTTACGCGGGTGACGAGGACACCTCGCCAATTCCTGCGGCTTCCTCGGAGCCGTCGTCGCTAGTCCAGCTTCGCCACGATTTGGAAAAGTTTCATGGGAAAGCCGATCCCAAGGCCATCGAGGCTGCCTGGCCGCATCTCGATCACGACGACCGCTTTGTCGCCTGGGCGGCCCGGGTCGCTGTCGAGCATCAGCCCGTCGACGAGTGGAAGGAGAAAGCCCTCGCCGAAACCGAGCCCGGTAAACGCATTCCCGCGCTGATGGCGCTGGCGCGGGTGGCCGGTGTTTGCCCGAGTCATCGACCCGAAGATTTCGCGGGAGCCGATACCGGCCTGCGCGACCGCATCCTCGGTTCCCTCCTCGAGCTGGATTACGCGAAGCTCGGCCACGGGGAGCGCCTGGGTTTCGTCCGCACGATCGAGATCGTGCTGCATCGTTTCGGCGATCCCGAACCAGTGCTCATCGATGCGATCGTGGCAAAGCTCGATCCTTCCTATCCGGCGGACAGCTTCGAGGAAAACTGGCTGCTCACCGAAACGCTTGCCTATCTCCAGGATCCGAACGCGGCCGCCAAGGGAATGGCGCTGATCGCCTCGGCCGAGAGCCAGGAGCCGCAGATGGAATACGCTCGCAGCCTGCGTTTTCTGAAAACCGGGTGGACACCCGGATTGCGGAAGCAGCAGTTGAACTGGTTCCTGAAAGCCGCCAACTACCGGGGCGGGGCCAGCTTCGAGAAATTCATCGAGTTCATCCGCAACGACACCCTCGCCACTTACACCGACGCGGAGAAAAAGGAGCACGCCGAACTCATCGCGAAGAAGCCGGAACGGAAATCGGCCATCGAAAACTTGGGCGCCATCTTCGCCGGCCGTGCCCCGACGATGTGGACGCTGGAGGAACTCAGTGCCGCCGCCGAGACGGGCTTGAAGAGCCGCGATTTCGAGAACGGTCGCAAGATGTTTTCCGCCGCCGCCTGCTACGCCTGTCACCGGTTCGGCAACGCCGGTGGCATGACCGGACCGGATCTCACCGGCGCTGGTGGGCGATACAGCCCGAACGACTTTCTCGATCAAATCATCAACCCGAGCAAAGTGATCAGCGATCAGTTCGCGCCCATCGTGGTCACGAAAAACGACGGCACGATGATCACCGGTGTGGTGGTGAACCTGAGTGGCGACAATGTCACTCTCAACACCGATCTCTCCGATCCCAACCAGCGCGAAAATGTCGACCGCAAGGAAGTGAAGAGCATCGAACTGTCCAAGGTGTCGCCCATGCCGCCGATGTTGCTGGCGATGTTGAAGAAAGAGGAGATCCTCGACCTCGTCGCCTACGTGCTGAGCGGCGGCGATCGTGCGAACGAGATGTTCGCGAAGTGAGCTGAAGTAGATCTAAAGTCAGTCATTCAACAGGGTCAGGTCCGCGACCTGACCCTGTCTGGTCGAGGCGCGGTTGCGCGCAGGCGGGGATTGATTTGATCTTCGGTCTTCCCTAGGATGGCCGGGTTCGCCCTCGTAGACGATGACTTCCTCTCGGCAGATATCCGGCCAACTCGCCAGCGAGATCAGCAGGCGTCGCTTCGCCAAATCGGCGGTCGGCATGGTCGCTTCCGCGATGGGGGCGTCTCAGGTTGGCGGTCAGGATCAGGCTGGCTCGGTCTCGGTCTCGGTCGAGGGCGTCGTCAGTCCGCATCCTTTCCTGACGCCGGCGGAGGATTTCTACACGGTCGCGCGCGGCAATCCGAAGCCGCACACCTTGCAGGGACAGGCGCTGATCGACGCGAGGATGACGCCGGAAACCTGGCGGCTGGAAATTGCGCCCGACGGTTTCAGCGAACCGCCCGACATCAAGGAATCCGCCAAGGCGGAGAAGTCACTCACTCTCGCTGATGGAACCGCGCTCGATCTGCCCGCGCTGGAGAAGCTCGGTGAAACGCACGGGGTGAAATACCTCAAGGCGATGCAGTGCCTCAACATCGCGGAGCCGCTGGGCCAGGGCTTGTGGGAAGGCGTGCCGCTGCGCGATGTGCTCCGGCTCTGCGGCAAACTGGAAAACGTGCGCCGGATCTACTACCTGGGGTTTCATAACCACGATCCGAAGCAGATTTTCCAATCATCGGTCAGCTACACGCAGGCGATGGAGACGCCACCGGGAGAGTTGCCGGCCTTCCTCGCCTATCGACTGAACGGCGAGCCGATCCCGCCGGTGCGGGGCGGTCCGGTACGAATGATCGTGCCGTGGGCGCATGGCTTCAAATCGATCAAGTGGCTCCAGCAGATCTACCTGACCAACGATTACCGAACCAACGATACCTACGCGCTCAAGAACAACGATCCCGAGTCCTACCTCAAGACCGCGGCCTACGTGGATGATGGGCCGGAGTCTTCGCCGGCGGGCAAACCGGTCACGATCGTGGGGCGGGTCATTTCCGGTCTGTCGGGTTTTCAACGGCTGGAGACCTTCCTGCGGACCGGTTTGAAGGAAGGCGACCGGCGGCTTGGGGACGATGAGTTGCGGGAAGCGACCTGGGAGACCGCGGATATCCTGCCACCGCCGAACTGGAAGCTGGTGCTTCCCGAGGGCGTGGCTTCCCGGGACTTGCTTGGGTTTGATCCGAAGACCGGCGATCCACTTTCCTGGCCGACCCGCTACGGCATGGCGTCGTGGGTGGTGACGATGAACGGTTTGAAACCGGGGCGATACGAACTCTACGCCCGAACGATCGACCACAACGGCGATGCCCAACCCGAGCCGCGTCCGATGCGGAAGGCGGGCAAAAACGAGATCCAGTCACACCGCTTCGAGGTGGTGTGAGGGGCCGCGAATGCGGCGCTTGGGGAAACGATCGGTTTTGTCCTATGCTCGGGACTGATTTTGATTCGCGGTTGTCCCATGAAGACGTTTTCCCCTACTTTTTTCGTTACCTTCGGTTTGGCCGTGGCCAGCCTCCACGCCCAGAATGGCGAGGCGCAAAAGCTTCTCGATTTGACCACGACCACCGGTGGACTGGTGGTTCACGTCGGTTGCGGTGACGGGGCGCTCGCGGCTTCGTTGGCGGAAGCTCGCGATTCGCTGGTCGTGCAGGGGCTGGAGACGGACGCGGCAAAGGTGGTGGCGGCCCGTGGGCGGTTCAGGGAGAGCGAAAGCGGCGCGACCCGACTTTCGGCGGAACTCTGGAATGCCGAATCGGGACGCCTTCCCTTTGCGGAAAACCTGGTGAACCTCCTCATCGTTTCCGAGGGCGTTTCGATCGCCGACGACGAGGTGATGCGCGTGCTGCGGCCCGGCGGCAGCGTGGCCCGTGCGAGTGGGGGCGGTTGGAAAACGGAAACGAAACCGGAGGCGTCGACGAAGCGCGATTGGACGCATTACGAATACAACGCCTCGAATAACATGGTGGGAGAGGATCCGGACTGTGGATTGCCCCGACGTTTTCAGTGGGCGGGCAAGCCCTTGTGGACCACCTCGCACGAAAACATGAGCAGCGTGAACGCGATGGTGAGCGCGAAAGGGCGCGTCTTTGCCATCGTCGACGAGGGACCGCGAGCCTCGGTCCAGTTGCCGGCCGATTGGGAATTGGTCGCCCGCGACGGCTACAACGGAGTCGTGCTCTGGAAAAAACCGATGACCCAGTGGCTGACGCGGTTCTGGCCGTGGAAGAGCGGTCCTGCCCAGATGCCGCGCAAGCTGGTGGCGGTGGGCGATCGGGTTTACGCCCCGCTCGATATCAATGGCCCGTTGATCCAGTTCGATGCCGCTACCGGCGAGGAACTGCGGGTCTATGACGGAACGGCGGCGGCCGAAGAGATCGTCTATCTCGATGGCGTGGTGCTGGTGGTGGCGAATCCCGACCCATCGAATCAAGCCGAACTGGAGGAGGAACGCCGCAAGCGTCGGAATTTTTCCTACGATGGACGGGACCATGTGGTGATCGATCACGGCAAGGCCAAGCGCGTGGTCGCCATCGAGGCGGAGAGCGGTAAACAACTCTGGGAGCGTCTCGGACCCAAGGTGGCACCGCTCTCGCTGGGGGCACGCGATGGCAGGGTGGTTTACCATGATGGTCAGCAGATCGTCTGTCTCGACCTGAAAACGGGCGAGGAGAAATGGAAATCCGAAAGCATTCCGGAGCCCCTGACCATGATCGCCGAGGAATCACCGACCCTGGTGATCGGCGAAAATGCGGTCTTCTACGCCCGCGCCCAGAAGATGACCGCGGTGTCCTTCGAAGACGGGCACACTCTGTGGAGATCGGCTTGGCCGACGGACGATTACCGCAGCCCGGTGACCGTGATGCTGATGCACGACAAGGTGTGGTCGATGAACGTGACATCGGCCAAAGCGCCGGGCACCTTCACGGGACGCGATCCGCTGACTGGCCAGATCGAGACCCAGTTCGATCTGCCGCCTTTCCAGGGCATCGGTCACCACCGCTGCTACAAGGCGAAGGCGAGTGGGGATTTCGTCCTGCTGTCGCGCTCCGGAGTCGAGTACGTGAATCCCGACACGCAATCCTACGCCGAGAATCACTGGATTCGCGGCGCCTGCCTCTACGGCATCATGCCGGCGAACGGCATGCTCTACTCCACCCCGCATGCCTGTGCCTGCTACATCAAGGGCAAGTTGAACGGTTTCACCGCGATGACCCCGGGACCGACGACGCCATCGCTCCCTCCGATGAAGGACGAGAGTCCGCACGAGAAAGGCGGCGCCTGGCCGGCGAAATCGGGGGTGGCCAACGCGGCGGGAGATTGGCCGACCTACCGTCACGACGTGGAACGGACCGGGGGAACGGACACGGCGGTGAAACCGGAATTGAAGCAGAGCTGGAAATCGGTGCTCGGTGGCGACCTCAGCAGTATCACGGTCGCGGAAGGCAAGGTGTTCGTCTCGCAGCGGGATCGCAACACGGTGCTGGCGCTCGATGCGGAAACGGGCGACGTCGCCTGGCGGTTCACCGCGGGGGGCATGGTCGATTCCCCGCCGACCGTGGATAGCGGCTTTGTCTTTTTCGGTAGCGCCGATGGCTGTGTCTACAGCCTGCGGGCTGCGGATGGCGCTCTCGCCTGGCGCACTCGGGCGGCGCCCGGGGAACGTCAGGTCATCGCCTACGGTCGTGTCGAATCGGCCTGGCCGGTCAACGGCAGCGCGCTGGTGCAGGATGGCGCCGTCTACGCGGCGGCGGGTCGATCGTCCTTCCTCGACGGCGGAATCACCATGGTGAAGATCGATCAGGAAAGCGGCAAGATCATCGGGAGCTACACGGTTTACGACTTCGACAGCGAAGGCAAACAACCTCCGTTGACGGGTTCCTTCGACATGGAGGGTGCCCTGCCCGATATCCTGTCCGGTGATGGCAAGCAGGTCTACATGCGGCACCTCGGATTCGATCAGGAGACGCTGTCGCCCGGCGAACCGGCGCCGCACGCGTTTTCACCGACTGGATTTCTCGACGACAATTGGTGGCATCGCACCTACTGGGTCTACGGCGACGACACCAAGGGTGGCTATGGCGGCTGGTGGCAGAAAGCGAATCAGCTGCCGGCGGGCCGCCTGCTCGTGTTCGACCAGGACAAGGTCTACGCCTTCGGCCGGTCATTCTATGCCGGGATGAATTCGGCTCAGTTCAGTCGGGGAGAAAAATATATTCTCTACGCCTCCGAAAAGCGGGCCGGACCCGATCCCGACTATTCGATCGCCAATCAGGAGCGGCGGCGGAACGGGGATCTGGGTATCGATTGGGAACAATTCCGGACCACGCCGATCCAGTGGCAGGAGGAGATCCCGTTCCACGTGCGTGCGATGGCGCGTGCCGGATCGACGGTTTTCGCGGCGGGTCCCTACGGCGACGCGGTGCGATCGATGGAATCCTTCGAGGGCAAGCGCGGAGGACGAATCGGGGCCGCCGACACCAACAGCGGCGAGATGTTGGCGAGTTACGCGGTCGATTCGATCCCGGTGTTCGACGGCCTGGTGGCGGCGAACGGCAGCCTGTTTATGGCGATGAAAGACGGCAGCGTTCGGCGTTTCGGCGCGGCGGGACAGGAACTGCCTTCGACGCTTGGTGAACCGGTGGAAATCATCCACGAAGAACTCGAAGAGAGCGACGAAGCCTATCGCAAGGAGTGGATGGAAAAACTCGGAAGAAACCCGGACGGTGGAAACGATGGAAAGCGTGGCGGGAAGAACACGGATGCCCGTCGACCGCTGAAAGGGAAGGATCGGTCGGCAGAGTTCGACACCGTGACCGATGGCAAGGTCGTGGCTTCGGAGCTGGGTTACCGCCTGGGCGCTGATCCGCAAAAGGTGGGACTGGCGCTTCAGGAATTGGATCAACCCGTCACCGGAAAGGCGAGCTGGCATTTCCAGATGCAGGGGCCCGCTGAGTTCGGACAACCGGCCTATTATCGGAACGGGTTCCTCGTTTTCGGCGATGGCGCGGAGGAGGCGAAACTGGTGAAAGCGGGCATCCAGTTCGTCCAGGGGAAAGCCGTGGTTTTCGAAGGAGCGCCTCCGGGCAAAGGGGTCAAGAGAGCCGATGTGACGGGTGACGTCGATCGCGTTTTCGAGGTGAACGTGGCCGTCGATCTCGAAAAGCAGGAGGTCGTCCTGGAGATCGGCGGGAAGAAGATCACGCGGCCTCTCACCGAGAAGCTGGCGAAGATTTCCCACGCGGGATTCGCGACCTGGAATGCGGTGACCGATTTCTCACCGTTGGAGCGGGTGGGGGATTGACGGGTCCCTTTTGAGGTCGGTTGCGATCGCAGGATCGACTCGGCTTGTCGGGTTTTCGGAGCGTCTTGGCTGAACCAGCGGCGCGCGAATCCGATGCGTCGCTTGGGATTGATTCCAAGCAAAGCCGTAACCACGTCCGCTTCTTGGGTTCCCATGGCAAAATCCCACGGTTTTCGCCGCCAAAAGATTTCAAAGATGAGAAAAATGGCATTTCTAATACCGAAAACTGCGATTTTTCTTGTTTTTATGACCAATTCCGATAATTTTGAGTCAGTTCCCACCCGTTCTGACCATGAATCACCGCGCCTTTTCACTCATCGAAGTCCTCTCCTCCGTTGCGGTCGCGGGACTTCTCAGTTCGATCGCCTTCGTTTCCGTGGGCGAAGTTTCCCAACGATCGACTCGGAAGAAGTTGGAAGCGGATGTCGATACCCTGAATCGCGCGGTCAGCTCCTACCTGGTCATGGGTGGCTCGCTGGACGGAGTCGAATCGCCGGCGGAAGTGATCGCGCATTTGAAAAGCACCAGTTCCCCCGAAGCGGCGAAGCAAATGCCGGGTCTGTCTTCGTCTTTTGTCGATCCGCGTCTCGGAGTCAGCTTGTCTGCCGATGGAAAAGGCGTGGTCTGGGATGCCGATCATGCCCGATTGATTCTCGACGGCACCGGCCCGGGAGCGGTCGCCGCGTTCACCCTGGATGATTCGCTCGCCGAAGCGACCCCCGCGGTCGAGACGAGAAAGCGCCTCGTTTCCTATGCCAAGGAGTCGACCTGGGTGTGGGACTACCACGATCGGCCGGTTATCCACGAGACCGGCGCGACCGAATTCGTCGTCGCCAAGGCGCCCGAAACTCAGGGCGGCGGGTTTCCCGCCGCAACGCCGGCGCCCGATCCCCGGCGCACCCTGATTTCGCCCCAGTTTTCTTATCCCGGCGGTTCCTACGACATTCGCGACTACGACCTGCCGGTGACGCTGACGAATCCGAATCCCCAGGGCACTTCGAGAATAGTCTACGCCATCGACTACGGAAGTTGGCGGGAATACCACGGGCCGGTGATGATCTCGCCGGGTTCCGTCCTCTCGGCGCAGGCCCTCTCCGCGCACTCGCAGTGGGGTGACAGTGCCAAGCATGACGAACAATACGGTGCCGTGCCCGCCGCGCTGGCCGCACCCGGGATCGAGTCCAGCCATACGTCCTTTGGCATGTTCTACAACCGAGAGATTGAAGTCACGATTTCGAATCCGAATTCCGAGGCACATTCCCGGCTCGAATACCGGATCAACGAAGGCGGCTGGCAATCGTATGACGCGCCGTTCACCCTGGATCGCGGAGACTTTCCCAACGCCGCCACCATCGAGGCGCGGGCTCTACCGGTCGGGTCACCCTACTACCTGGAGAGCCCGGTGGCGTCGCGGTCCATTGCGCTCGATCCCTTCGAAGCATCCGGTTCGGCCGCCGGAGAATTCTCCAATGCCAGCGGCACCTCGCGCATGGTGAGCAGCCTCGGTAGCGGCGAGACCGGCGAAACTTTTGCCTGGGGCGAGCAATTGCCGGTGAACGATTCCAACCGAACTGAACAGAGTCGCCTGGCCTTTGGAGGTTCGGAATTCAGCCAGATCGCGCCCGGCAATTCTTTCCGCATTGGCTCGCTTTCCTACTACAACGGCACCATTCGCAGTGGGACAGGCGCCGATCGCATCGACCTGACCCTGAAGCTCGATCTGTCGATCAACGGCATTCTTTTTCAGCCGAATTACGCGTTTTCGTTCGATCTGATCAACACCACCAACACCGACGATGCGTGGGAATCGGCCGACTACGTCCGCATTGCCGACCCCATCTCGCGCCGCCGACTGGTGATCAATCAATACGAATACGACTTCAACATCGAGTTCGGTCGGACAACCTCATTGGGCTTCTCGCATTTCAATGAGTTCCATGTCTTCGAAGACGCCTGGGCCTCATCGGAGATCTACGGCTCGTTGGTCGAAGTCGGTCGGGTCCGGGATTGAGAAAGGCAACCGGCATCCCGATTTGGGGCCGCTCCGCGGGAAAGTTTGTGTCGCCATTCGCAGAGATTTTCTGATATCACCGGGAGCCGCATCCCGCGGAATTCCCACTCCATGAAATCGATCTCTCTATCCGTTTTCGCCCTCCTGATTTCCCTGGCTTCCGCCTGGAGCAAGGATGTCGCCGCCGATCCGTTGGCTGGCATCGTTCCGGCAATGGAGGCCCAGATCGCCGCCGGACACACGGCGGGAGCGGTGACGCTCGTGATGAAGGATGGTAAGATCGTGCATCACGCGGCGACCGGTTTCGCCGACCGGGAACAGGAGGTCCCGATGACGAAGGACGCGCTGTTCTGGATCGCCTCGATGACAAAATCGATGAGCGTGACCACGATCATGACCCTGGTGGACGAAGGGAAACTCTCCCTCGACGAACCCGCCGCCACCTGGATGCCGGCCATCGGAGAGATGAAAATGGCCGACGGCAGTTCGCCCGAGCAACCCGTGACCCTGCGGCTCCTGATGTCGCACACCTCCGGCCTGCAGTTTCCTCCTCGCAAGGCCAACGATGGCGCGCACTCGCTGCGCAGTTACGCCGAGCAACTGGTGAAGGCGCCGCTGTCGTTCCAACCCGGCAGCGATTACGAATACGGTTTCGGCATCACCGTGTCGGGGCGGATCGCCGAAATCGTGTCGGGTCAGCCTTTCGACGAACTCGTTCAGCAACGCATCTTCGATCCGCTCGGCATGAAGGACACCGCCTTTCATCCGAACGACGCGCTTCGCGCCCGAATTGCCAAGACCTACAAAACGGACGAGGACGGTAGATCGCTCGTTCGGGGCTACAATCCCTTCGTCACCTCCGACGCGGGAGTGCGGCGAATGACCGAACCCTCCGGCGGCGTTTTTTCCACCGCGGCGGACATGGCGAAATTCTACCAGATGATCCTCGACGGCGGCGTCTGGGAGGGAAAACGGATCGTCTCCGAGAAATCGATCGCCGAAATGACCTCGCCCAGAATGGCGGGAGAAAAGAAGCTGAACTACGGACTCGGCTGGATGGCCAACCGTCCCGAGAAATCGCTCGTTCCCGGCTTTTCGGCGAGCTCATTCGGTCACGGCGGCGCCTTCGCCACCCACGGCTGGGTCGATCCCGAGCGCGGTATCGTCGCGGTTCTCATGATTCAAAACGTCATGGTGCAGGGAACGGGCGAGGTGCGGAAGGCGTATCACGAGGCCCTTCTGGCGGCGTATCCGGAGTAGAGAAGAACGGAGGGGCGACAATCCTGTCGCCCTTTGGAAATATCGATTCTCTCCAGGCGGGCGACAGGATTGACGCCCCTCCTTTCCTCCCATGAAGCCGAGAGTCCTGATTCTTTTCCTGTTGGCCGCCGTGTGCGCGGGAAGTGATTTCGCGTGGGGGCAGTCCGGCAAGCCTACTGTCGAGCGCCCCAACGTCCTCTTCCTCGCGGTGGACGACATGAAGGATTGGGTCGGCTGTCTCGGCGGCTACGAGGGAACCGTTCACACGCCGAACATCGACCGACTGGCAGCCCGTGGGGTGTTGTTCACCAATGCGCATTGTCCCTCGCCGAAATGCGCTCCCTCGCGGGCGGCGATCATGACCGGCCTGATGCCTTCGACTACCGGGCTCTACGAAAACAGCCACTGGTGGAAACCGAACCTGCCCGAGGTCGTCAGCCTGCCGGCCCAATTCAAGGCCCATGGCTATCGCGTGGCGGGCGCGGGAAAAATCTTTCACCACACGGCCGGCAACAATCCTCCGGGAGAGTGGGACGAGTTCCGGCGTTTGATTTTCCGCAACGACGGTTGGTTCCGGGAGAAGAAGATCAACTACCCCTGGTCGACGCCGGTTCCGTTTCCCGAGGGCTTTCCCTTTTCCGAGGTAGAAGGTCTCCCTCACGAAAACGACTGGGGCGCACTGCCCGGCGTGCCCGAAGCCGATTACGACGACACGCTCAGCGCGGACTTTGCGGTCGAGTTTCTCCGAACTCATGAGCCCGACCAGCCCTTCTTTCTCGCCTGTGGATTGTTTCGCCCTCACCTGCCCTGGTACGTGCCCCGGGAATATTTCGATCTTTATCCGCTCGACGAGATCGTCCTTCCTGAAGTGCGAGAAGGAGATCTCGACGACGTTCCCGAAGTCGGTCGACAGCTGGCGTTGGCGGGGCATTCGGACTTCGAGAAAATCCGCGATGCCGATCGTTGGAAACACGCCATCCAGGCCTACCTCGCCAGCATCAGCTACGCCGATGCCCAACTCGGGCGGGTTCTGGAAGCGCTCGACATTTCGCCGCATGCCGAAAACACCTACGTCACGCTCTGGTCCGATCACGGTTGGCATCTCGGAGAGAAAGGCCACTGGCACAAATCGACTCTCTGGGAAGAAGCGACGCGGGTGCCGTTCCTTTTCGCCGGCCCGGGTATCGAACCGGCCAAGTGCGATCGACCGGTCAGCCTGATTTCTCTCTTTCCCACGCTCAACGATCTCTGCGGACTTCCTTTGATCGAAAACCACGACGGCGTCAGTCTTCGGCCTCTCCTCGAAGATCCCGCCTCCGCTTCTTGGGGCCGACCCGCTGTCATCGAGTATCTCCTTGGGAATGCCGCCGTTCGCTCCGATCGATTTCGCTACATCCGCTATCATGACGGGAGCGAGGAACTCTACGATCACGAGACCGATCCCCACGAATGGGACAACCTTGCCAAAAATCCCGAGCAAGCATCCGTCATCGCCAACCTCGCCCGCTGGCTGCCAGAAAACTGGGCGCCCGAAGCCAAAGCGAAGGGCGCTTTTCAGTTCGATCCGGAGACGTGGACGTGGCGAGAAAAGAAAACGAACCGGGTGATCGAAGGTCGGTAGACGTATGATCGCGGCGGACGCCCCGGCGGTGCGTCCCTACCGAGTTTGGCGAACAGCGCATGGGGTAGGGACGTCTCGCCGAGACGTCCGATCGGGTCGCGACCAGAGGGCGCCTCACGGCACCATCGGAAAAATCGGCAGCGTCTCCACGTCTGAGATACCCTCCTCGGCCGGGAGGCTGGCGACCTCTTTGAGGGAACCGTTTTCTTCGATCCGGTAGACGAGAATCTTCGCGCACTTGAAAGCGGTCACGACGAGATGCTGACCGTCGGGCGACACCGCGAGTCCCCACGGGATCTTCGAAGTCTCCGTCAATCCCAGAGGGGTGAGGCTGCCGTCTTCACCGATGGCATAGCCGGCGAGGTAGTCGTAGTCGTGCTCGTGACCACGGATGCCGGTGTAGAGAAATTTTGCGTCGGGCGTCATCACGATATCGGAGGCGCTGACGCCTTCCTTCGGCGCGTCGTCCCCGGCGGCCCGGGCGCTGGCTTTCCAGGTCAACTGCCCCGTCTCTTCATTCCGCTCGTAAACCGACACCCCGAGCCCCTGTTCCTCGCTGAAATAGAGGAGCGGGAGCGTCGGGTGATAAGCGAGATGGCGCGGGCCGGTCCCCGCGGGCGGGTTCGCATTCTTCGGATCGAGCGGGGTGACCTTTCCCGTCGCAGCATCGAAGGTATACTGATAGAGCGCGTTGTGTTCCTTGACGTAGGGAATGTAGAAATGGCGATTGTCCGGCGACAACAGGACGCAGTGAGCGGCCTTGCGACCTTCCTCCAGGGTCGTCACCGGTTTCGTTTCAGGCATGCCTTTCTCGTCGATGCGATAGATGTCGATGATCCCGTCCTGGTAATTGCAGCCGAGCAGGAATCGTTCGGACCGATCCACACTGAGGTAGGAATAGTCCCGCGGCCAATAGCCGCGAACGGTGTGACCGTCGGTCGCGGATCTTCCATTCAGAAACTTGATCGACAGGTTCATCCCGTCCGCATCCTTCGCGCCTCCGGAGATATAGAAAACCGACTTCGAAGGATGCTTGGCGATCGTGCGGCCGGGAAAATGCAGATCCTCCGACGCGACCAGTTCCCACGACGCGTAGGGAAACTTGTTTTCCGGATTCGGCGTCAGCTTGAAGATCAGCAACTCCTCCCCGTTGCGACTGGGCGCGTAGATGAGAAAGGGCTCCGGATCGGCCGCCAAGACGCCGCTGGTGAAAAGCAGTCCGGAGAGAAGAATCGACGAGAGGAGTTTTGGGAAGGCTGGGAGTTTGAAAGGCATGAGACGCGCAGCCTAACCGGAGTCAGCCAAGCGCGTCGACCATTTTCGGAAATCGTTCCGTGATGTGCATTTGATCCAACCCTCGAGCGGCAAAATCGAGGGTAAAGGCGTTACGATGATGAGCATCCCGTTTCGCCACCCAGGAGATCGCCGTGACCATGGGGAAAACATTGTCATCAGCTCGATTCCGAAACAAGATGCGTCCCTCACTCATGAAACGTTTCCCCCACTTTCTCCTCCTCGCGCTCGCGCTGATGCTGTCCGCCGGTTTCGCGCATTCTGCCGCCGACACGGCCAGACCCAACGTCGTCCTCTTTCTCGTCGATGACATGGGCTGGATGGATTCCACCGTCTACGGCTCGGAATACTACGAGACGCCGAACATGGAGCGGCTCGCCAAGCTCTCGATGCGCTTCACCGATGCCTACGCGGTGCCGCTCTGCTCGCCGACCCGGGCCTCGATCCTGAGCGGCCAGTATTCCTCGCGACACCGGGTCACCAGCGCCAGCGGCCATCAGCCTCCCGCTCCCGAAGGTGCTTCCCCCTATCCCGAGAAGGCGTCGCCAGTGAGCCAATTCATCTACGCCAACAGCAAGAACTACCTCGATCCCTCCATCGTCACGGTGGCGGAAGTGCTGCGCGACGCGGGCTACCGCACCGGGCATTTCGGGAAATGGCACCTCGGCTTGACCGCGGAATATCGCCCCGATCACAACGGCTTCGAAACGACCTGGCAATGCGCGCCCGATCCCGGTCCGCCCAGTTATTTCTCGCCCTACGGGGTTTTCCCCGATGGTCGTCCCACCGGCCAGCATCATGTCGGCAACATCACCGACGGACCCAAGGGTGAATACATCACCGACCGGCTCACCGACGAGGCGATCAAGTTTCTCGAAGCCCACCAGGACGATCCCTTTTTCCTCAACCTCTGGCAGTACGGCGTTCACGGTCCCTGGGGACACAAGGAGGCCTACACCGCCGAATTCGCGAAGAAAACCGATCCGCGCGGGGAACAGCGCAATCCCATCATGGCCTCGATGCTCAAGAGCGTTGACGAGAGTCTCGGCCGCATCCTCGACAAGCTCGATGAACTCGGCCTGACGGAGAACACCCTCTTCATTTTCTATTCCGACAACGGTGGCAACACCCACAGCAACACCCTGGACGATACCAAGCTTGAGAAGATCAAGCCGGGGCATCCCAAGTATGAGTTTCTTCGCGATTGGCGAAAGTGGGCCGGCCCCGAGGCGCCGACCAACAATGCTCCGCTTCGCGAGGGCAAGGGTCGCATCTACGAAGGCGGGCAGCGGGTGCCCTTAATGGTGCGCTGGCCCGGTCACATCGAGCCGGGCACCACCAGCGATACCGTCGTCGGTCCCATCGACCTCTACCCCACCATTCTCGACGCCGTCGATCTGAAGAAGCCGGACGGCTATACGGTCGACGGACTGTCGATTCTGCCGGTGCTCGAGCAGAAAGGTGAGCTCGAGCGAGACGCCTTTTTCACCTGGTTTCCCCATCTCATTCCCGCCGCTTCCGTTCGCGTCGGAGACTGGAAATTGATCCACCGTTGGGAGCCGCACCGCGACTATCCGGAAACGCGCGAGCTTTACAATCTCGCCGAGGACATCGGGGAGACCAACAACCTCGCCGCCAAGTATCCCGAGAAAGTCGCCGAGCTGGAAAAGCGCATCGAGCAGTTCATCGCCGATACCGGCGCCCTCGCCCCGAAGCCGAATCCCGCCTACCAAGCCGCCGCCGCCAAGGCG
>JAGRPB010000036.1:33960-37561 GCA_020439945.1 Verrucomicrobiia bacterium
ATCGAGCAGTTCATCGCCGATACCGGCGCCCTCGCCCCGAAGCCGAATCCCGCCTACCAAGCCGCCGCCGCCAAGGCCTCCCGCGCCCCCGGCGCCGGCCTCGTCCCGAAGTTCTGCAAAGCCACCGTCGTCGATGGCGTCCTCCGCGTGGAAAACGACGGTCGCTTCCCCTTCCTCGGCACCGGCCAGCTCCGTGACCTCGAGGGCCCGCTGAAGTGCACCCTCCGCCTCCGCGGTCCCGCCGGCCAGGCCCAGGTCCGCTGGATGACCGAGGGACAGGAGGAGTTTCCTGAAGAGGGTCAAGCCGTCGACTACACATTGTCAGGTGGCGACGCGTGGGAAGACATCGCGCTCGACCTCCCGGTCAAGGGCAAGCCCCGCCTCGTCCGCATCTACCTCCCCGCCACCGACGACTCCGCCGTCGAGATCGAATCGATCGAGTTTCGGGGGAGTGGGGGAGGGGAGAGGGTTTGGTTGTTCCAGGGGTGAATTGACCTCACGCGAACTGCCTCAATCTATCCGTGTTGATGAAGGCCCGAATGACAGGATTTTTTGACTGACCCCTGTGGAGTTTGCGACAAATCTCCACGGCGAGAATTGTAGCGCTGGAGGATACTCTGCAACCAGTTAGGAACTCTCGCTTTGTGTTGGACAGAAATAGCGCCAGCGCCTCTTGCGGAATCCTTTGACAAGAAATCAAATTTTAAAATTTACAAGAATTTTCTTTTCGTTAGTTTCCGCTTGTCATGAAAAGAAGTATCACCACTTTCGTTGCACTTTCGTCACTGTTTTTTCCCTTGACCGGATTTGCATTCAAAGTCGACACACATGTTTGGATCGCTCAGGAAGTGTTGAACGATGCAATCGATGGGAAGATATCGATTCCCCTCAATGACCGACTTGTTGAAATCGATCTACCGGAGCGCCTCGTTACAGCTTTGCGGAATAAACCTGAATTTTTTCGCCTCGGGAACCTTGGGCCCGATGCATATCCGAGCGTGTACCTTGGGCAAATTATCATTCATCCAGGGGTGGAGGGAAATTGGGGTACCTCAGAGTGGTTGATGCATTTGCATGCGAATCACGAATCCATGTCGGACGAGGAACTGGCCTTCACATTCGGGTTTTTCTGTCATGCGGCAGCCGATGTGTTCTGTCATACTTACGTGAACCGCTACACAGGTGACGTTTTTGAACTAACTGAGAATAAGGAGGTGGTAGCACGTCACATTGCAATTGAGGCGCTGATTGCCAAGCACACCCCGCCTTTGCGGAACGATCAGGGGAGGTTGATTGGGCTACCCGGAAATTTGACGCGTCTATCGAATGGCGAGCCAGCCGCCCCAAATCAGTTCATTTTTGACACCCTTCTTTTCAATCCCGACGCAATACGAGTATACGAATCCGGACGAGTAATGCACATCGGTTTGATCAATGACCTTCGCAGGAGTTTGGACAAGATCATTGCAGAAGGCGATAAGCTCGAAATGCTGGAGAAAAAGCTCAAAGACTTTATTTTCGAGGTAACTCTGGAAGCTAAACTTAGCAAAGAAGCAGCAGACAAATCCCGGGAATTGGTTGAAGATATTAAAAAAAATACCAACTTAGCAGCAGATTTTTGGAAGGTTAATCGAGAAATTGCGAAGTTTGCAAAGACGCTGGATCAAGGCGCGTTCGAAAAAGCAGATGGTCTGCTAGAAAAAGCAGAAAAGTTTGAGAGTCAAATAAATGACTTTCAGAATGAAGCGATCAAACTTCGTGAAAAAGTGAATAAGGAATTAAAAAACCTTGAACGCCTTCCAAGGATCCCAATTGCGGATATTAATAAAGAGATTAGAGAACGTGAGCTTGAAGGCTGCAAGCGACTCCTTGGACCGGCACGGAAGGAATGTGAGAAAAGGGTAAATCGGAAATACGGAGTTGTCGCCGGATTCGATCAAGCGCGAGAGAATCAAAGAAGGGCGATTGAAAAGGCGATAGAGTCCGCGCGAAGAGGTGAGAGTGAAATCTTGACCCAAGGCATACCGAATAGATCGAAGCAAATGCGAGATGCATTGTCTGAAGCGCTAGATATCGTTATTGAGTTCCACGATGCCAGAATCGAGAACGCTGACCTTTTGGTTGAATATTTCGAAGAAAATCCTGGGAAAAATCCTCTCCGAGAATACCTCGAAAATTGGCGCAAAGATATCGACTGGGCGATGCGTGATTATGTGACCGCGAACGGAAATACCCTAATCGGCTCGATGCCTCCAAAAGCAGACGATCCGTTGGTTCCCTTGAAGGATTGGTTTGATTGCCGGTCAAAGGGGATCATCGGGGTGCCGGTAGTCGTTCAGGACGGTGTCTGCAAGGTGGAGGGGAGGTATCACAATATTCGGGAGGCGTTTTCTGATTTGGAAACCAGGATCATTGGAGTGGCCCCCGGAGGTGACAAATTCAATCGATTGAGAAAGGAATGGGAAGATTTCTTGGAGGAAACTCGTGATGAATTGACCGATTTGGCTGAAGAGGAGATAGGCAAAGCGCTAGCAGGCGGACTTGGTGTCGATTTGTATCATATCAAGCAGCATATTGAAGGCCATGTCGATCTAGGCTCCGTGAATCGGGAATTCGCAAATGATGAGTCAGGCGAAAACCTGTTAGTCATCCCCGATGCTGGAAACCGAATAATTGCTGAAATGGAACTCGATTCTCAAGGGTATTTTGACCCAGAGAATTATTCGGTAGCGAGAAATTCCGTCTTGCTGGCAAAGCTATCGCTCCTTGATAATAAGGGGCTTGACGAATTAGCCACGAAAGCTAACGTAAGGAGTACGATATACGGACGGAAGCTGTGGGGGAAGAATTCAAAATATGCAGACAATATTTTGTTCGGATTTATAAGAAGTATCGACGGAAACCATCAATGGATGAGCTTGGCACCGCCCCATCCGAGGAAGGATGGGGCCGATTGGGATAACTTCTACAAACGGCGGGGTCATACCAATGATGGAGATTCGATTTTCCGGTATGGTTACCCAAATTGGAGAGAGGGCAGAGGAATGCGACTTTGGGCGGATCGAAAGAAGGAGGGGGAGGGTGAGTTCTTTGGCTGGTTTCGGAAAGACGCAAGAAACCATCTTTTTCGGGCAATTTTTTCAGGTCCGCTCATCCCTGGAATCGACGCTCCAGAATTGATCGGTATGAGAGAAATACTACCATCGAACTACCCTGCTGGATGGATTCCATCCCCGGAGAACCCTTACCCTGATCCACCTGGAGGAGGAATTGATTTTCCCGAGCGAAAATCGGAAGAGGTGAAAGTTTTCAAGAACGCGGAAAGTGACGAAACTAGGTTAAGAAGGAGAGAGCGTCCGCATTCTGGGAGGATGCGTCTTCACGGAGGGCGATAGCTCCGACTTTTTTATCCCATCCAGGGCTAGCTCCGTGCGCGACGGCTCTCTTTTGGCCCTTCGCTGTTTCGTGTGGGTGAGAGTGGCAGAAAGTCGTAAAGTCGGGCTCTGCCGAAAAGGGTCAGGCGAGAATGGCACGTAGTTAAGCAGCCGTGGTGGGGCGGCCGCGATGAGGAGTTTCTTCAAATTCGTGACGGCGTTTGGTT
>JAGRPB010000386.1 GCA_020439945.1 Verrucomicrobiia bacterium
CTCCGTTCCCAGCCCGTAAGACACCCACGCGCCCAGTGATGGATGTCCGAGGAACTCGCTGCCGGAATGAATTTTGTACAACGCCGGTTCGTGTGTCAGATTTGTCGTGTGCATCGAACGGATCATGGCCAGCTTGTCGACGTGCCTGACCAGATGCGGCATCGCGTCGGACATCCACATGCCGCACTGTCCGTGCTGAGCGAACCGGAACGCGCTTTTCATCAGTGCGCCGGCCTGTTCGGGAAACTCCACTTCCCCCGCAATCTTCTTGAAGTGTTCCTGCCCGTGGTGCCGGTCCAGCATCGGCTTCGGATCGAACAGATCCATCTGGCTGGGCCCGCCATTCATGAACAAATGAATGACGGCATTCGCGGACGGCCTGCGCTGCGGCACCGGCCATTGTTCCGCGGCCGGCACGGAATCGGATGCGTAAACGTCGCGGCCCAGAAGCCATGTCAGCGCGGCTCCGTGCAGTCCGGTTCCGACCGAATCGAAAAAGCTGCGTCGGGAGATGCTCCGGGTTTCAATCGACATAGATGAACTCCGCCAGATTGAACATGGCGTGGCACCACGTGACCAGAGCCTGTTGGTCCGTGCCCTGCATTCCCACTTTGCTGTTGCTGCTTTCGGCCCATTGCGTGGTGAGCTGT
>JAGRPB010000387.1 GCA_020439945.1 Verrucomicrobiia bacterium
CGCCTTACTTTGAGCAGTTGTCGGGTTCTTGATGTTCTGTGCCTCGTCAATGACTATAGCCAGCCACTTTTTTCGTGCCAGGGCAGCCCCTTCCGAACGCACCACCCCGTAGGTAGTGACCAGGAGGTCGGCATTGTCGAGCGGATCAAGGCTCCGGCCGGGGCCGTGGTAGACGTGAGCGGAAAGGCCGGGCGCGAATTTCTGTATCTCTTTATACCAGTTGGTCAGCAAGGTCGTCGGCACGATAGCGATGGCTTTCTGATCGCCCAAAGATCCTTCCTCTTTGAGTTTGAGCAATGTGGCAATGACCTGAAGCGTTTTCCCCAGGCCCATGTCATCGGCGATCAGGCTGCCGAAGCCGATGCGGGCATTTTTATACAGCCACTCAAAACCTCTTTGCTGGTAAGGCCGCAAAGTCGCCTCTAGTCCTGCCGGCAGGGGCACCGGCCCACCCGACAATAAATCATCCAATAACTTCCGGGCGGCGGGGCTGAGCTTGATGGGGGCGCCGTCATAGTCTTCCGCCAGGGCAGACTGAAGCAGTTCCTGGCCGGATAGGGCCGGAGGGCTTTCAAGCTTATCCAAAAGGGCTTTCACTTGCTTTTCGTCGAAATAGGCGTATTGATCCTGTAGTTTTACGATTCCGG
>JAGRPB010000388.1 GCA_020439945.1 Verrucomicrobiia bacterium
GGCAGCCAGATCACGGACGTGACGCCGTACGGCGAGGCCGTCGGCCGCGTGGCGGATCTCGCGCGGCGACTGCAGCCCGACGCGCCCGACCTCGCATCGCTCGACATGGGCGGCGGCTTCGGGATCTTCTACAAGGACCGGCGCGCCCCCTCCTTCGAGGAGTACGCACGCGTCGTCAGGCCGCACGTGAAAGACCTCGGCCTCAAGCTGCTCATGGAGCCCGGCCGCGTGCTCGTGGGCAACGCCGGCGTGATGCTGACGCGCGTCCTCTACCGCAAGCAAGCCGGCGCCAAGCGCTTCGTGATCGTCGACGCGGGCATGAACGACCTCATCCGGCCGAGCCTCTACGGCGGCTGGCATCGCATCTGGCCCGTGGTGGGTCACGGCGCGCCTCCCGTGGGCGAGGCCGACGGGCTGGCCCCCGTGGACATCGTGGGCCCCGTCTGCGAGAGCGGCGACTTCCTGGCCAAGGACCGGCCGCTGCCCGAGGTGGCGGCGGGCGAGCTCCTGGCGGTGTTCGGCGTGGGGGCCTACGGCTTCACGATGAGCAGCACGTACAACGCGCGGCCGCGTCCGCCCGAGGTGCTCGTGGACGGCGCCCGCTTCGCCGTAGCCCGCCGGCGCGAGACGTACGACGATCTCGTCG
>JAGRPB010000389.1 GCA_020439945.1 Verrucomicrobiia bacterium
TACCGAGAAGTCGTATTCGGTGAAGGCTGACTTTTTGAACGCACTTAACCTAACCCGCCGACCTGAACTGCGCACTTCGCATCCCGTATCCGAGTGTCATCTGTCTTGTCATAGCGCGAGGCAAGGATCGCGAAGCGATCATCCCCGCCGACCGCTGTTTTTAGGCTTGCCTCGACCAGCAGAACCCTCGTCTGACGTTGGACTGCCGATTGCCTGGACAAGGAAAAGCCGCCATGACGTCCGTCAACAGGAGAGACGATTCGAACAATTGGCGCTCGGGAGATTGCCGAGAGCACTCAGAGAATGGAAAAGATAATTGACAATCAACGACTGACCCTTTTCGGCAGAACTCTTTTCGGCAGAACTGCTTTTCGACAGAACCCACTCGTCCACCTCAGAAATCAGAGAATCTGAAACTCGGAATTCGAGAGTGACCTCTGCTTTGCCTTCACGAAATTTTTCCCTACCTGGTGTTTCCAACCGGTACGCCATTTCAAAACGGAGTGACGCATGCTCTGCGTCAATCAGGGAAACTTTTAAGGAGCTGCCATCGAACTCGTAAGTCCTATTCGGGTATTTGTCAATGAAATCGATACGATCGGAACGAATTCCTGTTCTGCTCATTTTTTCGCCAAAATATAGA
>JAGRPB010000390.1 GCA_020439945.1 Verrucomicrobiia bacterium
CGAGTCGTAACACGGCACCACATTTCGTCACTACTAAAATTACCACCACGCAGCGTACGCCATCTCTGTTGCGGATGACCCAACCAGGCCGAACCATCCTTGGGTGCACCTTCGTAACTATCATGCCATTGATCTTCACACCACTCTAATACATTACCATTCATATCGTACAAGCCTAACTCGTTTGCATTCAATCGGCCAACCTCCTGAGTTCCCCAATGACTGTTCGCATGGTACCAACCAACTTGTCTCAGCTGATTGCTGCCTGCGTAAAGATACCGCTTGCCGTGCAGTCCCCCTCGAGCAGCGTATTCCCACTCGGCTTCGGTGGGCAGTCGATAGCCCCCAGTCTCCGGTAAGCAATACACCAGACCTGCATTTGGTAAAGGCCCGGTTAAAGCATAAGGTATGGAACAAATTTCATCACTATAATAACAGGGAGTGCGCTTTAGCTGTTTGCTTAATCGGTTACAAAACGCCACAGCATCATACCAACTTACGCTTTCTACTGGGCGCTGAAGGCCAGAAAAAAAAGATGGATTCCCCACTTCTTTCATTACGGTTTCCCATACTGCCTGTGTAACCGGGTATTGCCCCAAATAAAAGCTACTTAGGGTTACTTCATGGGCAGGCTT
>JAGRPB010000391.1 GCA_020439945.1 Verrucomicrobiia bacterium
TGAATCGTCCGTCCGGGCGGGCGTACGGATATTTTAACATTATCGCGGGCTTAATCGGGAACGGTGCAAAGTGTCAGTAAAGCGTCTCGTCGGTATAGGTATTGATCCTGTTCCGCCATCCGGGAAGCCACTTCTTCTCGTTACGCTCGGGGGGAGAATTCCTGACCCGCCTCTCGAGGACGAACTCCGCCGACCGCGCGAATTCAGCGAGCGCCGGCGGGCCGGTCTCTGTGCCTTTCATATTGGCGAGCACCTGGAGGAGCCCCCATCCCTGCCCCTTGTATCTTTCGGACTCAGAAACGCCTTCGCCTTTGAAATTGACGTAGTCGATGAGTGCATACATACCCATGCCGGACTCGGCGACGCGGTAGAACTGCTTTTCTATATTCCCCCTCAGGCCGGGCGGGGCTGCATTAAGCATGGCGGGGAGGCTCTTTTCCAGCCTGTCGGCTATGAAGGACGTCTGGAGCGTAAATGTGCCCAGTAGAAATTCCCTCAGGGAGACCATCCTCGGGGAGTCGAACTCACTGTAGAACTCGGAGCGCGTTTTCCACGGAAGATCGAAGGGCCGAAGATCCTTCAGCCACTTCGGAAGCGAAGCGTTTTCTGACTTCATATATTCGATGAGCGCGGG
>JAGRPB010000392.1 GCA_020439945.1 Verrucomicrobiia bacterium
AATCGTCCCCGCCAAGTCGGTGTTGGCCCAGCCAGCCTTGGGGGTAGTGGTAATATAGCCAAAGGTCGGCGACTCCGGGTTGGGGTCAATGGGGCCAAAGGCGGAAATGCCAACGGCCGTTAATCCCCCCTCCTTCTGCCGCTGCTCGGCAAAAAACGCCACCGCCTGCGCCATCGTCTGCTCTGGCTCCTCCGTGGGAAACCGCACCTCTGCCCGAATATCATCCGGCCCCGTCCCCACCGCACACACAAACTTCGTCCCCCCCGCCTCAATCCCACCATATAACTCGCTCATTGCTGCCCTTGTAGACAGTAATCAGTAATCGGTAATCGGTGACTGATTACTGATTACTGATTACTGATTACCGATTACTTTTTCCAGCCAAACCGCCTGATACGGCTCCAGCCGCATTTCAAACCAGCCATCAAAATACCGCTTATTGAGCCGATCCAACAGCGCCCCGCTGAAGCCAAGTTCAGCCAGTCGCTGCCGCGTGATGGTTTGCGGCTGGTCGCTAAAGTTGCCCAGCACCAGCACCTGCCCACGTGGGCTTTGGCGCACCAGCCCAAAAACATGGTCATTGTAGGTCCAAACCGGCCGTTTGCTGGCCTGGGCATGAAAAGCGTCCATCTG
>JAGRPB010000393.1 GCA_020439945.1 Verrucomicrobiia bacterium
GACTCGACGACTTTCCGCTGGAGACATGGACAACGGTCACCTTGGTCGAGCATGCAGGCAAAAGCCACGGAACACTCGTCACCATTGAAGCGAAACCATTCAACGGCACGCAGCCTCAACGCGACTTCTTTGCCGCCTTCCACGGTTCACTGCAACAGGGGTGGTCGGGAACAATTCAGCAACTCGCAGAGTTTCTTAGTGAGTGACGGCGTTTACGCATTGGTTAAGCGGGGAAATAAAATTGGGACGGATTGAACCAAGGAGTTCAATTCGTCCCGTCTAATCGGGGTGACAGGATTCGAACCTGCGACCTCTACGTCCCGAACGTATTTCAGCACGTTCAAATAAGGACTTACGTCGATTTTTGCAACCATTGCAACCAAAAACGGTTGCAAAAAACGGTTGCAGAATCTACCCTTTGGTTCCACTGATTTTTAATTTTTGAAATGAGGCAGAACCAATGACAAAACAAATCAAATTGACTTGGGTAGCGAAGCAACACCGATTCACCAAGCGATGGCAGGGGCAACGCTGGTATTCAAAAACCAACGCTACTTTGCATGACGCAATGGCTGATTTTCTCCAATGGAGAAAGGAACAGACACAAGGGGAATACGAGGACGAACAGGTAAG
>JAGRPB010000394.1 GCA_020439945.1 Verrucomicrobiia bacterium
TCGAGCAGTTCAACCACATCGACGGGTTGGTCGATGCGATCCGCGGCATCAGCGATCGACGCGACGAACGGCGGCTCATCTTCGCCACGGGGGAGAACACCCGGCACCTCCGGCACGACCAGGTGCTGCGGCGCTGGCCGGTGCTGACCGAGATCTGGGCTCAGGGCGTCGAGCAAACGCGGATCAATTCGGTGGACCGGACGCCGGGCGCAGCCACGTTCGGCAGATAGCGGGCGGGTCCACCGGTCGCAACCGGCGGGGCAGGCTCGTAAGCTCACGGCGGCGCCGACGCGCCCGGCCGGAGTGGCGGAATGGTAGACGCAGCGGACTTAAAATCCGCGGCCCCAGCGGGCATGTGGGTTCGAGTCCCACCTCCGGTACCTCCGCGTGTCCCGTGCGCGATCCTGGCTACTCCACCCCGCACGCGGGAATGTCCGTCGTGCCAGCCGCGGCCAGCAGCTCCTCGAGCGTGTCGTTCGGGATCGCAAGCCCGAGCCCCGTGGCGACCTCCAGCGCGTACACGACGCCGACGACCCGGCCGGCCCGGTCGAGCAGTGGGCCGCCGGAGTTGCCCGGAACCACCCCCGCCCGGATCCTGAGGATCGATCCCGGAACGTCGAAGGGCGTTCCCGA
>JAGRPB010000395.1 GCA_020439945.1 Verrucomicrobiia bacterium
GCCGTTTTTTTCACCGCCTTCTTTTTGGGAGCGGCTTTTTTCTTCGGTGCTGCTTTTTTGACGGCCTTCTTTTTCACAGCGGCCTTTTTCTTCGGCGCTGCTTTTTTGACGGCTTTCTTTTTCACAGCGGCCTTTTTCTTCGGCGCTGCTTTCTTAGCGGGGGCTTTCTTCTTGGCTGCTTTCTTTGCCATGGTTCAGGCTTCCTTTTGCGAACGCGAACGTTCGTGGGTCATCAATATTACCCGGTTTCCCAGGCTTGTTTTTTTCCGGCCACCGAGGCCGCGAAAAATGGCGGCATTATTTAGTGCATATCGACACTTACCGCAAGAGAAAAGGTAGCCCTGTGAAATCAGCCGTTCACCACACTGACAAACGGCCACATGCGGGGAATCAACCACCACGCCAGAAAACCGAGTATCAACGCCAGCGGAAAGCCTACCCGAGTGAAGTCAGTAAATCGATATCCACCCGCGCCGAAAACGTAGGTGTTGGTCTGATAGCCAATGGGCGTGGAAAAGCTGGAGCTGGCGCCAAACATCACGGCGACCACAAAAGGCCGGGCATCGACCCCCAATCCCTCCGCGATGGTGATGGCAACGGGGGTCAGGAGAATGGCCACCGCATTGTTGGTC
>JAGRPB010000037.1 GCA_020439945.1 Verrucomicrobiia bacterium
TGGCTGAGACCGCAGTCGGGCGCGAAGACGAGCCGGTCGGCGGGCGCAAAGTCTAGACAGGCGCGGACTTTCTCGGCGATTAGCTCGGGCGTTTCGATGAAGTAGCTCTTCACGTCGATGACGCCGACGGCGACATCCATTCGCTTGGCGACTTCGCCGATCACTTCGAGTTCGGCGTATTCGCGATTCGCCATTTCCAGGTGCAACTCGTCGACTTTGAGATCGAGGAAATCGGGAAACAGCGGCGCGTATCGCCGATAGCCGACCGCATGGCCCTTGAAATTGCCGAAGCAGAGATGAGTGCAGAGCCGCGTCTCTCCCACGACCGGTTCGACGGTGCGATTGAAGATGTCGACGAAGCGCTTGGTGTCCTCTCGGTAGCCGTAGCAACTCATGGAAGGCTCATCGACGCAGATTTCTTCGCAGCCGGCTTTAACCAATGCGATCAACTCGTCGCGGATCAATGGCAGGAGGGCCTCTGTGAGCGCGTAACGGTCGGGATATTGGTCGTTGGGCAGGAGCCGACCGCTCATGGTGAAAGGGCCAGGCACACTCATCTTGAGGCGCGGACCTGCGGGCGCGAGGCGTTTCAGTCGGGCGAATTCCTCGAGCGTTCCGAGCCCGTTCGGCGCGGCCAGCTCATCGCTGACGACGTGCTTGCCGCGCTGGTCGTGCGCGGGAGGTCCGAAACGGCGCGGACTGGCGGGCTCGAGGTCGATGCCTTGAAGGTGACCGTAGAAGCTAAGATTGAAATCGAAACGAGTCTGCTCGCCGTCGGTGATCACGTCGAGTCCGGCCCGAAGCTGATCCTGAATCGCGACGGTGGCGGCGTCGTCCTGCAACTCGGCAATGTCGTCGTTGCCGAAGACATCGAGATTTCCCGAGGCGAATTCCAGCCAGCCGGGAAACGGGTAGCTGCCGATGACGCTGGTGCGGAGAGGGTTGTCTTTCATCGGGGGGCAATGTGGGGCAGATTTGAAATCTGCCTTTCAGAGGGTGGGCGAAGATTTGGCAGATTACAAATCTGCCCCACATTGGAAAAGTTTCGCCATGCGGTGGGCGTGTTCGTCGTAGGCGGCTTCGAAGATTTCGGTGGCTTTCTCAGCGCCAACCTGGTTGGCGGCGGCGAGGGCAAGGGGAGGGTGTCCGGCGTCGGAAAGGCGCTGTGCGATTTCCGCTTTTAGCGAGTTGATGACCGCACAGCCGCCGACGGTGGAGAGTGGGGAAACTTTTCCCGTCACGCCTGGGATCTCGACACAGGCATCACCAGCGGGAGCGCCGGTGTCGAGAACGAGGTCGGAGAAATCGGTCAGCTTTTTTCCATCCGCGCGCTTGGATATGCTTGCCTCGGCGTGATCCGCGCTCACCAGGCCGATCACGCGAATGCCGGCAGCCTGGAATTGCTCGGCCATTTCGACAGGGACGACGTTGGTGCCGCTCGAGGAGATCACGAGCGCGGTGTCCCGTTCGTCCAGTGCAAAGTTGCGCAGGATGCGAGCCGCGAGTCCGGGGACGTTTTCGAGAAACATCGCCTGGCGCTGTCCGTTGGCGCCGACGACGAGGTTGTGAAAGGTGAGTGACAGTTCCACGATGGGATTGAATCCGGGAAACGATCCGTAACGTGGCCACATTTCCTCGACCAGGATGCGGCTGTGTCCCGAGCCGAACAGGTGCACCATCCGGCCAGTGAGTATGGTCTCCGCGCACCAGTCCGCCGCAGTGGCGATGGCGGGAAGCTGGGAACGCACGCGATCCAGCGCGCCGGTGGCGGCGTCGAGAAAGGTTTCGGCGGGGGAGGGCATGAGGCTGGAGCGTTCCCGATCATTTTGGAGGGGACCGGATAAGGCGTCAACTCGTGGAAGGTGCAAACCGGGGCACGCCACTGCGGAGTTGCCGAGAGGCGATCGAGTCGCTTTGATTGGCACTCATGAAAACCACCCGCCTTCTCTCCCTTCTCGCCATCATGGCGCTGACCGTTTCGCCCTCGCTCGCCGGGGACGCGAAATCCATTTTCACCGGCAAGGATCTGTCCGGCTGGAAAGCGCCCGAGGGCAACGATGCCAAGGGCTGGTACACGGCTGCCGATGGCGAACTGCGCATTCAGAGCGGTCCGGAGAAGAAAGGTTCGATCCTCTGGACCGAGAATTCCTATCGCAACTTCGAGCTGACCTTCGATTTCAAATTCGGCGAGGGCACCGTCGACACCGGCGTTCACATCAAGAACGACAAGGAACAGATCCAGATCGGGATTTCGGGTTCACTCAAGCGCGACATGACCGGTTCTCCCTACATCGCCGGCAAAGGTTACCCTGTCGAAGCTGAGGGCGTGAAGGAACTGCTCAAGCTCGATGATTGGAACTCGATGAAAATTCGAGTGACCGGGAAGCTCTACGAAGTCTGGCTGAACGGGAAACAGGTGCTGAGCTACGAATCGGAATCCGCCATCGATGAAGGTCCGCTCGGCCTGCAACTGCACGGCGGCAAGGACATGGGCGCGACCTTTCGCGATCTCAGGATCACCGAATTGAACTGAGCCAAACGGCACGGGTTTTTGCCCTGGAGATTGATCATGAAATCTTGTCTTGCCACCATCCTGGTCAGTGCCCTGGCGGCTGTGGCTTCGGTTGCGATCTCGGCGGAGCAAGCGGAACGCCTGCCCAATGTCGTCATCATTTTCGCGGATGATCTCGGTTACGGTGACATCGGCGTTTTCGGCGCGGAAGGCTACGAGACGCCCAACCTCGATCGCCTGGCGGCCGAGGGACGGAAGTTTACCCGCTGGTATGCCTCCCAACCGGTTTGCTCGGCATCGCGTACCGGCCTGCTGACCGGCTGCTACTCGAATCGCATCGGCATTCACGGCGCCCTGGGGCCGGGCAGTCGCCATGGCATCAGCGCGGAGGAGATGACGATGGCGGAGATGTTCAAGCAGAAGGACTACGCGACCGCCTGCTTCGGGAAATGGCACCTCGGCGATCACGAGAAATTCCTGCCGACGAATCACGGCTTCGATCACTACTTCGGGTTTCCCTACTCGAACGACATGTGGCCGGAGCACCCGACGGCCGGCAAACACTTCCCGCCGCTGCCGATCATCGAGGACACCACCCGCCTGCGGACCGCCGACGAGCGCGACCAGCGCATGATGACCACCTGGCTGACGGCGAAGGCGGTCGATTTCATCAATCGCAATCGGGAGCAACCGTTCTTTCTCTACGTCCCGCATCCGCAGTGTCATGTGCCGCTCTACGTGAGCGATCGTTTCGCGGGAAAGACGGAACGCGGACTGTTCGGTGACGTGATTTCCGAGATTGATTGGTCGGTCGGCGAAATCGTGAACGCGATCGACACCAACGGGCTTTCGGAAAACACGCTCGTCATCTTCACCAGTGACAATGGACCCTGGCTCAGCTACGGCACCAACGCCGGATCGGCCGGACCGCTGCGCGAAGGCAAGGGCACCAGTTGGGAAGGCGGCTACCGAGAGCCGACCGTCATGCGTTGGCCCGGGAAAATTCCCGCCGGTACCGAGACGGACACTCCGGCGATGAATATCGACCTGTTGCCGACCTTCGCGAAGTTGATCGGTGCCAAGCTTCCCGATCACAAGATCGATGGCCTCGACGTCTGGCCGATCATCGCCGGCGAGCCGGGCGCGAAGAATCCCCACGAAGGCTACTGGCACTACTACAAGCAGAACGAGTTGGAGGCGGTCTCGATGGGCGATTGGAAACTGGTCCTGCCCCATACCTACCGGACGCTGGATGGCAAACCCGGCGGTGACAACGGTTTGCCGGCTCCCTACGCGTCTGCGAAGGCCGGACTGGAGCTCTACGATCTCGCGGAAGATTACGGGGAAACGAAAGACGTCGCCGCCGAGCATCCCGAGGTGGTGGCGAGACTCCAGGCCTTCGCCGAAAAGGCCCGCGCCGAGTTGGGGGATTCCCTGACCAAGCAGAAGGGCGGCGGTGTCCGCGAGCCGGGTCGCCTGACCGACGAGGAGGCGGCCGCTCTGGACGCGATCAACTGGCCCGAAGGAAAGCCCGGGAAGCCCTGACTTTCCCGCTTTCCCCGGCGCATGGTATCCGTTATCATTCCCCATCCGTGAAAGAATTTGCCTACATTCATGATGAGGAAAACGTGCCGGACACGCTTCGGAACGTCCCATTCCTGGAGTCCTTTTCCAAAGACCACCTCGATGACGTGCTGCATTCCAGCGCCATCGTGGAATGCGATCCCGGTGACGTGATCATCGCCGAAGGTGAGGACGCCGCGCGAATCTTCATCCTCCTCGCCGGCGAGGTCGCCGTGATCAAAGACGGCGACGAACTGGTGACGATGAACCAGATCGGCGACATCTTCGGAGAACTCGCGGCCCTGGAAGACGAGGTCCGCTCCGCCTCCGTGGTCGCCAAGAGCAAGGCCTTCTGTCTCGCGCTCGATCAGCGCTTTCTCGAATACGCCATGCCGAAGGAGGACAACCCGTCTTTCTACGCGGCGCTCTACGAATTCATCGCCAAACTCACCGCCAAGCGGCTCAAGGCGACCTCCGAGGTGCTCGCGCGCGTGGATCGCGAACTCCGCGATCTGAAAGCGAAGCAGGCTTCCGTGAGCGCCTGAGTTCGGTCGGTCAGGCCGGCACTTTCACCACTTTCCAGACCTCGACGGGCTGGGCGCGGCCTTTTACCTGGTGGACGCCCATGCTTTCGCAGAATTGGCGCGCCTCCGGCCAATCGCGGACGAAGTCACCGGAGACGATCACCTGTTGATTCAAATCGCGGGTTAGACCTTCGAGCCGGAAAGTCAGGTTCACCGGATCGCCCACCAGGGTGAATTCACGCTGGCTCATGCCGCCGTAGGCGACCTTGCCGATGTGGAGGGCCACACCGGCGCTGAAATTCTGGCCGATGGAAGCGAAAAGATCGGCCCGGCTCTGCTGCGTTTCCGCGCAGGACTCGATCATTTCTCCCGCCGCGCGCAATGCTGAAAGCCGCGCCTCGGGGGTGACCTGGGTCCAGTAGGCGAGCACGCAATCGCCGATGAATTTGTCCACGGTGGCGCCGTGCCGTGCCATGATCGTTTCGCAGGCGCCGTACCAACTGCCGATCACCTGCGCCAGATCGTCGGGGGCCAGTTTCTCCGAGAGACTGGTGAATCCCTGCACGTCGCTGACCAGCATGATCACCGGCGTCGAACGGATCAGGGCGATGGTCGAGCCGCCGAGGTCGTCTTCCGCGCCATCGTCAAAGGCGCCGCCAACCTGCTCGAAACGGTACTGGTTGTCGGCGAAATCCAGCACGTCGCCCGGCGCGAGTTTGCGGGCCGCCGTCACCCGGGCGCTGTTTAGGTAGCTTCCGTTGAAACTCCCCAGATCGAAAAACCAGTAACCGTCGTCCTGCCGCCGGATCATGGCATGGCGGCGGGACACACGGGGATCGGGGATGATGACATTGCACTCCTGACTGCGCCCCAGCATGGACACGGGAGTCAGTTCGGTGCGTTCGCCGGAGGCGACATTGACGAGGAAACCATTCACGCGGAGGGATTAGACAGGAATCCTCAGCATTCGGCAAGCCATGTCCGCAGAGAATTGCGGCGACTCCCACCGGCGGCGCAACCGGTCATTCCTCCGGTGCCGACATCGCGGTGATCAGGCGGTCCAGCAGTGAGATCACCTGGTCGCGCTCCTCGGCGGTAAAGGCTCCTTCGAGCCGTTGCGAAATGGCTTCGTCGATCTTGGCACAGGCGGGGCGCAGGGAATGTCCGGCCTTCGTGAGCCGGACGCGCCGCAACCGCAGGTCCCTGGGATCGGGCGCCAGTTCCACCAGCCCGGCGGACTCCATCCGGCGGACCGCTCCGGTGACGGAGCTTTTCGCCATGCTCAGCCGACTGGCCAGTTCCGAAACGGTCACGCCCTCGTCCTCGAACAGCGCGCAGATCAGGTGTCGCATTCCGGGTTGAAAACCGCCGTCGACCTTCTGGTGCCCGATCTCGCGCTGGAGCGCCGCGAGCATCTGGTGATGCGCGCGGCTGAGGAGGTGAAACAGATGTTCAACCTCGGATCTGGGATGCGGGGATTCGGCCATGCTAAGCACGCGTTTGGGGAAGGCGGAACGAAGCGGAAACTAACGAAAATGCAATGGGAATTCTAACATTTTAAATTGTCGGAATTTACGCCAGTCGGGTTTCACGGCTAAATCGCGATTGAGAGAACTCCGATTTCGGCGATTTTTTCATCATGTCCGCTTTTGGAACGTCTCGACTCGTCATTTTCTTTGTTTTTCTGACCTTCGTTGGGCATTCCTCGGAGAAAGTGGAGCGAAAAGGCTGGACGCTGACTTTTTCGGATGACTTCGATGGTGAGTCGCTCGATCGGACGAAATGGCATCCCGCCGATCCATGGCAGGTGGCGAGGAACGGTGAACTCCAGGCCTACGTGTCGAATGCCTTCCAGGTGAAGGACGGCATCCTGAAGATCCAGATCGAGGAGCGAAAAGCTTTCTACGACGGCGCGGTACGCGACTACGCGTCCGGAATGATGACGACGGCCGGCAAATTCTCGCAGCGCTATGGCCGGTTCGAAATCCGCTGCCGCATTCCCAAGGGCAAAGGTCTCTGGCCGGCGTTCTGGATGTTGCCCGATCCGCCCTCGTGGCCGCCGGAGATCGACGTCCTTGAGATCCTCGGCCGGGAACCGGACAAAGTCTACCTGACCCACCACTGGGCCGTGCCGGGCAAACCGCACGGGACGACGGCGAATCACGGTGGCGAGTTCAAGGGGCCGGATTTTTCGGCGGACTTTCACACCTTCGCCGTGGAATGGGATCCGACCATGATCCGATGGCTGGTGGATGACGAGGAGCGTTTCCGTTCGACCGAGGAGATCCCCGATGTGCCCATGTTCATGCTCGTGAACCTCGCCCTCGGCGGCGAGTGGGCCGGGACACCAGACGAGGCGACTCCGTTCCCCTCGTATTTCGAAGTGGACTGGGTTCGCGCCTGGCGGAAAGAGGGTGCCGAGTGAAATCCGACCTGACAGGGTTGGGTCGGCGACCATACCCTGTTGAGTTTCAGGAATCGATCGATATGCCTTCCACCTGGATGAGGTGGCGCAGGGCCGATTCCATTTCTGACCGGCATTCAGCGGTGGCGCGGTGCAGGTAGGCGTGGAGTTTGGCGTCTTCTTCGTTCCGATTCTCGCATTCGGCGCTGTAGCTTTCGAAGGCGGAGAGGCTGGAGAGGATATTGGCGAGATGCTGTGGGCATTCGCACTGAACCACGGAGGAATGACGCGCGATTCGGGCCAGGGATTCGTCGGAAAACAGCCGCGGGGGAATGCCGTCCTCAGCGTCGTCGAGTTTCGCGGAAATTTCCTCGGCCGCGCGATTGGCCTCGGCGTCGGAGGGCACCGGAGGCAGTCGCAGGTCGGCGGTGCAGGCGAGGCGGAGTTCGGCGGCATTCACCGGCGCCCGCATGGCGGTGACCATGCGGAGGTCCTTGTCCAGCGGTTCGATGACGGAATTCCGGGCGAAGCGATACACGATGATCGCCCGACGGGCCTTCAGGGTGGTGACCAGTTCCTGGATCTCGCGGATCTGTTCCTCGAACAGCGTGGGGCATTCGGCGACGACGAGGTCGGTTGATTCGGGTTTGAGAGTTTCGCGCAGGGCGTCAAAACTGCTGAAGTCGCCGATGAGATTCATTCCCGGTCCGAGATCCACCGCTTTGCGGATTTCATCGCGCAACAGGGTTCCCACGAAGGCGATCCGGGCTTCCTGAAGACCTTCCGAACCTTCCGGCTTCGTATCGGAGCGTTCACTCTCTCGCCGGGCCGGAGTCACGTGGTCGGACGGCGCGATATCGTTCAGCTGCTTTTCCAGCTGGTCCGTCGACAACCGGGCGACGTGGCGGATCGAATGGCCGTGATCGACCAGCGCCTTCACCAGTGACAACCGGCGGACATCATCGCGTGAATACTCGCGGTGACGGGATTCCGAGCGGTCCGGTTCCACCACCTCGTATCGTCGTTCCCAGATTCTGAGAACATGGGGAGAGATGCCGGTGAGACGCGAGACCGCGCCGATGCCGAAAACTTCGTCACTGGAGGAGTCGGAAAGGTTTGGCACGGGAAAACTCATCACTTTGTCTGGGTTTTGTCGAATTTTTTTGAGGTTCTCAGGTCACTTTACGTCTGAATCTGCTGACGTGACGAAATTTTGTCTAAAAAAATACTTGCGGGTCGCCCTGATGCGATTTTCTATTCGACATTACTTAGACAAGATCATGAACACGAAAACAAAGAGCGCAGCCAAGGTTCCCGCCGATCGCGAGGAAGAATATCGTCTCATGCAGCGGATCGCGGCGGGCGATCACGGCGCCTTCGATGAATTTTGCGATCGGTATTCACCGCTCATTTTTTCAACGGCCTACAAGGTGTTGAACCACGCTCAGGATGCGGAAGACGTGGCCCACGACGTGCTCCTTTCGGTCTGGCAGAAGGCGGATACCTATCAGCCGAACAAGGGCACGCTGGTCACCTGGATTTGCACGACCTCGAGGAACCGCTCTATCGATCGGGTGCGGAGCTTTCAACGGCGCGCGGCGATGCATGACCGGTTCGAAACCCGTCTGGAGGGTGAAAAGCCCGAGGCTCGTTCGAGCGGAAGATCCGAACTCTATCGTTCCGACGCCCGTTCGATTCTGGAAAACGCGGTGGTGGAACTGTCGCCGGAGCAGCGCGAGGTGATCGAACTGGCCTATTTCGAGGGGCTCACCCAGCGGCAGATCGCCGATCGGCTGCACAGTCCTCTCGGCACCGTGAAGGCGCGCATCCGTAGGGGGCTGCAAAGGCTCCGGAGCATGATGAGAAATCAGCTCGACGACGAGGCTGAGGTGTTGATGTCCGGTTTGTCGTCCCGCTGACTCACCGGCAAACATCAGGGTGGGGGCAATCGGATTTCCGACCATTCCTCAATCCCGATTCGTTCCTTCGCGAAGGCGATGGCATCCGCTTCACGTTCGGTCCCAAGCGCCTGGAAAATATCCCAACTCGGTTTCTTCTCCGCAGGGAGAGTGACCGTTCCCGGCCGGACCGTCCAGAGGCCGAGATGCAGGCCGCCCTCGTTCTCGTGGTCGATCCATCGGTGATAGTGAAAGGCTTTGATAGAGTCGATCGGCTCGATCTTCTTCCATGCATAGGCGATGGCGGCGGCTTGGTCGAGCAGGCTTTCCCGATTACCCGGCACGCTGTGAAAACCCTGTTCCGATAGCAGGATGGTGCGTGTTTTTTCCTCGTGGTAGCGGAACGCCTTCTGGCTCATCCAGCGGTCGAGCACTTCGATGTTCTTGAAGGTGATGTAGGGTGTGTCGAAGTCGTTGGTGGGCGCGGCATCCTCCCAGGTGCGGGCATGAAACAGGCTCTGGGGGTAGGGGTGGTAGGCGAGTCCCCACTCGAAGTCGCCCTCGACTTTCGAGTAGCGGTTGAGCAAGGACAGGAGTTGGCGGGGCCGATAGAATTTCGGATCGCCGGGCTGGTGGGAACGATTCCAATGGTGGGTGAGCGAGATGAAAACCTTGGCCTTCGGATCAAACGAACGCACGGCGTGATAGGCGATGCGCATTGATTTCACGTAGTCGTCCAAGTAGGCGTGAGGCGATTTCACGCCCGCATTCGTCCAGACCCAGCCCGCATCCACCTCGTTGTGAATGATCCAGTGAGTGATGCGACCGTGAACCCCGTCAGGCCGGGCATAGCGTTCGGCGAGAAAGTGCATCGCGGCGGCGTAGTGATTCACTCCCTGGAAGGTTGCCACGTTGGCCATGCTGTAGTTGCCCGAAGGATCGGCGTCGGGGTGGGTGAGGACCCGGCCGGCCCAGGAATCGTGATTCGCCACGTTCGGAACGAGAATGATGGCGGAAACGATGATGTCGTGATCGCGGGCAAAGGTCGTGACCCGATCAATCGTTGCCACACCCGACTTGGAGAAATGATAAGTTTTTCCGGCGAACTGGTGGGCAATCGTTTCCGGACTGGCTTCTTCTCGAATCAGGCCGCCGAGTAGAATGTTATGGGTGAGGTGGCCGATGCCCAGTTCGGCGAGATCGGGCAGCAACGCGGGATCCGGATGAATGCCTCCGAGGCCCTTCTTGGTGCGGGAAACCGGCGGTTCCAGATTTGGCCAGCGCGCGGCGGCAGCCAGATCGGTGGGGTAGACGGCGTGACTGAGCAGTCGGTCGGGTAGTTCAGGTGCGCTCGGATTACGCGCAATGACGGCCCACTTGGAAAAGATCTGGTCGTAGCGGGGCAAGAGGCGTTTCGTCTCGAAAAGGAATTCGCCCGAGTCAGGATCGCGATCGAAGGCAAACGCGCGTGGAAAGCGCCCCTCCGGAGGCGCTGTCACATCCTCATGCGGACGGATCTCCGCGAGGAGAAGCGTCGTGCCGGTTGGCGGTGCGGGCGAGTCTCCGTTCACGCGGATCGTTTCGCCCGAAACCACGACCGATGTCACGGTCGCCGGGAAATCATCTCGCTCAAGATAGGTGCGGATTCTCTCGCCCTTCGAGGCTGGATTTCCTTGGGCGAAGGCGAGCGGGAGGAGGCCGAAGATGATCAGGAGCCGAACCAGCATGAGAGAGAAACCGTGGTGCACTGCGACGAGGATCGGTCGTCATTTTAGCGATGCCAGCCACGAGACCAGATCCCGGATTTCATCATTCGTCATGGTCATCACCAGCCCCGGCGGCATCAGCGAAACCGGCACCTGCGCGCGGGTGACGATGTCGCGATTGTAGATCTCGAACTGATTGCCCGTCGCGTCGCCGTAGAAATGGTTGGGGCCTTGCTGTCCCAGCATGAATCCCATCCGGGTGCTTCCATCGACGAGATCGAGTTTCCAGGCTTCGTATTGCGGCGCGATCTCGGCGCTGGGATCGAGAATCGATCGCAGGATGTGATCCCGTCCTCGCTGCCCGATCTGGCTGAGATCGGGGCCGCCCTGGCGTCCGAAACCAAGCGCGCGGTGGCAACCGGCACAGTGACGATGGAAGACGAGTCGGCCGGGGGCGGACGCGGCTTGGGGTTCGGGGCTTGGAGCGGGGAGTTTTTTCAGAAAGGCTGACCACGATTCGAAGTCGAAATTCAACGGCCGACCTGCGATGGCTTGACCGGAAGGCGCGGGAAGTGCCTCAGCCCGGCGGGCGACTTCCTCGGCAAAGGGGCGAACGGCGTCCGACAGATTGCCTTGCTCGATCCGTTCTTTGGCGAAGGCTTTTGCTCCCGCTTCATTGGCGTGGACGAGTAGAGTGAGCAGGACGTCGATCCGGAATTCATCGTCGCTGGCGGGATCGGCATACAATGAGCGAAGGTCGGGGATGGAAAGGAATTTCTCCCGATTGGCCAGCACCAGGAAAGCTGCCCGGCGAACCTTCGGCGAGGCATCGGTAGCCTGGAGGCGCGCCCCGATGAGTTTCTGGATCGGTTTGTCGTCGACCGGCTGACCGTCGAGTCGGGCGAGCGTGGTGACGGCGGCAAGGAAGAGGGTGGGGGACGGCGGGTCGGCGGCGATGGCCTCGACCTCGGCGCGGTAATTCTCGAGTTTCTTGTCGCAGATCCACTTGAGGGCGAGGAGGCGGAGGGTGGGGTCGGGATCGGCGAGGGCCTTGGCAATGACTCCGGAGGTATCCCGGTTTGGCTGGTGAAGTCGCCAGGCCAGGAGGTGCGCCTGTTTCTGTCGTGTGGTGGTCAGTTCTTCCCAGGGGAAGCCGCCGATCTCGGAACCGAAACTCGGATCGGAAAGCAGGCGGGAGAAGCTCCAGGGATCCTCCGTCTTCATGGACTGGCGGAGACTCGAGCGGACGCGGACAGACTCCTTTTCCGGCATCGAGATGAGTTCCGGGTCCCATCCTTCGATCCGCCACACCGCGCCGTGGCCGTGGAGCTGGTAGTCCTTTTTCACCCAGTCGCTCACATAGAGCGCGCCGTCGGGACCGAACGCGAACGCCACGGGCCGGAATTCGGCGCCGCCCTGGACAAGGATCTTCCGCTCGGTGGTGAAATGCGTTTGGTCCCAGGTGAGTGGATACTGCTCGATCCGGTGATCGGCCCAACTCGCCACCAGCAGATGGCCGCGATGGTAAATCACGTCACAGGGAGCCTCGCCGGCGGCGTGGAGCATGGGCAGCGTGCCCGGCAGTTCTCCGTTCCAGGAGATGAAAGGGTGCTGGCCGCTGCGCCCGTAGCGATACTGGTAACCGTAGTCGCCGCCGTCGATGACGTAGTGAAGCCGGCTCGGCGGGCGACCGCTGGGATCGTTGTCGGTGGCAAATACGTGGCCGCCCGGCGCGTGGCAAACGCCGAAGGGATTCCAGAATCCGGTCGCATAACGCCTTAGCTCGCCGCCGTCGCGGGTGACGTGCCAGATGTTGCCGCCCTCGCCGCCGTCACTGACCGAGGAATCATCGGAGCCGCGCAGGGTGTAGTCGGCGCCGTAGTTTTCCCCGATACCGAAAAAGAGGTCGCCATTGTCATCGAAGCAGAGCCCCGAGACCCCGTTGTGCGGATAGTCGGCGGTGGTATCGAGAAAGACGAGGCGCCGTTCCACCGAATCAGGATCGGCTTTGCCATCGCCGTCCTTGTCCCAGACGCGGAGCACCTCGTTCCTGGTGGCGATATAGATGGCGCCGGTCTCCGGGTGGGTGGCGATGTCCATCGTGGCGACGAGGTCGGCCTCGAAAAAACTGGAACGCTGGTCGGCCACGCCATCCCCGTCGGTATCCTGAAGCCAAACGATCTGATCGCTCTTCGGTCCGTCGTAATCGTCGGGGCGAAAGTGGGTGTTTGACTGGATCGCCAGCAGTTTGCCGTCCCGAGTGAAGGTGATCCCGGTGGGCTGCTTGATGAGGTCCGAGCCGGCGAATTTGGTGATCGTGAGGGTCGGATCAGAAGAAACGGGGAGATCGTCGGCGGGCGAGAAAGACGAGATACCGAACCATCCGACGAAGGACAGGATTCGGAGAACAGTGTGACACTGGCATCCCTGCCGGTGCTTCCTCAAAAAGCCGGCGAAGCCGGGAATTGATAGGGATTCACCGGCAGGGATGCCGGTGTCACATTGACGGTTTCGGCTCATTGGGCACTGCCTTTCAGGCTCGCGAGGTAGGCGACCAGGTCGCGCAACTCGGTTCGCTCGAGGGAATTGGTCAGTCCCGCGGGCATCAGCGTGCCGATGTTCTTTCGTTCGGCGATCGTCTGCGGAGGGATCGGCGTCGTCTGGCCGGTGGCGGTGTCGCGGAGCCAGAGAATGCCTTCCGCTTCCTTTTCCTCGTAACCCGTGAAGACCTGGCCCTCCTTCGTCGTCACGCTGACGGCGAAGTAGCCCTCCTTGAGTTGGCGATCGGGCCAGAGAACCGATTCGATGATGAGATCCAGCGGAAGGCCGGCGCCGACGGTATCGAGATTCGGCCCGAGAATGCCACCCACGCCCCCGATCTGGTGACAAGCGGTGCAGGTGAGTTGGGCACGCTGAAAAACAGCCTGTCCCGCCTTCGGATCACCGGATTCCCGAACCTCGGTCGCCAACTGCTTCACGAAATCCGGCGAGTAGGGACGAGCGCCCGATTGGACGCCGAGCGCCTCGTTGAGAACGGCACTCAGCTTCGGCTCGCTCCGGCCCATCTCGGAGAGCGCGGTGACGAGCGCCTGGGCGCGATCCGCTTTCAACCCGGCCGAGCCGAGCGCGGCTGCGAGCACGTCGGAGCCTCCTTTTCGATTGAGGAAAGGAACCAGAAAACCAGCGCTGAGATCGGACGGCGGTTCGCTGGCGAGAAGGTGTGCCGTCACCGCCGCGGCTCGTCCCACGTCGACCAGTGCCAGCGCCTCGACCGCGCCCCGGCGCAGGATCAGCTCGGCATCCTGGTTTTCCGCGACAGTGGCGATGGCATCGACCGCTCCCTTGCCCTCGAGTCGGGCGAGCGCGTGGAAAGCGGGAATACGAACGCCGTTGGGCTGGGTGGTGTCGTCGGCGATTTGACGCACGGGCTCGGCGAGCGGTTTCACCTGCCAGAGACCGGCAAGTTTCAGGGCGGCGGCACGAACGGCGACGTCGGGCGAATCAAAAAGTTCCCGGAGCCGCGGGGCAAATGGCGGAGATGGTCGTTGCTGGCGGGCCGGCCAGGCCTCCACCAGCGCGTCCAGTACGCCGGCGTCCGGCTGAGGTCCGTTGAGCAGTTCGCTCAGGTCATCGGGGCTTCCGACCTTGGCCAATACCTTGGCGAATCGAGCGCGGACCGAGGGATCGATCTTCGCTTCCGAGAGTTTTTCCCGGGCGATTTCCGCCGATTCCGATCCGCCCAATGCTTCGAGAGCGAAGGCAAGGTGTTCCGGGCGTATGAAGTGGAGTTGACCGGATTGGAAGGCCGGCACCCACTCTTGAGAGCGGGCGTGAACCATCTGGGTGAGGGCGTAGTCGATGAAGCGGTCGCTCCCGCCGTCGAGGGCGCCGAGCGCGTATTTCAACGATTCCGGCTTGGCGATGTTGGCCCAGCGCACGATCGCATCGAGGCGTTCGTGGGGCGACAAGTTCGCCAGTTCCCTCGGTGGCTCGGAATCGGGAAGCGGTGCCGTTTTCTCATCAGGCATGCGGGCGACCGCGAGCGGTGTCATCGATGCCAACGGGCGATCTTTGGCGGTCACCCGCCAGATGCGTCCATGAGTCTTGTCGCGGTCGGGGTGCCGTAGCGAGGCCTGGTAGTGGCCGATGATCGGGTTGAACCAGTCGGCGACGTAGATCGCTCCGTCGGGGCCGATCCGGATGTCGACGGGACGGAAACTCTCGTGGCTGGAGACCAGCACCTCGGCCGGTTCGACGCGGGCAAAGCCGGATCCGTCAGCGACCAGCGGAAATGCCGTCACCCGGTGTGAATAGTAGCCGGCGATCAGGATGTGACCCTGGATCCAGTCCGGCAGGTGCCGCGATTCCACGTATTCGCCGCCCATCGATTTTCCGGGCGTGACGCCGATGCTCGCCACGGGCACGAGATCGAGTTGATGGGTGGTCGGAACGAGCGCGGGCGTCGCGAAAATCAGCTCGCGATTGTTTGATTTCACGAAAAGATCGCCGCGTTTGTCGACCGTGATGCCGCAGGGATTCTGGCTTACCAGGGCGGGAAACCCGAAGGGCTCCAGTTTCAATGTGCGCGGATCGAAGCGCCAGAAACCGGCCGTATCGCCCCGGACGATGCCCCAGGGTGTCTCCACCCGCGAGTAGGTGTGGAGGCCCTGGCAAAAGTAGAGCCGACCGTCGTTGTCCCAATTCAGGTTGGAAATATTCTGGTGCGTGTCGCCGAATCCGAAACCGGTCAGCATGACCTCCCGCGTGTCGGCCTTTCCGTCATCGTCGATGTCTTTGAGGAAAAGCAGGTCGGCGCTCTGTCCGACGAAAACGCCGCCGTAGCCAAGCGCGAACCCGGTCGGCATGTCCAGCCCATCGGCGAAAACCGACGCCTTGTCCGCTTTGCCGTCCCCATCGGTGTCCTCGAGGATGAACAGCTTGTCGTCCGGTCGTTCGCCCGGTTTCAGCTGCGCGTAGGCCAGCGTGGTCAGGACCCAGAGACGTCCCTTCGCATCCCAGTGAATGGCGATCGGGTTGGCGATCCCGAGTGACTCGTCAGCAAAGAGATTGATCTCGAAACCTTCGTGCAGCTGAAAACTGGCAAGTTCCGCCTCGGGTGACGGATCGCTCGTGGGTTCCTGCACGGACTGCGCAGAGGCGAATGAAGTGATTCCCCAGGCGGCGGCAAGAAAAGCAGGGCCGAGGGTAGTCGACCGGGCCTTTGGGGAAACGAATCGTGAGAGCATGGGAAAGCAGGTCATTTAAATCGTCGGAGTGACGCCTTTGGTCAGCAGGATGTTTCCGTATTTGGAAGTATCGCCCGTCATGACGACGGCAAAGGCCTTGCGGGCTTCTTCGTAGAAGGCGAAGCGTTCGATTTTTCCGATCGGTGGCGTCTCGGGTGCGTGCCGATCGATCACGGCGCGGTAGGCCGATTCGACCGCGGGATCCGCGCTGTCTCCTTCCACCGGAGCCATCATCGCCACGGGCGCGTCGATGAAATCGTCGAGTTCGAACAAGGGCAGGATGCCATCGAGCAGATCGGGAATCAGCAACCCATCGGCCCTGAGCGTCAGTTGGTTGACCGAATGACCGGGAAAATGCGCGTCCGCGAGAATGATCGTGTCGCCGTGCCCCATCCGGCACAGCGTCGCCAGCAATTCGGGTGAAAGGAGAGGAGAAATGCCTTTTAACATGGGGACGCGAAGATGACAGACCGCGTTCCCGGGATCAAGGAGCGAACACTCCCCGAATCACGCCCAGGGCGTTCGTGCCGAATCGAATCAGCTCAGGTGATCGATCTCCAGACCCTTCGGTTTTTCGATGACCGTTTCTTCGAGGCCGCGATGCACCCAGACGCTTTGCACCAGGCCGAGGAGGAACATGATGATGATCACGAAGGTCCCCCCGTAGCTGATCAACGGCAGCGGGATCCCGGTGATGGGCATGATGAGGAGATTCATCCCGACATTCTGGAAGATGTGGGCGAAAAACAGCCCGACCACCCCGGCCACGATGAGACGGCCGAGCATGTCACGGCTGTAGAAGGCCACGAAGAGGCACTGCAACAGCATGAGCAGGAAACCGGAGAGCATCAGGATGGCGCCACGGAAGCCGTGTTCCTCGGCCAGCACGGCGAAGACGAAGTCATTGATCGCCGTGTTGGGCGAGATGAACTTCTTGTAGTTGATCGTGTCGGTGCTCTTGAAGCCCTTGCCGGCGAAACCTCCGGACCCGATGGCGAGCAGGTTGTAGTGGGCGCTGTAGGCGGCGCCGAGGGTGTCGACTTTCCGCCCCATCAGCATGTCGATCTGCACCGTGATGCGCTTTTTCTGGTAATCTTTCAGTCCGAAGAAATAGGCGTAGGGCAGCAGCATGGTGCCGCAGAGCAGGATCACGATGAGATAGCGAAAGGGGATGCTGCCCACGATCACCATGGCGCCGATCACCGGCAGCCACACAATGGCCGAACCGAAGTCGCCGGTGGCCAACACCAGCAGGAACGGGATACCGCCGGCGAGTCCAGCGATGATCAGCCGGAGAAAGTGATTCCGGAAAATCGGGTGAAGGCGGTGGAGGTGGCTGAGGATGAGAGCCATCACGATGATGCCCCCGGCGATGGCCACCTGGGAGGGCTGGAACTGGAATCCGCCGATCCTCAACCAGCCCTTCTGCCCGTAGATTTCCTGACCGGCCACCATGGTGTAGACCAGCAGCCCGATCCCGAACAGGTAGAACGGGATCCCGATCCAGTTCACCCACCGATAGTCGATCAGGCTCGCGGCGAAGAAGACCACCAGGCCGATGACGATGAAAATGATCTGGTCCCGCCACTTGTCATCAAGTCCTTCGGCCTGGCGCATCCAGCAGGCACTGTAGATCGCGAAAACCCCGAAGATCAGGAGCCCCGCCATGGTGGCGAAGAGAATCCAGTTCATGCCGAGGAACTTGCGCAGCAGCGGGGTCATTCAGAGAAATTTTGAGAAGGCTAAATAAAATGCCGATTCCCAAAAGCACAACGCCGCGATTGCCGTGTCGACAACGATATCCTCAATGGTGACGCAGCACCGCCGTCTGGATCAGCCGTTTGGTGTAGTCGTGCTGTGGATCGTTAATGATCGTTTCCCGAGGGCCGGAATCCACGATTTTTCCCCGAGTCATCACGTGGAGTTCCGGAGCGAAATGGTCGGCCAGCGCCAGTTCCGACGTGAGCATCAGGTAGGAAAGTCCGAGGTCTTCCTGCAAATCTGAAAGACGATTCACCAGCGGAGCCCGTGAGGCGGGATCGAGTCCGCGGGTGAATTCGTGGAGCACGATCAGTCGTGGTTGCTGCAGGAGCGCGCGGGCCAGGGCCACTCGCTGGCGATCCACCGCCGCGATCTCGGCCGGACGTTTGTCACGGAGAGAGAGTGAGGCTCCCGCTCGATCCATGGCGCGCTCGATTTCCCGGATTCGTTCGCCTTTGTCCCGGCTGCCGCCTCCGTTGGCGTGGGCGGCGACCAGTGTCTGGCCGATGGAGCGATCAGGGGGCAATGAGTTGAATTCGTCGGCGAAGAGAATCGGCATCTGGCGGCGCAACGCGCGGCGTTGACTCTCGCGGAGATTGGAGAGTTCCCGATCCTGGAATACGATGCGTCCCGACGCGATCGAAGTCAGCCCGGTGAGGGCGAAGGCGAGTGGCAGCGTGCCGCTGTCTTTTTCTCCGATGATGGCGACCGATTGGGAGGGGGGGATCGAAAAACTCACCTCGTCCACGAGCGGCCGCGCGTCCTCCTGCGGGCGAATCCTTCCCCAGCGATTTTCGCGGGCGCGAGGGGGGAGAACGGTGAGGTTTTCGACAATCAGCAGCGCCATCGTTTCGCCAATGATAGACCCGAAAGCGGTTTGGGTCGACCGACCAAAGAGGGTTGAGTCCGTGACTCTACCCTGTCAGGTCGCCGGTCCGCCGAGAGCGATTTCGTGGCCGAGAAATCTCGGCTCGGTCCCCAGGACCCAGACGTCGAGGACGGTCTTGAATCGCGCGAGATGTTCCCTGAGCCGGGTGCGGAGCCCGTCGATACTCTCGACATCGCGAGCGTTGAATCCCACGGCGTCGATGCCGTGTTCGCGGGCGATGAAGATGGCCCGTTCGTTGTGAAAAGGCTGGGAGATGATGGTGAGTTCCCGCTGGCCGAAGATTTCCCGCGCCCGGACGACGGAATCCAGCGTGCGGAAGCCGGCATAGTCTCGGTAGATAGACTCGGCCGGCACGCCTTTCTCGATGAGCGCGTCGCGCATCTCGGTGGGCTCGTCGTAGTCGTGCCGATGATTGTCGCCGCTGACGATGAGATAGCGGACCTTTCCCGAGTGATAGAGCGCCGCGGCCGCATTGATGCGAAAGCGGAAATAGAGATTGGGGCGTCCTCCGGGCAGGGTCCGGGAGCAGCCGAGGACGAGTCCGGCGTTCCGGCTCGGGATCGTTTCCAGGGAATCGTAGAGCCGGTCGTTCGACGCCTGCTGCACCACGAGATTGCCCGCGGCGATGAGGATGATGATTGCGATACCTGAGAAAATGAGGAGTCTCAGAACGCGACGATAGGGGGAAAAGGAGGCGAACCAGTCGACGAGAAAGTTTTTCATCAGCGCGACCGGATACGACGCGCGGCGATCGAACCTTTCAGTCCACGGACAAACTTTCCGGTTATTCGGCCGATTTCTTTTTCCGATGATCGACTTCGCCGGTCAGGGTGGTCTGGCCGGAGGGATCGGTGATCTCGACGGTGCCGTGGATGCGCTGTCCGTCCTCGGATACCTTATTGGTGATCGTCATCATGCCGCCATTCCCGTCGAGGGGAACCTTGATGGTGATCGATCGGTCGGCGTCGGACACCTGGACCTCGAAGCGATTGTCGATTTCGGGTTCTGAGACTTTCATCTGTCCCTCGATGAGATCGCCGTTGGCGTAGTATTCCCAGGCGAACTCGTGCTCGTTCTGGTCGAAGAGCCGCTTGCCGGACATGATGAAATTCCCCGTCTCGGTGAACTTCCCGGTCCAGGTTTCCTTCACCGGCGTCTTGGCGCCGTCGCTGCTGTTGACCAATTCACCGCTTCCTTCCCAGTCGCCGACCAGGAGTTTGAAAACGGGATGCTCGGTGATGGGATTCGCCTGGACGACCGGAGGGGAAATCAGGATGCCGAGGGCGAGAGGGAAGAGTCGGGTCAGCGTTCTCATGGTTTTCGAATCGTATCGGATTCGAGTCGGGGAGACAAGCCGGGTTCCGGGTGATCGGAGGCTTGCCGCGCTTCGGGTTTCCGATAGAATGCCGGCCATGAAATTCCCCCACGCCTTGTCCATCTACCTGATCGGTCTTTCCTTTGCCACGTTTGCGACGGCGGAACAACCGCAGGTGAAACTGCAGCCGATCTACGAGAACCTCGAGATCGAGCGCCCGGTGTTGCTGGTGGTGCCGCCGGACGGGAGCAACCGCCGCTTCCTGGTCGAGCAGACGGGCCACATCCGGATCCTGCCGGCGGACGAGTCGGCTTCCAGCGCCGAGACGTTCTTCGATCTGACGGACCGGATGCAGGTGGAGAAGGATTTCGAGGAAGGACTGCTCGGCCTGGCCTTTCATCCCGATTACGCGAAGAACGGGAAATTCTACCTCTGCTACTCGAAGCAGGGACCGAAGCGCACCGTGGTGAGCGAGTTCCAGGTGGCGAAGGACGATCCCAACGCGGCTGATCCGGAGTCGGAACGTATCCTCATGGAAATCCAGCAGCCGGAGTGGAATCACAATTCCGGCAACCTGATGTTCGATCTGGAAACCGGTTACCTTTTCATCAGTGTCGGTGACGGGGGACTGAAGAACGGGGTTTTCATGCTGCCGCAAAAGCTCACCCGCTGGAATGGCAAGGTGCTGCGCATCGATGTGAACGGCCGTTCGCCGGGGCGCGAGTATGCGATTCCGGCGGACAATCCCTTCGTCGGTGTGCCGAACGCCTGCGAGGAGATCTGGGCCTACGGACTTCGGAATCCCTGGGGCATTTCCATCGATCCCGAGACGGGGCTCTTCTGGCTGGCCGATGTGGGGCAGGATATCTTCGAGGAAGTGAACCTGATCGAGAAAGGCGGCAACTACGGCTGGCAGTTGCGCGAGGGCACGATCGAGCAACCCGGTTACCGTCCACTGATGGAGGCGCTGGGACTCGGTAACAAGGCGGATCCACCGCGGGGAACGCAGTTCATCGAGCCGGTCCACACCTACCCTCACGGCGAGGGCCTGAGCATCACGGGTGGCTTCGTTTACCGGGGTTCCGCGGTGCCGTCGCTGGCGGGACTTTACGTGTTCGGCGACTGGAAATACGGCGTGCTGTGGGGGCTCGACTACGACGCGGCGGCGAAGTCGGTGAAGGGAAATCACGTTCTCCACAAGCCCGAGAACCTGGCCGAGCCGGTGGTGCAACCGACCGGCATTTATCCCGATGAAAACGGCGAGGTCATCGTGCTCGGTTGGCGCGGGAAAGCCTTTCGACTGATTTCGGCGGAGTAGCCTGCCTTTTTAGGGGAACCGCGAATGGGCGCGTTTTTTGTCGGTTCCCAGGCATTCCGTTCGCGTGGGGGTGGGGGAGCGATCTCCGTGTAGAACCGTGGCGCTAACTCGCGGCGGCGAAGGCGGGTGCCTTCTCGAGATCGGTGCTGCGACGGCGGGTGATTTCGTGACGGATCGGTTCGCGCCGGAGATCTCCGGTAACGGGGAGGCGGTCGATGGCATCGATGGGCCAGATCTGGTCGAGTTCGATTCGCCAGGGCGTGGCGGGAATGATCGGTTCGGTGGTGAACGCGAGAAACACGGAGCCGGTGTTTTCCGCGAGTGATCGCAGCCGATACCAGGCGCTGTTGCCGCCGGGAATGCCGCGCCGCACTTCGCCGATCCGGCAGAGTTGCAGGTCGAGCATCACCACCGGGAGATTGCCGTCGCGCAGGAGCAGGTCGGCGACCTTGAAAGCGTGATCGATCCGATGCCGGCAGCGCACCCAGAGCAGACGCCGACAGAGCGCGGCCGAGGCGTCGGGCGCGTCGCTCATCGCGCAGGGATCGAAACTGTCCGCGCCATCGATCAGGGCGAGTGGATGGGGGTTTTCGCCCGTGGTCGCCGCCTGGATCAGCCCCGCGATGAGACAGGCGCCTCCACTGCCCGGGCGCCGTCCGACGATCTCCACGCACGTTCCCGGCGGGATCCCGCGACCGTCATCGAGTTGGTCGAGCAGGCCGACGCCGAGCGGATGTTCCGGAAGCATCGCGTTTTCGGGTTCCGCCGGGTCCGGAAGCATCGCCACCGGCGGCGAAGACGCTGGTCCATGACGATGCGCTTCGGGAAAGCGTTCCCGCAACAATCCGCGCAACTGAACGACCGCATCAAGTCGGTTGTCGGCAAGGTTCGTGTTCGTGCTCACAGAGGAACACTGTATTCATGAACAGTATCCATGGCAAGCCGCCAGATCTCACAGGCTCGTCACGATCTGCTGCATCGGAAAGGCGAGGGTCATCTGAGTCCAGATCAGGAATAGCATCAGGAGGACGCAGAGGCAGAACATGGCAAAGACAGGGGCCGCCGGTCGGTGCCTTTCCAGCCAGAGCCAAACCATGGAGGCGATGGGCAGCAGGGCGATGGCGTAGAGGACGATCGGAAACGAGCCGATGCGAAGGGTGATCTGGGTCGCCGCCGGCAGGGGGGTGGGCCCCAGCATTTCCTGAAAAATCTGCTCGTGACGGACGATGGAGAAAAACGAATGCAACGAAGCCAGCGTGAGGCCGACCAAAGCCAGCACCAGCATGGCGATGACGAGTCGGCGCAGGTTGCGGACTTCGTGGGCCAGGTGGGCGGGGTTGATGTCGAGTTCAGAGAATTCCGCGGGATCGGGCACGTTGCCGATCCTGAATTCTTCCTGCCGCATCGTCAATCAAACCTGTCGGGATCGAGATGAAGGAGAACGGCCAAGGGGATTCGCCGATGGATCCGGTAAACGCCGACCCGAGACGGGAAGCGGTGCCTTTCCCGCCTTGACGCTCGGTCGGGCGTGGCGAATCGTTGAGGTTTCTTCCCAACCCGCATTTTTTCTCCCCTCATGGCCAAGAAAGCTTCCAAGAAATCCGCAGGCAAAGCGGCGAAATCCGCCGCCTCCACTTCGCCCGCTCACCGCAAGTATTCCGGTCCCATGCTCGACGGTCCGGACCGCGCCGCCAGCCGTGCGATGCTCTATCCGGTCGGGTTTGAGAACGAGGATTTCCAGAAATCGATCGTCGGCGTGGCATCGACCTGGAGCATGGTGACGCCCTGCAACATGCACATCGACGGGCTGGCCAAGGAGTCGGTCAAGGGAGTGAACGCCGCCGGCGGGAAGGCGATCGAATTCAACACGATCACGATTTCGGACGGCATCTCCATGGGCACCGAGGGGATGAAGTATTCGCTCGTCAGCCGCGAGGTGATCGCCGATTCCATCGAGACGGTGGTCGGCTGCGAAGGCATGGACGGTGTGGTCGCCATCGGCGGTTGCGACAAGAACATGCCCGGTTGCGTCATGGCGATGGCGCGGCTCAACCGGCCCGGCGTTTTTGTTTACGGCGGGACGATTCGCCCCGGCTGCCACGACGGGCAGGACGTGGACATCGTGTCCGTGTTCGAGGCGATCGGGAAACATTCCGCCGGGGAAATCTCCGACGGCGAACTCGACAGCGTGACCGCGACGGCCATTCCGGGAGCGGGATCCTGCGGCGGCATGTACACCGCCAACACCATGGCCAGCGCGATCGAAGCGCTCGGCATGAGCCTTCCCAACAGTTCGGCCCAGGCGGCGATCAGCGATGAGAAACTGATGGATTGCTTCGACGCCGGGGCGGCGGTGGTGAACCTGATCCAGAAAAATATCCGACCGCGGGACATCATGACGAAGAAGGCTTTCGAGAATGCCATCACCGTGGTGACGGCCCTTGGAGGTTCCACCAACGCGGTGCTGCACCTGATGGCGATGGCCCAGGCGGCGGGGGTGAAACTGTCGATCGACGACTTCACCCGCATCGGGAAGAAGACGCCGGTGCTGGCGGACCTGAAGCCGAGCGGCCAGCATGTGATGATGAAGCTGGTGGAGATCGGCGGCACGCTGCCACTGATGAAGATGCTCCTCAACCAGGGGCTGCTCCACGGTGACTGCCTGACGGTGACCGGTCAGACAATGGCGGAAAATTTGAAGAAGGTGAAGGCGTCTTACCCGAAAGGTCAGACCGTGATTCGCGGCTTCGACAAGCCGATCAAGAAGGACGGGCACCTCGTGATTCTCTACGGCAACCTCGCGCCCGATGGCGCGGTGGCGAAGATTTCCGGCAAGGAAGGTCTCCAGTTCAAGGGCACGGCCAAGGTGTTCGAGGGCGAGGAGCAGGCGATGAAGGCCATTCTCGGCCGCAAGATCAAGAAGGGCGACATCGTCGTGATTCGTGGCGAAGGCCCGAAGGGCGGCCCCGGGATGCGGGAGATGCTCGGGCCCACGGGCGCCATCATGGGGCAGGGACTCGGCAAGGACGTGGCTCTCATCACCGACGGCCGTTTCTCGGGTGGCAGTCACGGTTTCGTGATCGGGCACATCACGCCTGAAGCCTTTGTCGGCGGACCGATCGGCCTGATCAAGAACGGTGACGAGATCACCATCGACGCCGAGAAGCGCGAGATGACGCTGCACGTTTCCAAAAAGGAACTCGACGAGCGGAAGAAGAAATGGAAGCAGCCCAAGCCGAACTACACTCGTGGCGTGTTGGCCAAGTATGCCAAGCTGGTGAGTTCGGCCTCGGAGGGGGCGGTGACGGACGGGGATCTTTGAACCGTTGATTGACGTTGATCGGCGCTGATTTCTTTTTGCTTCCAACGGTGATGAAAAACGCTTCATGGTTTTTTCTTCTCGTCGCCTTGATTGCGCCGGGAGTTGTTCATGCCCAGGAAAGTGGGAAAAAGAAAAAGGCGCCGGCGCCGAAGTTCAGTTGGGTGAGTCCGATTCCGGAAGCGCGACTGAAATCGATGAACCTGCCGGAGGGCCTGAAGCACGGCACTTTCGAGAGTCCGTCGATGGGGCTGGAAGTCGGCTACTACATTTACCTGCCGCCGGGATACGAAGACGCGAAGAACGCGGAGACGCGTTATCCGGTCGTCTATCATCTCCACGGCGGTCGACCCGGTGGGGAATACAAGAGCGTGGCGCTGTCCAAGTTTGTCGATACGGCGATCAAGTCGGGCGAAATTCAGCCGACGATCTACGTGTTTCCGAATGGTGGCCCGATGAGCTGGTACAACTACCCGCAGAAGGAAAACGGCAGCGGCGAGAACGTCTTCGTCAAGGAAACCATTCCGCACATCGATGCGACCTACCGCACCCTCGGGAAGCAGGGGAGGGCGATCGAGGGATTCAGCCAGGGCGGGCGCGGAACGACCCGGATCCTGTTCAAGCATCCGGAACTGTTTGTCTCCGCGGCGCCGGGCGGTTCGGGATACGGACCGGAGAAAACGGTCCAGGAAAACAACGGAGCCGAGAGCGAGTCGGTGGTGTTTGCGCCCGGCTACAATACCTGGGATCTCGCGGCGGCCTTCGCGAAACGGGACGACCGGCCCGATTTGCCGATTCGGCTCTGGGTGGGAACGGCCGGATTCAACTACGAGTTCAATCTCAAGTTTTCCGACTACCTGAACGAGCTGGGCGTCGAACACGACATGCTCATCGCGGAGGGCGTCGATCATTCCGCCCAGCGCTTCTACGAAAAGCGCGGGCGGGAGCTGATGCAGTGGCACCAGGCGAACTTCGCGAAAGCGAAGTCGGAGTGAGGGAGTCTCAGTCGATCTGCCAGATTTCCACCACCCGGTTGGCGGCGCGGCGGCTCGAGTCAAACCGTCGGGTCTGACCGAAGTAGACCGCCTCGACCGGGTTTTGCGGTCCGAGTTCGGCGACGGCTTCCGCGGCGGCGTAGGCGCGACGCGAGGAGAGGTCGCGATTGGCGTCCTCGCTTCCATCCACGCTCGCATAACCGATGGCGAGGAACCGGGCCTCTGGGGAGGTATCCACCAGCGCGCGGATCTTTTCGCGAGCCTGTGTGTCGAGGGAAGCGCTGCCGGCGGTGAAGGGAATCGTGAGCGCCAGTCTGCCGCCTTGCTCCCGCGAGATGGCCTCGTAGGCTTTCTCCAGATCGATGGACGAATCGTCGAGGGCTCGCAGTTGATCAAAAATCGGACGGGTCGGCTCGGAAAGGTTGGCGGGTTCTTCGATTAGAATCGGCTCCGACGTGTCTCGGTTGGCGATGGGTTCTTCGGTCTCGGGACTCGCGGGTGCGATCTCATTCTTCCGTTCCGATTCCGGTGTGGCGCTCGAACCGGAAGTGGCCAGGGCGGCCAGTTGGGTGCGGAGCGATTCCACGTCGGCTCGCAGGGAGTCACGGGTGGCGACGAGACCGGCCCGCTCCTTCGACCAGTTCGATCGTTCCTTTTCCCAATTCTCACGGGCCGATTCGGATTGGCGTTTCAGCGCGTCGAAGCGTCCCGACAGATCCGCCATCATCCGGTCTCCCGATTCCGCGCTCAGGCTGGTCACCATTTCGATCGCGGATTGGCTTTCGCGGGTTTCCTGAAGTGAGCGTGCCAGCACGTTCCGTTGCTTGGTGGATTCGGCGAGTTGAGTCTCGAGCAGGCCGACCTTCTGCTCCAACGCATCAAACTCCAGGTTTCCCCGGTCGAGGGCTTCTTCGGCATTGCTGCCCTCGGGGAGATCGATCGAGGAGACCAGAATGCTGGAGAGCCGGTCTTTCAGGATGGCGTTCTGTTTGCCGAGGTTTTCGTTGGCGGCGAGGAGCCGTTTTTTTTCCGCATTCCAGGTTTCCCGCTCGTCCCGGGCGAGCGATTCGAGATTGCCGATTTGGGCGTTCAAGCGATCGATTTCCCGTCCGGCGGCCCTTTCCCGGCGGTCGATTTCGAAATTCAGATTCTCGTTCTCGTTGGTGAGCGTTTCGATCTGCTCGTTGAGGCCGGCGACTTCGTCGGACAAGTCGCGAGTCGCGTCGAAATCCGATCCCAGGGCGGGATCGACCTGGAATTCGCCGAGTTGAAGTCGTTGGATTTCGGCGGCCAGGTTGTCGCGCTCCGCCGTCAATTCAGCGACTTCCTTCTGGAGGGATTCGTCGAGGTCGTCTTCGTGTCGATCCAGGGATGACAGGAGAAAACTCCGCTGCGTCCAACCAACGATCGCCAGCGCCAATCCCGTCACCACCAGCAACCAGAGCCGAAAAGAACGACGATGGGAGGTGGGGCGGGCGATGTCGGATTCGATCAGCTCTGGGAGAACGTCATTCATCAAGGCGGAACTGAGACAAGAAGGCGGAACTGAGACAAGAAACGGGAGGAAAAGGTCACCGTATTGGACGCTTTGATCCCGGAAACGTTAGAACTAAAAAACCTTGTTCGACCTGGCGGAAACGTGACGATTTGGAGACGGAACGGAGGAGACGGTTCCATGCCCGTTCACGAATCGACGTAACCTTCGCCGACTGAGGTGGAAGCGGCGATCACCCGGGATTCCCCGGTTGCCGATTCGCCGCGAATGTCACGGAAAGCGCCGCGACCTTTTCGGAAAAAAATCACTTCGGCAGGACCAGTCCGGAGTCGGGCGATGTCCGAGATTTCCGGCTCGGCACTTCGGTGAGGTAGCTCCGCGGACGGCCGAGATGATAGCCCTGGGCGAAATCGACTTCAAGCTGGCGGAGAACTTCGGTCGAATCCTCGTCCTCCACGTGCTCGGCGACGCAGCGAAGTCCGATGGCGTGGGAGAGTTCGGTGATGGCCCGGATGAAGGCGGCGCTGGCGGAATCTTCCGCGATATCGCGTGTGTAGGAGCCGTCGATTTTTACGATCTCGACCGGGAGATCGCGGAGATAGCTGAAGCTGCTGTAGCCGCGTCCGAAATCGTCCAGGGCGAATCGAAATCCTCGCGCACGCAGCGTGGCGAGCCGTTCCATGGCCAGGGGAAGGTCGGTGATCAGTTCCGATTCCGTGATTTCGAAGATGATGCGATCGGGATCCACACCGGTTCGGCGGAGCTGCTTGATGAGAAAGTCCGGGAGCCGGGGATCGCTCGCGGTGCGGCCGGACAGGTTGATGCTCAGTTGGAGCGAAGGATTGAATTGCAGGAGATCGAGGGCGTTCCTGACGACGCAGCGGTCGAGCTCGGGCAACAGATTGTAACGCCGGGCCGGAGGCAGGAACTGGGCGGGCAGGCAGGCGCCATCGGCACCGGGCAGGCGGAGAAGCACCTCGTAGAATTCGATTTCGCCGGTCTGGAGGGAGACGATGGGCTGGAGCCACAAGTCGATGGCGTCGTGAGCAATGGCGTCGAGGAGCCGTTCGTGCCACATCTGATCCTCGGAATTCTCCCCCGAGCCATGTCCGTTGCTGGTGGTGACGAGATTTCGACCCGCGCGTTTGCTGGCATAGCAGGCGCTGTCGGCGCAGGCCAGGGCCTCCTCGAGAGTCATGCGCGGTTGAAGGGCGACGAGACCGATCGAGGTGGTGACGCGATGGCTTCGGCCGGCGGCGGTAAAGTCGAGATGCTGCACCGAATTTCGAATGCGCTCCGCCACGTTCTGAGCCGACTCGAGATTGGTGTCGGGTAGCACGAGCACGAATTCGTCACCACCGAGGCGAATGATGGTGTCGCTGGGACGAACCTGTCGCGAGATCAGGTGGGCGACCGATTGCAGCACCGCATCGCCGGCGGCGTGGCCGGCGCTATCGTTGACGATCTTGAAATCATCGAGATCCAGACAGAGCAGCGCCGAGGGGCGTCCTTCCTGCGTCGCGTCGAGCGCGCGTTGCACGGAGGGATCCAGCTGGGTGCGGTTGAACAGGTGGGTGAGGGGGTCGCGTTCGGCGAGAAAGGCCAATTGGGCCTCGAGACGCCGACGTTCGGTGACATCGGCGCCGACACAGACGATGAGGCCGGATTCCGAATTCCTCCCGGTTTCACAGGAACGACGGCATACCCAGGCGAGATCCCGTTTCGTTCCGTTCACGCCGGCGACCTGGGTTTCAAACTGGCAGGAGGCGCGTTCCCCGGCGGTCAGTTCACGGAGTTTTTCGGTGATGGTGACTTCGCGTCCGCGTTCGTCAAAAAAGACCTCGATGAATGGCTTTTCCGACAGTGCGGATTCGTCGAAACCGGTCAGCTCGGTTGTCGCGTCGTTCACCTTGGCGAGCCGACCTTCAGAATCGAGGGCCACGATGCAGGCCGGTGCGGTTTCGAAAACAGCGGTGACCATCTGTTGCTCCCGTTCGAGAGCGGTGCTGAGCCGCGCCTTTTCCTCGAGCGCGTCGATGCGTTCGGCGGCGACGGCGATTCGCAGGCTCAGCGCGCGGGGCTGGTAGGGCTTTTCGATGTAGTCGTCGGCGCCGGCGTCGAAGGCGACCGAGAGTTTTTCCTGGTGATCGGCGCCGGTCCCGATGAGGAGATACGGCCCCTCGCTCCCGAACTGCTCGCGGACCCACTGGCAGAACCACAGGCCATCGCGACCGGGCAGACCGAGATCGATGATCGCCAGCGACCAGGCGTCGCCCCCTTCGCCGAGCATTCGCTGGCAGGCGTCCTCCGCCGTCGAGCAGATGACGCTTTCATGGTCCTCCCGATGGAGAACTCCTTCGAGGAGTCGGGCGGTCGCGGGATCGTCTTCTACGATGAGCACCTTCATTAGTCTGAAAAGTTTAATATTTATAAAAATTATTAACAAGACAAAAATCTCTCCATGTTTGCCGAAAGGTTTCTTCGATTCTGCCGGAATCCCTTGTTTATCTCGTTTTTATGAATAATTGAGTTGAGGTATTATTTCAGAAATCTTAAATTATTTGTGGTGCCTTGGTGCTGGTCGGCTGCCGCGCACGGAGGCGCCGATGGGTGCCTGACTCCCTCTTTCGATTTTTCATGACGATCCTTTTTTCCAGTGACGATGGGTCCGGGTGCTTCGCTGCGAAGTTCTTCGCCCTTTGTCCGGTGGTCGTCGGCGTGTTGGGTATGGCGGTCTTCCTCTCGAAGGACGCTGATGCGGATGAAACTCACGAACACGCCTTGGCGGAACTGGTCGAGGACTCGCTTCAGGTTCGCCGTCCGCTGTCGGATTTCGTGAACTCGGCCGAGCCGATCTCGCTGGAGGGATCGCGGAGCGGCATCGATCTCGAGATTCCCCTGAATCCCCGGATCGAACTCGTCGGCGGCGAAGTGGAGATCGACTATCTTCACGCGGTCGGCATTCGTTCGGATCGCTCCCGACTCAGGGTTCGCTGGGATGATCGCGAGATCGCCTCCGGCCGGATCGGGGGACTGCGTCGTGAAGGACGCTTGTCGGGTCGGCTTCCCAGCGATGAACCGTCGGTCGATCGCTATCGGTTGCGCATTTCCGCGGAGCAGCGAAACGACGGATCCGCGGATGCGCTTCTCGATTCGGACGAGGCCGAAATCGAACCGTGGACCCAGGTCGATCCCGCCAAATCCTGGATCGCGCTCGACTACCGGCTTCGTCCGCTGAAGCCGCGCCTCGACGAAGTTCGCACCCTGGTCGATCAGCGGCTCTGGAATCAATACACGCTGACCGTGGTGACGGCGCCGATTTACGCGACCGGTCAGGCTCATCTGAAATGGGGTGCCCGCGCCGTGCAACGAATCGCGCTCTGGCACGGCGATCGCCCCTTGTCGGTGCGACACGACGACCGGCTCTCCCCGGTGGGCGACGAACTCGTCATCGGCACGCGCGACGAACTCATCGGGATTCTGCCCCAGAACTTTTGCGATCACATCACCTCCAGCTTCATCGGCGTCTATCCGCATCCGAACGACGAGCGACATTTCCTGCTAGTGCTCTCCGGCACCGAGACCGAGGGCGTGGATCGGGCGGTGAGAGCTTTCGTCTTTCATTCGGAGAAAATGCCGTCCCTGCCGCGGATCGACGTGAGCCACTGGAACATCGGCGCGAAAGATCCAGCGCCGACCGGCCACATCGAGAGCCGTCGGCTCCAGATGCCCGACCTGGCCCGTTGGAGTCGCGAAGGCTTTCCGGGAGCGACCGGCCGACCGGTGGTGGCGGGATGCGATCTCTGGGTCGCGCACCGGGACAGCGAGACGATCGCCTGTGCCTGGATGATTGCGGGAAAACTGGCCCAGGTCGCCGGTGACCTGGTCACGACTCTGGATGTGGTCGATAAAGAGCCGCGCCCCGGCCGCCACTGGATCGCGCTGGGCGATCGCGACGCGCTGCCTGGCTCTCTGGTGGAAAAGTCGCCGCTCGCCAACCTGTTCGGCCCCGGAGAGTTGATGGGCCGCCAAGGGGTCCTGACCCAGTTCGAATCCCCCCTCAAGCCTGGTCGTGCCGCGGGCTTCATCACTGCGGGAGATCGCGTGCTGCTCGAGGAACGCGTCAACGAAATGATTCGTCCCGAATTTTGGAGCACGCTTCACGGGGACACGGTGACGTGGGAACCCGGCGGCGATTCCGCACGTTTTCAGCGTTTGGCCGCGTCCTTTGAGATCGGCGAGCCAGGTTGGCTGTTGCGATTCTGGCGTTTGGTAAAAGCGGTCCCCTGGCTCAGTCTGCTCTTTGGCGCCGCCGGTGCCGCCATCGTTTTCTGGTTGCTGCGCCAACCGGTGCACGATCCCGATCCCGCCGCGGTGGGCGTGACCAAGCGAAACGGCAATCGCCGCGTCTCCCGCGGCAAACGTCTTCGCGAAGCCGCCCGCCGGACCGCCCGACTCGACAAGCTCTCCCGCCATCACGGCTGATCCTTCGCATTTTTAAATCACGAATGTTGTCCCGCAGCGTCATTCTCGTTTTCCTGACCGCACCGGCCTTCGCGGGGCTGGCGTCGGCGCAGGAGAATGCGCTGGAACCGAGGGCGGCCGTCGCCGCACCCGGGAGCGCGGTGATGGCGACCGGTGAATCACTGCCCGATCCCGAGCCCGTGGCGGCCATCCGGACCGGCGAGACGCCCGACCCCGACGCGCCCCCGGCTCCGGCGCCGGCGCCGGTGGACGATTCCGTCGAACCCGATGATCCGGGCGCCAAAGGACAACTGCGGCGCGAATCGATCGTCGAAAACCGCGACGCCGCCGGGGCGCTGGAAACCGGATGGGCCTACTTCGACGATCGGCAGTGGGAAAGCGCCCGGCAGTGGTTTCAGAAAGCGTTGCAGTTCGATTCCCAATCGAAGAGAGCCGCCGAAGGCCTGGTCATGAGCGTCTATCGTTCCGGCGAACCCCTGGGTGCCTATCGCATCGCCAAGGAACACGCCGCGCTGGTTCCCGAAGGTCCCGGCATCGTGGTCAAGGCGGTCTCGACGACCGGTCAGCAACTGGTGAATGACGGTGAGTTGGAGAAGGCGGAAACGTTGCTCGACGGGTTTCCCGACTCCGAGGATTCCATCGCCGCCGTCCGTCGTTCCATCGCGGCCAGTCGGGTGGAAACCGCGGTCGCCCGGCAGGAATACGAGGAAGCCCGCGCCATTTCCCGCTCCGCCGATCTCGATACCGAGGCCGTCGCCCGGGAGGAATCGGCCGATCTGCTCCAGCAGGCAACCGAGGCCCGCGACGACGGCAATCATCGCGCCAGTCTCGATCTCGTCGAAAAAGCCGAGAAAACCGCGCCTCTGGAACGCAGTGGGGAACGGGTCAAAGCCTGGGCCCTTTACCAGAATCGCGAGTTCGACCAGTCGGCTGAGCTTTTTGAGAAACTCTATCGGGAAGGCAAAGATCGCGACAGCGCCGAGGGACTTGTCAACAGCCTGCAGCAATCGGGCAAGACCAACGAACTCGCCAAAATCAGCGACGAACTCGGCGGTCCGCTGGCGACCGCGTCCGAGCCCGTCCTGCTCGCCGCGGCGAAAGCCGAGGAGGAAAAACAGCGGCGCGAGCGTGAGCGTCAGCGTGAACTGGCCATGGCCGAGCAGCAGTTCGACCAGGCACCCGCCACCTCCCGGGAATCGGTGGACAGTCATGCCCCGCCGGACTCATTTCGCGGCGCCATGGGGCCGTCCATTGCCGCGGCCGGGGCGGCGCATTTCTCGGGCGATCCCATCGACCGCCGACGCCAGGTCGTTCCCGAATCGTCGAACATCGATGGCGGCGGCGGATTCCGGGTCAAGGAGGGCGACGGCGGGCTGGACCGGTTGCGCGTGACTCACCTGCCGACCGTGCAGACCACGCTTGTATTCGGGGCGGGCGACAAGCAGTCACTCACCTTTGGCGTTCACGCGCTCAGTCTCGACGCGGGCGATTTCCACAGTCGCCGTCTCGTCGGGAGCGCTGACAGCACTCTCGATCCCAAGCCCTTCGTCACCGAGACCGACACCCTGGTCGAGCCCTACCTGGCCTACCGATTCGAAGAGGGCGATCGCGCCTTCTTCGCGGAGATCGGCACCACGCCCATCGGGGCCGACATTTCCGCCGCCGCGGTGGGAGCGATCGGGATCGAGTGGCAGGGCGAGCGGGCCGCCGCCGGGATCCAGGGCTTCTCCGAGTCGGTGGAGGAATCGTTGCTCTCCTACACCGGCATGACCGATCCCTACACCGGTGACGAATGGGGTCGCGTGGTGCGGCGCGGCGTCCGGGCCGACGGAGCGGTGGAACTGGGTGAGAACTGGGGCGCGCACGGGCTTTTCGAGTTCAGTCGACTCACCGGCGAAGGTGTCGCCGACAACACCGCCGTGGCGGCGGATCTCGGGCTCAACTACCAGCTCGACGTGCCCGGCTTCGATCACGTCGCCATCGGGCCGAATTTCCACTTCGAATCCTACGACAAGAACCTCAGCCAGTTCACCTATGGCCACGGCGGCTACTTCAGTCCCGACTCGCTCTACCAGGGCATGTTCGGCGTGAGTTTCCTCACCGAAACCGGCGGCGCGTGGCTGGCCGAGGGCTTCCTCGGCGTCGGCGCCCAGACCCACGACACCGCCAGCGCCCCCGTGTTGCCCAACGCGCCCGACGGTCGCTTCTACGATGCCTCCAGCGACAGCGGAGCCATCTTCACCGCCCGCCTGCAAACCCTCTTCGAGCTGAACCAGCACTGGCGCCTCGGAGCCCAGGCCGGCTACGCCAAGACCGCCGCCTACGAGGACTACGCCGTGAGTCTCTACCTGAGTTTCCTCTTCGATCCCGAATGGGGTCTCGACCAGAGCGACTTCAGCGGCTGGCGGTGAAGGGAAAAAAATTAGTTTGAAGGGCGTGTGGCTTAGAAGACACATCCCAAATCGGAATGTATCCGGCTTTCCGAATGTCGATCAAACCTCTACCCCTATGTCGGAGCGAGCTGTCGGCAGGCAGTGACGTCGCTCTGACGCTCTTCAAAACATGCCCTTGATCGAACTTGAAACGCAAATCGATGCTCCTATCGATCGCGTTTTCGACCTGGCTCGAAGCATTGACGCCCACATGCCAAGCACGGAGGACTCAAATGAGAGAGCTGTCGCCGGTCGGATTGCGGGGTTGTTCGAAGACGGTGAGACAGTCACGTGGGAGGCAAAGCATTTTGGGATCAGGCAGAGGCTTTCCGATAGGGTGACCAAGTTTGATCGACCGCGTCTGTTTCGTGACGAGATGATCGGTGGTGTTTTTTCCTCCATGCATCCCATCCACCGATTTTGCCGACGAAACCCCGCCGCTAACGAGGGGACCTGTATCTTTTGACGCACCAGAACCTCCCCATGGCTCCCGATTTCACCATCGTCGAAGATTCGATTCGAAACTGGGAAGAATACGGGAAAGTACCGATCAGTTATCGGGTTGCGGGGATTTTCGAGGTGGTCTGCCAGAATACAAATCGCGGCGGGGTTTCTCTCGAAGAACGAGCCATTCAAGTCCCCTACACCAAGGACTACGATGCGCTGGCGGGGGAAGGGCCCTCACGGTGGGCGCGTAACTGGAACGTTTCCAACTGGGGCGTGATTTCCGCATTCGATGGACCACGTCGAATCGGTGGCTGCGTGTTGGCCTGGCGGACCGAGGGGTTGGAGCTGCTGGAGGGGAGGGAGGATTTCGTCGTTCTCTGGGATATCCGGGTGCACCCCGATGAGCGAGGACGAGGCATCGGCTCAGCGCTGTTTTCCGCGGCGGTTGCGTGGGCGAGAGACAGGCGTTGTCGGTTACTGAGGGTGGAAACCCAGAACACCAACGTACCGGCTTGCCGTTTCTATGCGGCCCAAGGGTGCGTCCTCCTTCATGTCCATCGATTCGCCTACCCCGATTTGCCCGATGAGGTGCAATTGATCTGGGAATTGCCCTTGGAGGAAGCACCGACCCGTCCCGGGTGAGCGATCGTTTCGGTCTCGATCCATCGTTTGGGGTAGTCGACCCTCAAGAGGGTGCGATGCCGGACCCAACCCTGTTGAATCAGCCAGATCGAAAAATGAAACGACCCGCCCCGAACGAATCGGTGGCGGGCCATTTCCCCCTGGATTGCGATCAGCGATCGCTCGCTTAGAAAGCAAACTGCCAACCGGCGACGAGGCTGTACTCGCGGTCCATGCCGACGCCGTTGAGATCCTGATAGATCGGGGTCAGGGCCTCGATGGCGAGACGGTGGCCCTTCAACGGACCGCTGACGGCCTTCAGGTTCAGGCCGATGCCGGCTTCGAGGGTGTGGCCGCCGTAGTTCTGCTGGAAATGCGGCGGGGCGACGTGGTTGTGGGCCCCGTTGTAGTGGCCGTCGATGTCGTCCTCGTAGTGCCAGCCGAGCCGGCCGGAGATACTGGCGGAGTCGCAGAGGCGAAGCGCGGTCCAGGCGGTCACGTCGACGGCGTCGCCGTAGGAGAATCCGCTGTCGCCTTCATCCTCGAGCCGGAAGGTGCCCTTGCCCTGGGCGCCCCAGGAGAGGTCGTTGCACTGGCCGAGGTAGGTCAGGCTGGGGGAGAGATCCCAGGTGCCGGAACCGAGTTGCATGCCGTAGGGCAGGTAGACGCCGTCCTGCTTCTGCTCGACATCGCCGGTGGGGAAGTTGAGGGCGAGGCCGGCGTGGACTCGCTGGGCGCGATCGTCATAGAGCTTGTAGAGCGCGCCGAGGCTGAAATCGCCGAGGCCCGCGCTGCTGTGTCCGAAGCGACCCGTGTGCCCGCCGCCGTGGCCCATGTCGTGGCCGTGCATCATGCCGTGGGGATTGGCCACCAGCTCCATGTCCTTTTCCACGTAGTTGAGCATGGCCATGAAGGTCAGGTTGTCGGTGGGCGCATACATGGCGCTCCACATGTGCATGTGCATGTCCATTTCCTCCGCCGCGACGGCATAGCCGCGCTGGAAGACCTGGTGGGTCGAGAGGCTGTCGGTGCCGGCCTGGTGACCGTCCATGTGCATGTACATGTATCGGTAGCTGAGCATGATCTCGCCGGCCTCGTGGGTGTGGTCGGCCATCACGCCGATGGGCGCGTGGGAATCGACCCGGGAGGCATCCCACGGGAAATCGAAACAGGTGCCGCCGGAGGCGATGGGCGCCTTGGCATCGATGGCGTCGGCGACGTCGCCGGCGTGGGAGAGCTGGCTCGCGCCGAGGCCGAGCAGCAGACTGAGGATGAATGATTTTTTCATGATGGTGCGAATGTTTGAAAAAGGTTGATGAGAAATTTCAGAGAGAGCCCGGATGACAAAGATTGCGGTCGTCCGGAACCAGGGAAAACCTATCGGGCGGGTGCCCGAGGGAGCGAGCGGCACCACCTCGCGAGCGCATGCCGAAACCGTCGGACGCGCTCCTGTCGAGGCGGCGATTCAGGCCGCGTGAAACGTGACGCCGACTCGAGGCGGCGGGGTGGGCGGCGATTCGAGCTGAGTGCCGGGTTTGGCGTCCGTCTCCACAGCGACCGAGGCAAGAAGCGGCGACGGCGGCACAAGGCGAAAGTTCCGGTAGGAAGTGGGCACCAGCCGCAGTTCGGTGGTCTCGTGATGATTGGAACCCCGCTCCTCCGAACCGTTCTCGTGCGACTCGAGACTGGCGGCGCGGGTCATCAGGCAGCGCTGGCAGGGATTCGCGCCGGAGACGATTTCCACGGCGATTTGGGAGATCGATCCCGGGTGGTCGCTGTTCTGTTGCTCCCAGAGCATCAGCGCCCAAGCGCCGGCCTGCATGCCGATGAGATGAAATCCGGAAACGGAAATCACCGCGGCGATGGCGAGGGTCTGGGAGACGCGTTGGAACACTGTCGCGACGATGACGATGGGTGCCATGGTCGTCAAGTGTGGAATGGAGCGCGTACAGGTCGCTCTTGCAGAGGGAGGCGGGACGTGAAAGAGGTGAGGCCACGCTCCTCATGGCCACGGTTCTCGACACGCTGCAGAAAGGCACCGCCTACCTCGACAAACACGGGG
>JAGRPB010000396.1 GCA_020439945.1 Verrucomicrobiia bacterium
ATCCCTGCCCGTGGATCGCCGGGCCGAAAACGCCGCGCCCCCGCCAAGCCCCGGCCAACAGCCAACCGATCCCGCCCCTTCATCCGTGGCATCCGCGAAATCCGTGGTTTCCCAATACACGTATTCCAACGACACCCTCGGCCGGCGCGCCCACATCGGGATGAGCGGCTTGGCCTTCGACACCTTCAGCGCCCCCGCCGCCGTCGAGGTCGCCTACAACACCCGCTCCGAAGTCATCGGCGCCACTTACGCCCCAACCGAAACGGGACGGCGGACCTCCGTGTCCGCCCAAGCCCCAACCGGAAACTCTGAACCGAAAACCGGAAACCGAACTTTCACCTACGCCTACGACGCCATCGGCAATCGAAGCCGCAACGCGGTTGAGGAAGGAAGCAAGAAAACCGAAGCGACCTACACGACCAACGCCCTCAACCAATACACCCTGATTCAGGAAAAAAGTCTCAGCGCCTCCGCGGCTCCGCGCGAGACATCCCCCACCCACGACGCCGACGGCAACCTCGTCGCCGACGCTCGTTTCACCTACCGTTGGGACGCCGAGAACCGCCTCGTCGCCGCCGAGGCCCGGGACGGCACGCATCGCCTCGAGTACGCCTACGATCACCAGAGCCG
>JAGRPB010000397.1 GCA_020439945.1 Verrucomicrobiia bacterium
TTTCCCAGCTGAAGAAGAAAGGTTTCTCGAATGAAAGCTCCCGCTTCGTTCTTCAAAACCTCGATCGTTTCTTTATCGAGTCCCTGCAGCCAGGTTTCATCGACCGAGGCGGGATCGATTCCTCTCGCCACGGCCGTTGGCAGTTCGGGCGCGTGGATCGAGAATTCGATTCGCGTTTTTCTGGTGTCGTGAAGATTGCATTCCACATTTTCGTAGAGAAAAAGATGGGCCTCGACGGAAGGTGCGCACACCGACAGAGCGAGGAAGAGGATGCACCGTTTCATGAGGACAGGCGAGTCAACAGGGTTGAGTCGGCGACCATACCCTCTTGAGTCGATCGAGTCACGGTCATAGCGACACCGGCGATGGTCACTGGACAGCCGCGCTTTCCACGTCGAAATACGATCCATGACTCTCGGTATCATTGGCTGTGGAAAAATGGGCCGTGCCCTGCTCGGCGGAATTCTGGAAGCGGGACTTTACTCGCCTCAGGAAGTTTTTGCGCACGATGCGTATGCGGAAGCCGTCGATGCGATGGTCGCCGATTACGGAGTCGTGGCGGCAGGATCGAATGCCGCGGTGGCGGCTCAGGCGGAAACGGTGCTGCTATGTGTCAAGCCCCAGACT
>JAGRPB010000398.1 GCA_020439945.1 Verrucomicrobiia bacterium
GTTGAAGCCCGTCGCCAGACGCTGCTGTGTCGTCGCCTCGGGCAGCAAGTCGCCAGCAAGCTGTTCAACGGTGAACTGATCAAACGGCATATTGCTGTTAAATGCGTTGATCACCCACTCTCGCCAGGGCCACATGGTTCGCTCTGTATCATATTGATAGCCATTGCTGTCCGCGTAACGTGCCGCGTCGAGCCAATATCTCGCCATGTGCTCGCCGTAGCGTTCAGACCGCAACAGGCGGTCAACTACGGCTTCGTAGGCAGCGTCCGATACATCGTTGCTGAAGGCATCGACTTCGACAAGCGTCGGCGGCAATCCGGTGAGGTCGAACGAGAGGCGTCGGATCAAGGTTGGCCGACTCGCCAGTGGACTAGGAGTTAAACCTGTACGCTTCAATCGGTCGAGCACGAAGTGGTCGATGGCGTTCTGCGTAGTCGCGGTGCCACTTGTCGCGATTGCGTCGTGTGCGGCGCCGAGCCTCGTCGCTATGGGTGGCAGTTCCGCCTTCACAGGAGGCACGAAAGACCAGTGCTCTTCATACGTTGCCCCGCCGGCAATCCACTGCCGGAGCTTCGCCTTTTGCTCGCCGCTCAAACCCTGGCGTGTCGTCGGCGGCGGCATAACT
>JAGRPB010000399.1 GCA_020439945.1 Verrucomicrobiia bacterium
TGACCGAGGCAGGCGTAACCGAGTTCCGTGACCGTAAAGGACTTGCCCGTGCTCATGATCTTGATGCGGTCCTGCTTCTTTAAGGCCCCGTCGAACAGGCGCACCTTCATGACCGCACCGGCATAGCTATCGTAATACGAATCGTAGATCAGCGCACGCAGCGGCGCGTCGGGTTCGCCCTTCGGCGGAGGTATGAGTCGCGCAATCGCTTCGAGCACCTGCTCCACATTGAGTCCCGTCTTGGCGGAGACCGATAGCGCTTCGGTCGGATCCAGGCCGAGCGTGTTTTCGATCAGCTTCAGGCAGCGGTCCACGTCGGCCGCCGGCAGGTCGATCTTGTTGATCACCGGGATGATCTTGAGATCAAGTTCCATGGCCAGATACAGGTTTGCCAGAGTTTGCGCTTCGACACCCTGAGTGGCGTCTACGATCAAAAGCACGCCTTCGCAGGCTTTCAGCGAGCGCGAAACTTCGTACGTGAAGTCGACGTGCCCTGGAGTATCGATCAGGTTGTACGTGTAGACTTCGCCGGTTTCCTTGCTTGTGTACTCAAAAGTGGCGGAGTTGGACTTAATCGTAATGCCGCGCTCTCGTTCAATGTCCATCGTGTCCAGAATCTGATC
>JAGRPB010000400.1 GCA_020439945.1 Verrucomicrobiia bacterium
CGCAAGAAACTTCGTCGAAAATCAGGATCACATTGTGGGCGCGGGCTAGCGCTTGTACCCCCGCAAGATAATCGGCAGGCGGCAATGTCGAGCGGGCCGGCTCCATCATGATGGCCGCCACTTCTCCCCCATGTTGCTCGAGTAATTCCGCCAATTGGGTCAAGTTGCCATAGCTGAATGGGATGACGGTGCCCGCCAGCGCCTTGGGAACGCCAATGGGCTCAATGCCGGCAAAGGGGTATTCACCGCTCTCCGGATCTACACCAAAATTCGCTGCCTGATACCAATCGTGCCAGCCGTGATAGCCACAGATGAGAATCTTATCGCGGCCGGTGGCGCCGCGCGCTATGCGCGCCGCCACGGCGCACGCCTCACCGCCGCCCTTGGTATAGCGCACCATTTCGGCGCTGGGCAGCGTGGCGCACAGCTCTTCGGCCAGCTCTAGTTCCAGTGGACTATTGAGTGTGTAAAGGCTGCCGCGGTCGATCTGCTCTTTGACTGCATCATCCACTGCTTCATCGGCATGGCCCAAAATCACGGCGCCCACGGCGTTGACCCAATCAATATATTCGTTCTCATCCACATCAATAAAGCGTGAACCCTTGGCGCGCTGCGCATAGAC
>JAGRPB010000401.1 GCA_020439945.1 Verrucomicrobiia bacterium
GGGCGATGCCGACAGCGTGCTCGCGTCCGATCCGAACGGCGAACTGCGGCTCTACCTGCCGCTTCGCTCCAGCAACCAGCTGGTGGGTAGTTCGCTCAACGGCACCGCTTATGCCGGGGCCAATGTCGATCCGCTGAACCAGCAGATCGACGAATATGTGATCCACCAGTTGGACACCAATGGTATCGAGGTGCTGACGCCCAACGAGCACGATAACCTGTCCAACTGGGGCACCAACCTGCTGACCACGACGGCGACGCCGGACACCTCCAACTACAACACGACGCTGGGCAACTACAGCCTCTACTACGACACCATCACGGTGCTGGAAGCGGGTCCGCCGGTGGACCCCGGCACGCCCGGAGGCGGAACTGCGGGCGGCGGAGCCGGCAGCGCTGGTGGCAATGCCGGCGCGGGAACCGGTGGCGGTCCCGGAGGAACGGTCGATCCCGGCACGGGCGGCGGTGGCGATACGACTCCGCCAACGGTCACCGTGCCGCTGCCGGGTGGCGGCACCATCGAAGTGGCGGCCGGCCCCGACGGCGAGTTACCGCTCTTCATTACACTGCCGGATGGCACGGTCGGCTTCTCGCCCGGAACACTGGCGCCGAATGCGCCCTT
>JAGRPB010000402.1 GCA_020439945.1 Verrucomicrobiia bacterium
CCAGTGCCTGATCACGAAGCATCCACGAAGGCCGGCGATATCTTGCTCCCCGAGCCAGCAGGCGATTTTCCGGATCGATTTCGTTCAGTGACACCGGCTGACCGTCGCTGTCGGTCTTCCCGGAATCCTGGACGGCTGAGGACTGCCGGTAGGTGTGACTGGTCACGATCCGGCGAACCAGATGTTTGATGTCCCAGTCGTGATCCCGAAAATCCGCGGCGAGCCAGTCCAGCAGATCGGGGTATTCAGGAAACTCGGACTGGATTCCGAAGTCCTCAGTCGTTTTGACCAGGCCGGTGCCGAAGAACTGCTGCCAGATTCGATTCACAAAGACGCGTGCCGGAAGCGGGTTGTCATTTGAGACCAGCCAGCGGGCAAGGTCGAGTCGGTTGGCGTGCGTTGCGAACGTTTCCTGCGGCAGCGGCGGCAGATTTGTCGGAACATCAGCGTCGACGGCGACATCCGTCACATCGTTGTAGAGTCCGCGATTGAGTACAAACGTCGGTCGCCATTCCTGCTGATCGGCCATGACCATAACTTTGGGGACTTGATCGCGAATTGAGCGAACCCGGGCGCTGAGCGACTCCTGTTTTTCTTCAGCGACGCGGTACGGCGGCTGCG
>JAGRPB010000403.1 GCA_020439945.1 Verrucomicrobiia bacterium
TGAGCAGCAGGTTGGGAATGGAGCGGCCTTCGAAATTGCCGGCGGGCGTTATGTCATAGAGGGCGCAGAAACGCGCTGCCTTCGAACCCAAGACCTCTGTGATCTCATCCGGGGTCCAGACGTAGAAAGCCCCTTCACGGCCTTCCGAGTCGGCATCTAGGCTGGACGCATAGCCTTGACCTTCGATCCACATTTCGCGATCGAGCCATTCGACCGACTGGACGATTCGGTCGCGGAACAGATCGTCACTCGTTTGCGACCAGGCGCGGGCGAGATGCGGTATCAGCTGTGCGGTGTCGTAGAGCATTTTTTCGAAATGCGGCACGAGCCATTTCTCATCGACACTGTAACGGCAGAAACCGCCCCGGATGTGATCGTAGATCCCGCCAAGGCACATCCGGCGCAGGGTGAGTATGACATGGTCGCGCGCTGCCTCGTTGCCGGCGCGCGCATGCCGCCAGAAGAAATCAAGAACCGATGGATTGGGGAATTTGGGGGCCTGGCCAAGCCCCCCATTGACGGGATCGGCGCCCTCGAGAAGGCGGCTTATGATGTCGCGGATAAGATCTTGCGGCGGAAGCGGTGAGTTGTCGTGCATGTCCGCCGACAGGGCTTTGTCG
>JAGRPB010000404.1 GCA_020439945.1 Verrucomicrobiia bacterium
CGGACGACTGACATGCGTATCCTGCTTGTCGAAGACGACCAGCGCATCGTGCGCGACGTGAAGGCCGCCCTCGAGGCGGCGGGCTACGTCGTTGACACGGTCGGCGACGGCGAGACGGCCTGGTACCAGGGCGACACCGAGGATTACGCCGCCATCGTGCTCGACCTAGGCCTGCCGCGCATGGACGGCCTGTCGGTTCTCAAGCGCTGGCGCGCCGGCGGTCGCCAGATGCCGGTCCTGATCCTCACGGCGCGCGGCTCCTGGAGCGAGCGCGTCGAAGGCATCGATACCGGTGCCGACGACTACCTGCCGAAGCCGTTCCAGGTGGAGGAACTGCTGGCGCGCCTGCGCGCCATCATCCGCCGCAGCCACGGCCACGGCGCACCGGCGATCAGCGTTGCCGGCCTCACCCTCGACACCCGCCAGATGCGTGTCATGCGTGACGGGTCGGCATTGTCGCTGTCGCCGCAGGAGTATCGCCTGCTGTCCTATCTCATGCACAATGCCGGGCGCACGGTCCCTCAGCAGGAATTGGCGGAGCATCTGCAGGCCGAGCATTTCGAGCGCGAATCCAACGCGGTGGAGGTGCTCGTCGGACGCGTGCGGCGCAAGGTCGGTG
>JAGRPB010000405.1 GCA_020439945.1 Verrucomicrobiia bacterium
GGCCGCCTCGACCAGGCGGAACAACGACGTCAGTTCGATCTGCTCCGGCAAGTGAACGCTCGCCACCTCGATCAGCGTCCCGACGAGGCCGCGCTGGAAGCGCGCATCGAGTCCTTTGATCTCGCCTACCGGATGCAGATCGAGGCCACCGACGCCTTCGACATCGATCGGGAACCCAAGCACATCCGCGAGATGTACGGCGAGGGACCGCAGAATCGCCAACTCCTCATGGCCCGCCGCCTCGTCGAGCGCGGCGTCCGCTTCGTCCAGACCTGGCACGGCAGCAGCCAGCCCTGGGACAGCCACAACAACATCAAATCGGCCCATCGCAAGGTCGCCAATGCGACCAGGGACTCGCCGCCCTCATCACCGACCTCGATCAGCGGGGCCTCCTCGAAGAAACCCTCATCCTCTGTTCGGGCGAATTCGGCCGCACCCCGACCGTCGAACTCGGCACCTCCGGCGGCGGCGCGACGCTCGGGCGCGATCACAACCACTGGGGATTCTCCCTCTGGATGGCCGGCGGCGGCATCCGGGGCGGCACGAGTTTCGGCGAAACCGATGAAATCGGTTACCGCGCGGCCGTCGATCCGGTCACCGTGCATGATCTGCA